>CBIMFD010000067.1:0-14466 GCA_966243085.1 uncultured Shinella sp.
CAAGGAGGCTTTCATGACGCCGGTGTCGAGACCCGTCTTCCTTCCCCACCCGCTTCTTCCTGGCGCCGACTGGGCGGATCGGTTCACGCTCGGCCTGCCCGTCGACGGCCTGACCGCGCGGGATGCGGCGCGGCTGGCGCTGGAATATCCGCCGGGCTGGGTGCGCAGGCTGATGGCGCTGCGCAATGTGCTGGTGGCGCCCCTCGGGCTGAAGGGCGCGGCGAAAGAGGTGAAGACGTCGGAGGCGGAGATCGGCGGCTTTCCGGTGGTGAGCGCCAGCGACGACCGGATCGTGCTCGGCTTCGACGACCGGCATCTCGATTTCCGCATCGTCATCGACGTGATGGCCGACCGGCCCGCAGGCCAGACCCTCAGCGTGATGACGCTCGTCCACCGCAACAATCTTCTCGGCCGGCTCTATCTCGCGGCAGTCCTGCCGTTTCACAAGCCGATCGTGCGGCGCATGCTCGCTGGCGTTGGCGAGCGGGTCGTCAATTCACGGCGGTAACCGAAAAGCCTTGCTTGCGCAGCAGTTCCACCACGCCTTCCGGCCCCGGCAGGTGCAGCGCGCCCACGGCCATGAAGACGTTCCCCTCTTCGAGGATCGGTGCGGCGCGGCTCGCCATGACGTGGTTGCGGTCGACGATGATGCGCTGCTCGAATTCGGCATAGGCGAGGGCATCCTCTTCCGCCCCGGGGCTCGCCGCGCGCATCATCGGCATGATCATGCCGGTATCGCCGGCAAGATAGAGCTGGCTCATCGTCTCGATGACGTCCTGCAGCGCATCGCCAAGTTCCACGGTCTGCACCAGGCCCTGGATCTGCGGTTCCAGCGGCAGGGAATCGAGGGCGGAAATCTGTTCGAGGAGCGTTTCGAGGCCCTTCAGCGTCTTGCCGCCCGCGAGTGCATCCCTGGCGAGGCGCTGGTCGAGAAAGGCGGCGCCGGCCGTCTTGCGGGCGATCTCGCAGGCAGGCAGCGCCACGAAGCTCGCGATCATCCACGGTTTCATGCGGGCGACGGCGGCTAGCGACAGGCCGCGGTCCTTGAGCCCCTCGGTCAGCTTTTCCGTGTCTTCCTTGTCGAGGAAATCGGTTATCGACTTGCCGTCCGTGAACATGGTGAGATCCGGGCGGGCCATGATCGCCGCGCCGGCCTTCTTCTCGTCGGTGATCTCGTCCGATTCGACGATGACGGTGGCGGCATCGGCATAGGCCGTGCGGGCGGCCTCGGGCATCGCGAGCACGCGCGGATCCGTCACATGCATCGTGCCGAGCAGAAAAGAGGCCGGCTTGCCCTCTTTCTCGACCCTCCAGAAGATGCTCTTGCCGTTCGGCACGGCGTCGGCCTCGGCGCGCAGCTTCGCAAAGCCCGCGGGATCATCCTTCTCGAATTTCGTGAGGAGATTCTCTCCGCCGCAGGTCGCCGGCTCCTCGGCATGGGCCGGCGAAAGCGCGGCGAGCACGAGGAGGAAGGAGAGCGCGATCACGATATTGACGGCGGCAAGGAGCCAGAGGCCGGCATCGGCCATCCGGTCGGCAGGCGCCGGCCGGCTCTTGTGAAGAAGGACTGTCATGGTCGAACTCCCTGCATTTTCGCCGGACCCTAGTCTTCCGATCCTCACAATCCCTTAACGTTCACGCGCGCGGATGGGCGCGGTCGTAGATTTCGAGGAGCCGCGCGGAATCGACGCCGGTGTAGACCTGCGTGGTGGAAAGGCTGGCATGGCCGAGCAATTCCTGGATGGTGCGCAGGTCTCCGCCGCCGGCAAGCAGATGCGTGGCGAAGGAATGGCGCAGCGCATGGGGCGTCGCGCTGTCCGGCAGGCCGAGCGCGCCGCGCAGTTTCTGCATCTCGCGCTGGATGATAGCGGGCTGCAAGGCCCCCCCGCGCGCGCCGCGAAAGAGCGGTCCGTCCTCGCCGAGTGGGAAAGGGCAGAGCTTGATATAGTCCTCGACACCAGCGCGGGCCGGGGCGATCAGCGGCACGATGCGGGTCTTGCCGCCCTTGCCGGCGATGCGCAGCGATGCCGGGCCTGCGGCAAAATCGGCGGGCGTCAGCGACAGCGCCTCGGAGATGCGCAGGCCGCAGCCGTAGAGGAGGGCGAGCACGGCGGCGTTTCGCACGCGGATCCAGGGTTCTTCGGCCAGTTGCTCATGCGCATCGACGACGGAGATGGCCTGCCGGTCGGAGAGCGGCTTCGGCAGGGATTTCGGCTGCTTCGGCGAGCGCACGGCGGACGCGCCGGCCGCATTGGCAAGGCCCCTGCGCTCAAGATGGCGCAGGAACGAGCGCAGGCCTGCAAGACCGCGGCCGAGCGTGCGTGGCCCCGCCCCGTCGCGGCGGCGGGCGGCGAGGAAGCCGCGCAGGTCCGATGGGCGGAGGTCCCCGATGTCCCTGAGGCGGGCAGGAGCGGCGAGGTGCTGCGTCAGGAAGGCGAGGAACTGGCGCGTGTCGCGCTCATAGGCTTCCAGCGTATTGCCGGAAAGGCGGCGCTCATCGGAAAGCGCGTCCAGCCAGGCCTGCCGCTCGGCGAGAAGCATCGGATCGGCGATGATGAGGAGTTCGGTCATGCAGAGAGGATCGGCGATTTGCGTTAACGTTGGCTTCACGGGCCCCGCGAGGCGCTTATATAAAGCGTCGTCGTCTCCAATCCGGGTCTGCCCATGCTGTTGCGATCCATGTCCGCCGAAAACTACCGCTCGCTGCGCGCAATCCGTATGGATCTCGGGCGGGTGAACCTCTTCGTCGGCGAGAACGGGGCGGGCAAGTCGAACCTCTACCGTTCGCTGCAACTGGTGCAGGCCGCCGTGCGCGGCACGTTCGCCCATGAGATCGCGGCGGAGGGCGGCATGGCCTCGGCGCTGTGGACGGGCAAGAGGCGACCGAACGAGCCGGTGCGTATCCGGCTGGAGGCCGAACTCACGGACGAGGAGCGGGCGATCACCTTCCGCTACCGCATCGAGGCCGGGCTTCGCCCGCCAGCCGCCGCGGGCTTTGCCTTCGAGCCGCAGGTGAAGGCGGAGGAACTGACGATCGAGACGGGACGCCGGCCTGTGACGGTGATGAAGCGGGCGGGGCCTGGTATTTCTGTGCGTGACGAGAGCGGCCGCATGGCCGAGCATCCCGAACGGGCACTGACCTCGGAAACGGCGGTCGCGCTACTCGGCGATGCCGGGCATTATCCGGAAGTGGGCACCTTCCGCCGCGCGGTCTCGCAATGGCGCTTCTTTCACGGTTTCCGTTCCGACAGGGACTCGGCGCTGCGCCAGCCGTGCCTTGCCGTGACCGCGCCGCTGCTCGACGAGGACGGGGCGAACATGGCCGCGGTGTTCGCGACGCTGGCGACGACCCGGCAGGATACGGTGGACCTCGACCGTGCGGTGGCGGAAGCGTTCGGCGGGGCGCGGCTTTCCATTGCCGAGCCCGAGGAATTTGCCTCCTACGGGCTCGTTTTCCCGCAGTTTCCCAAACGCGTCTTCCAGCCGCGCGAACTCTCCGACGGGCAGATCCGGTTCCTGGCGCTCGCCGCCGCGCTCCTTTCCTATCGCACGCCGCCGCTGATCGCGCTCAACGAGCCGGAGGCGAGCCTTCACCCCGACATGCTGCCGCCGCTCGCCGGGATGATCGCGCGGGCCGCCGAGACGAGCCAGCTCTGGATCGTCACCCATTCGGAGCGGCTGGCGCGGGAGATCGAGGTGCGCTGCGGCGTCTGGGCGAAACGCGTCATCCGCAACGACGGGGCGACGTGGATCGAGGGGATGCGACTGACCGGCGAGATGGAAGACGAGGGCGAATGATCATGTTTGCGGTTTTCTTCCCGCAATGGCGGGGGCATCTTCGCGGGCGATGAGCAGCGATTCGACCGACCTTTTCGGGGAGAAACTCTTTCCGCTCACCGTGCCCGTTCTGGTGCCGGTGCCGACGCCCGTTGCCTATTCCTATTCCGTGCCGGAGGGCATGGCGGTCGAGCCGGGCTCCATCGTCAAGGTGCCGCTCGGGCCGCGGCTGGTGGCGGGTGTCGTCTGGGACGGCGCGGACGACGGCAAGGTCGATCCGAAGAAGCTGCGTCCCATCGAGAAGGCCTTCGATTGCCCGCCACTCTCGAAGGAGATGCGCGATTTCATCGACTGGGTCGCCGCCTATACGCTGACGCCGCCCGGGCTCGTCGCCCGCATGGCGCTGCGCGCGCCGGCCGCATTCGACCCCGAGCCGATGATCGAGGGCCTGCGCTTTACCGGCCACCGGCCGGAGCGGCTGACGAGCGCGCGCGAACGGGTACTGGAAATGGCCGAGGACGGCGTGCCGTGGACCCGCTCCGGCCTTGCGCATGCCTCCGGCACATCGACGAGCGTCGTCGACGGACTGGTGAAGCAGGGATCGTTCGAGACGGTCTTCCTGACGCCGCCGCCGGTCGTCGCCTGGCCCGACCCCGACTATGTGGCGCCGCGGCTGGAAGGACCGCAGACGGAGAGCGCGGCAGAGCTCGTCGCGAGCGTGCAGAAGGGCGAATTCTGCGTCTCGCTGATCGACGGCATCACCGGCTCGGGCAAGACGGAGGTCTATTTCGAGGCCATCGCCGAAACGCTGCGGCAGGGAAGACAGGTGCTCATCCTCTTGCCGGAAATCGCGTTGACGGCAAGCTTCCTCGAACGCTTCCAGGACCGTTTCGGCGCCAAGCCCGCCGAATGGCATTCCGATCTTGCCCCGCGCATCCGCGAAAAGGTCTGGCGGCAGGTGACGACGGGGGACGTCAGGGTCGTGGCCGGTGCGCGTTCGGCGCTCTTCCTGCCCTTCGAGGACCTCGGCCTCGTCATCGTCGACGAAGAGCACGACCCGGCCTACAAGCAGGAGGACCGCGTCTTCTACAATGCGCGCGACATGGCGGTGGTCAGGGCCCGCATCGGCGATTTCCCGGCCGTGCTCGTCTCGGCGACGCCGTCGGTCGAAAGCCGGGTCAACAGCGAGGTCGGGCGCTATCGCAAGCTGCACCTGCCGACGCGCTACGGCGATGCGGCTCTTCCGGACCTCCACCTCGTCGACATGCGGCGCCATCCGCCGGCGCGGGGCGGCTTCCTGTCGCCGATCCTCCTGCGCGGCATCCAGCGCACCATCGAGAAGGAGGAGCAGGCGCTGCTTTTCCTCAATCGCCGCGGCTATGCGCCGCTGACGCTCTGCCGCGTCTGCGGCCACCGCTTCCAGTGCCCGCAATGCTCGAGCTGGCTGGTGGAGCATCGCTTCCGCGGGCAGATACAGTGCCACCATTGCGGCTACGCCGAGCGCACGCCGGAAGCCTGCCCGGAATGCGGCACCTTCGACCATCTCGCGGCCTGCGGGCCGGGGGTGGAGCGCATTGCCGAGGAAGTCGAGCGGCATTTCCCGGAGGCGCGCACCATCGTGCTCTCCTCCGACCTCATGGGGGTGAAGCGTCTCAGGCTGGAGCTCGAAGCCATCGCGCGGGGCGAGGCGGACATCGTCATCGGCACGCAGCTCGTCGCCAAGGGGCACAACTTCCCCCTGATGTCACTGGTCGGCGTGGTGGATGCCGATCTCGGCCTTTCCAACGGCGATCCGCGCGCGGCCGAGCGCACCTTCCAGCTCCTCTCGCAGGTGACGGGCCGCGCCGGGCGCTCGGGCCTCAAGAGCCACGGCCTCATCCAGACCTACCAGCCGGGTCATCCGGTGATGCAGGCCATCGTCTCCGGCGATGCTGAGGCCTTCTACGACCGCGAGATCGGCGAGCGGGAAAAGGCGCTCCTGCCGCCGTTTGGCCGGCTCGCCTCGGTCATCGTCTCGGCGGACAGCCGGGGCGAGGCGGAAGGACATGCGCGCGGGCTCAGGCAGGCCGCGCCGCAGGTCTCGGGCATCTCGATCCTCGGGCCGGCGGAAGCACCGCTGGCGCTCGTGCGCGGGCGCCACCGCTTCCGCCTGCTCGTCCACGGGCGGCGGGGCAGCGACATGCAGGCCTTCCTGCGCGCCATGCTGGCGAACGGGCCGAAGGAGCGCGCCTCGCTGCAGGTGCAGCTCGACATCGACCCGCAGAGCTTCCTGTGACGCGCAGGGTTAACAAAGAGTTGTGCGAAGTCGGCCGGCACGCTTTAGCGTGCGGCATGGCTGTGCGATAGAACGGCAGGAGCGGACGGAAGAGGCGTCGAGATGGAATTCTACATTCCCACCGAAACGGGCGAGCTTGCCGCCTTCTGCGCGGCCATCGTCACCGGGCTTTTCGGCCTCTTCGCCCTCTTCGCGCCGGGCATGGCGCTGAAGCTGGCGGGCCTCCAGACGCGGGAGGGCAGTCGCGAGGGTTTCGCCTTCGTCCGCTCGGCCGGCGGCTTTTATGCGGGGCTTGCCATCGTCGCGCTGATGATGGCGCAGGACTGGATCTACATGGCCATCGGCGGCGGTTTCGCGCTTGCGGCCTTCGGGCGCATTCTCTCCCTGATGTCGGACCGCTCCTTCAGCGTGAAGAACCTGCTGGTGCTTCTCGTCCAAGTGCTTCTCGGCGGCCTTCCGCTCGCCTATGTCTTCGGCTTTTTCTGAGGGATCGGGGGCGTTTTGCCGCACTGGATCGTAAAACAGACTGCGCGCAGTCAACTTTTGCCGCGACTGTGGCCGACTTATGGCGCATTCCTGCGCCGCGCGTGTTGCGAGTCCGGGTTTCCTATGCTAGACGAACCGCGAAATTCAGGAAAAGCGGGTGGAGAGCCTGTGGGAACTGAAGATTATCGCAACGATTTCAGTAAGTTAGGACCGTAGCCCCGCTGCCGTCCGGCGCTCTGGATGAAAAGAAGAGAAACTTGTGCCCGTGGCAGACACATCCCAGCTTGTTTCCGGTGTTGCAGAAAGATACGCGTCCTCGCTTTTCGACCTCGCTCAGGAAGCCGGTTCGGCTGACAGTGTCGGCGCTGATCTCGACCGTTTCCAGGCCCTGATCGACGAGAGCGCCGACCTGAAGCGGCTGATCGCCAGCCCCGTCTTCTCCGCCGAAGATCAGACCAAGGCCATTGCCGCCGTTGCGGCCAAGGCCGGCATCACGGGCCTCGTGGCAAACTTCCTCAAGGTGGTTGCGTCGAATCGTCGCCTTTTCGCCGTTCCCGGCATGATCAAGGCATACCGCACCATCGCGGCCCGCGCGCGCGGCGAAATCACGGCCGACGTCACCTCGGCCCATGCGCTGACCGCAGCGCAGGAAAAAGAATTGAAGGCGGCGCTGAAAGGCGTCACCGGCAAAGACGTGGCGATCGCCGTCATCGTCGACCCGTCCATTCTCGGTGGTCTGATCGTCAAGGTGGGATCGCGCCAGATCGACACGTCCCTTCGCACCAAACTCTCTACTCTTAAGCTTGCACTGAAAGAGGTCGGCTGATGGATATCCGCGCCGCGGAAATTTCCGCAATTCTCAAAGATCAGATCAAAAATTTCGGCAAAGAGGCGGAAGTCTCGGAAGTCGGCCAGGTGCTCTCCGTCGGTGACGGCATCGCCCGCGTTTACGGCCTCGACAATGTCCAGGCCGGTGAAATGGTGGAGTTCCCCGGCGGCATTCGCGGCATGGCGCTGAACCTGGAAAGCGACAACGTCGGTGTCGTTATCTTCGGTTCTGACCGTGACATCAAGGAAGGCGACACCGTCAAGCGGACCGGCGCCATCGTGGACGTCCCGGTCGGTCCGGAACTGCTCGGCCGCGTCGTCGATGCGCTCGGCAACCCGATCGACGGCAAGGGCCCGATCAATGCCAAGCAGCGCGCCCGCGTCGACGTGAAGGCTCCCGGCATCATCCCGCGCAAGTCGGTGCATGAGCCGATGTCGACCGGCCTCAAGGCCATCGACGCCCTCATCCCGGTCGGCCGCGGCCAGCGCGAGCTCGTCATCGGCGACCGCCAGACCGGCAAGACCGCCATCATCCTGGACACGATCCTGAACCAGAAGGCGATCCACGACAACGGCCCGGAAGGCGACAAGCTCTTCTGCGTCTACGTCGCCATCGGCCAGAAGCGTTCGACGGTCGCCCAGTTCGTGAAGGTTCTCGAAGAGCGCGGTGCTCTCCAGTACTCGATCATCGTTGCCGCGACGGCTTCCGACCCGGCGCCGATGCAGTATCTCGCACCTTTCGCCGGCTGCGCGATGGGCGAATACTTCCGCGACAACGGCAAGCACGCCCTCATCGGCTATGACGACCTTTCCAAGCAGGCCGTCGCCTACCGCCAGATGTCGCTGCTGCTGCGCCGCCCGCCGGGCCGCGAAGCCTATCCGGGCGACGTCTTCTACCTGCATTCGCGTCTCCTCGAGCGCGCTGCAAAGCTCAACGACGAAATGGGTGCCGGCTCGCTGACGGCCCTGCCGGTCATCGAAACCCAGGGCAACGACGTTTCGGCGTTCATCCCGACCAACGTGATCTCGATCACCGACGGCCAGATCTTCCTTGAAACGGACCTGTTCTACCAGGGTATCCGCCCGGCCGTTAACGTCGGCCTGTCGGTTTCCCGCGTGGGCTCCTCGGCTCAGATCAAGGCGATGAAGCAGGTTGCCGGCTCGATCAAGGGCGAGCTTGCCCAGTATCGCGAAATGGCGGCCTTCGCCCAGTTCGGCTCGGACCTCGACGCCGCAACGCAGCGCCTGCTCAACCGCGGCGCACGCCTGACCGAACTTCTCAAGCAGCCGCAGTTCTCGCCGCTGAAGACGGAAGAGCAGGTCGTCGTGATCTTCGCCGGCGTCAACGGCTATCTCGACAAGCTGCCGGTCGCCGACGTCGGCAAGTTCGAGCAGGGCCTGCTCGGCTACATGCGCACGGAAGGCAAGGCGATCCTCGACACGATCCGCACCGAAAAGGCGATCAGCGACGACACCAAGGGCAAGATCAAGGCTGCCCTCGACACCTTCGCCAAGACCTTCGGCTGAGGCCGGCGGTTTAGGCCCTGCGCGCCGGTTCGGCGCGCAGGCGCCCCGAACTTTGGATTTGACGCATGATCCCTCCGGATCGTGTTACAGGACGGAAAACGGATGCCTTCACTTAAGGATCTGAAAAACCGGATCGCCTCCGTCAAGGCGACGCAGAAGATCACCAAGGCGATGAAGATGGTCGCCGCGGCGAAGCTTCGGCGTGCCCAGGAAGCGGCCGAGGCCGCCCGGCCCTATTCGCAGCGCATGAGCGCCGTTCTCGCCAACATCGCCCAGGCCGTCGGCCAGGACGATAGCGCGCCGCGCCTGATGACCGGCACCGGCAAGGACGACGTCCACCTGCTCGTCGTCTGCACGGCCGAACGCGGCCTTTGCGGCGGCTTCAACTCGCAGATCGCCCGTCTTGCGCGTGACCATACCCGCAAGCTGCTCGCCAGCGGCAAGACGGTCAAGATCGTCTGCGTGGGCAAGAAGGGCTTCGATATCCTGCGGCGCGAATTCGCATCGCTGATCATCGACCGCGTCGATCTTCGCGACGTCAAGCGCATCGGTTTTTCGAATGCGGACCAGATCGGCCGCAAGGTCATCGGCCTCTTCGAGAAGGGCGAGTTCGACGTCTGCACGCTGTTCTATTCCGAGTTCAAGTCGGTCATCTCGCAGATCCCGACCGCGCTCCAGCTCGTTCCCGCCTCCGCTCCCGCAGCGGCAGATGAAACGACCGGCGCAACGGCGATCTACGATTACGAGCCGGACGCCAGCGCGATCCTCGGCGACCTCATCCCGCGTAACATCTCCGTGCAGATCTTCCGGGCGCTGCTCGAGAACGTCGCCGGCGAGATGGGCGCCAAGATGAGCGCCATGGACAACGCGACCCGCAATGCCGGTGAAATGATCAACAAGCTGACGCTCAACTACAACCGTCAGCGTCAGGCTCAGATCACCAAGGAACTCATCGAAATCATCTCGGGCGCCGAAGCGCTCTAAGGACCAGGACAAAGAGGGTAAGAGACATGGCTAAGGCAGCTACCCCGAAGGAAACCGCAGCGGAAAAGAAGCCGGCTGCTCGCAAGCCGGCAGCGAAGGCCGCGGCAGCAACCAAGGCTGCGGCTCCGGTCGGCGCCGTTGCGACGGGCCGCGTCACCCAGGTCATCGGCGCCGTCGTCGACGTCGCCTTTGACGGCACCCTGCCGCTCATCCTGAACGCGCTGGAAACCGACAACAACGGCAACCGCCTCGTTCTCGAAGTGGCCCAGCACCTCGGCGAGAACACCGTGCGCACGATCGCCATGGACTCCACCGAAGGTCTCGTGCGCGGCCAGCCGGTCGCCGATACGGGCGCCCCGATTTCCGTTCCGGTCGGCGACGAGACGCTCGGCCGCATCATGAACGTCATCGGCGAGCCCGTCGACGAAGCCGGTCCGCTCGTCACGTCCGGCCGCCGCGCCATCCACCAGGAAGCTCCGGCCTATGTCGAGCAGTCCACGGAAGCACAGATCCTCGTCACCGGCATCAAGGTCGTCGACCTTCTCGCGCCTTACGCAAAGGGCGGCAAGATCGGTCTCTTCGGCGGCGCAGGCGTCGGCAAGACCGTTCTCATCATGGAACTGATCAACAACGTCGCCAAGGCGCACGGCGGCTACTCGGTGTTCGCGGGCGTCGGTGAACGCACCCGCGAGGGCAACGACCTTTACCACGAAATGATCGAGTCGGGCGTGAACAAGCTCGGCGGCGGCGAAGGCTCCAAGGCCGCTCTCGTTTACGGCCAGATGAACGAACCGCCGGGCGCCCGCGCTCGCGTCGCGCTGACCGGTCTCACCATCGCCGAAGACTTCCGCGACAAGGGCCAGGACGTTCTGTTCTTCGTCGACAACATCTTCCGCTTCACGCAGGCCGGCTCCGAAGTGTCCGCACTTCTCGGCCGCATCCCCTCGGCCGTGGGCTATCAGCCGACGCTCGCCACCGACATGGGCGCGATGCAGGAACGCATCACGACGACGACCAAGGGCTCGATCACCTCGGTTCAGGCCATCTACGTTCCCGCCGACGACTTGACCGACCCGGCGCCGGCGACCTCGTTCGCCCACCTCGACGCCACGACCGTTCTGTCGCGCTCGATCGCCGAAAAGGGCATCTACCCGGCCGTGGACCCGCTCGACTCGACCTCGCGCATGCTCGACCCGATGGTTGTCGGCGAAGAACACTACGAAGTCGCCCGTAAGGTCCAGACGACCTTGCAGCGCTACAAGGCTCTTCAGGACATCATCGCCATCCTCGGCATGGACGAACTGTCGGAAGACGACAAGCTGGCCGTTGCCCGCGCCCGCAAGATCGAGCGCTTCCTGTCGCAGCCGTTCTTCGTGGCCGAAGTCTTCACCGGCTCGCCGGGCAAGCTGGTTGCTCTCGAAGACACGATCAAGGGCTTCAAGGGCCTCGTCAACGGCGAGTACGACCATCTTCCGGAAGCCGCCTTCTACATGGTCGGCTCCATGGAAGAAGCCGTCGAGAAGGCCAAGAAGCTGGCTGCCGAAGCCGCTTGATGAATCCGGGCGCCCGATGAGGGCGCCCGTTCCTGCCGGACGACATCAGAAGAAGTGAATGGTCATGGCCGACAATTTCAACTTTGAACTCGTTTCCCCCGAGCGCCTGCTGGTTTCCGGCAGCGTCAGCGAAGTCGTCATTCCGGCGACCGAGGGCGAGATGACCGTCATGGCCAACCATGCGCCGACCATGACGACGATCAAGCCGGGCGTCGTTACCGTGAAGTTCGCGGATGGCAAGAAGGACCGCTACGTGGTCTTCGGCGGTTTCGCGGACATCGTCCCGACCGGTTGCACGCTGCTGGCCGAATCGGCCGTCCATGTCGATGAATTCAACCGCGACGACATTGCCCGCCGCGTCGAGGCCGCCCGTGCCGAGCTGTCGACGGCGACATCCGACGAGCAGAAATTCGGCATCGAAACCTATCTCTCGCAGCTCACGACGCTGCAGGGCGCAATCCTGCCCGCCTGACGGCTCCGGATCGCCCGACACCGAACCCGCCTATCCGGCGGGTTTTTTGTTGCCTTCCACATGATGGAGGCGTTTCCTTTACCTTGCCGGCAGGAACCTGCCTTCCGTGACACGGTCGGATTGCGGGATTTGCCGTTTCTTTACGGCGCGGATAGAAGGTAATCCCATCTGCCCGCGTCGGGCATGCCGCCCAACCAGCATCAGGACCAAAAATTGATGAGCAGCAAGATCGTCCCCGTAATCATGGCCGGTGGTAAAGGCACGCGGCTCTGGCCGCTCTCGCGCGCCTCCGCGCCGAAGCAGTTCCTCGAATTCCTGGGCGAGACGACGCTGTTCCAGAAGACGCTGGAGCGCGTTTCCGATGCCGGCCTCTACGAGCCGCCGATCGTCGTCACCAACAGCGATTTCCGCTTTCTCGTCGCCGAGCAGGCGCGCTCGACCGGGGTGACGCTCGGCTCGATCCTGCTCGAGCCCGTCGCCCGCAACACCGCACCGGCGCTTGCAGCCGCGGCCGTCTTCGCCGAGCGCCTGCACGGCGAAGACGCCCTTATGCAGGTGCTTGCCTCCGACCACGAGATCGATGCGGATGCCACCTATTTCGACTGCATCGCCAAGGCGGCCGCCGCCGCGCGCGCAGGCCGTCTCGTCACCTTCGGCATCACGCCGAAGGAGCCGGCGACCGGCTACGGCTATATCGAAACCGGAGAAGACCTCGGCAACGGCGCCCATGCGGTCCACCGCTTCGTGGAAAAGCCCGATCGCGAGCGCGCGGCCGAGATGCTGGCCGCGGGTGGCTATCTCTGGAACTCCGGCATGTTCATGCTCCCGGTCTCCCTCTTCCTGCGCGAGCTCCAGCAATATGCCCCGGACGTGCTGGAGGCGGCGGGCGAGGCGGTCGCCAGGGCCAAGCACGACCTCGACTTCGAGCGGCTCGACGAGGAGGCCTTCGCCCGCGCGCCGGACATCTCCGTCGACTATGCCATCTTCGAGAAGACGCCGATCGCCGCCGTCGTGCCCTCGCCGATCGCCTGGTCGGACCTCGGTAGCTGGGATTCCGTCTGGAAGACCGGCCGGCAGGACGAGGCCGGGAACGTGGCGGACGGCAGCACGACAGTGCTCGACACGCGCAATTCGCTCGTCATCTCGCGTGACATTCACGTCGCCGTGCAGGGTCTCGACAATGTCGCGGTCGTCGCCAGCGAAGACGCCGTCTATGTCGGCCGGCTGGAGGACAGTCAGAGCGTCGGCAAGCTGGTCAAGCACCTCGCGGCGCTGCCGAAGACCGCGAAGCTGACGGAAGCGCATCCCACCGCCTACCGGCCCTGGGGCGGCTATACCTCCGTGCTGAACGGCGAACGCTTCCAGGTCAAGCGCCTGTTCGTCACGCCGGGCAAGCGGCTCTCGCTGCAAAAGCATCATCACCGTTCCGAACACTGGATCGTGGTGCGCGGCACGGCCGAGGTGACGATCGGCGAGAAGACGGTCCCGCTGCGCGAGAACGAGTCCGTCTATATCCCGCAGGGCGAGGTGCACCGTCTCGCCAATCCGGGCAAGATCCTGCTCGAACTGATCGAGGTGCAGACAGGCTCCTATCTTGGCGAGGACGACATCATCCGCATCGAGGACGAGTTCGGCCGCGGCTGAGCGCATCTGCCGTGGCGGCGCTGGCGGGCTCTCGTGCAGATCCGGACTCCCGGCGAGGCTCCGGTTTGGCATCGTGCGGACCGGAAACGGCTCGCGGCGTGGATCGGGTGAGGCGCTTCGCCCTCTTGACATCCGCGCCCCGGAAGCCGACTTCACGGGGGACAGGACGCGAAGGAGAAAGCCATGAGCGAGGCAGCCCGCACGACGATCGACCAGGCCGAAGTCGACCGCTTTTCGGCGATGGCCGCCGAGTGGTGGGACCCGGTTGGCAAGTTCCGCCCGCTGCACAAGTTCAATCCGGTCCGCCTCGCCTATGTCCGCGATCTCGTCTCCGCCCAGTTCGGCCGCGACCCGAAGGCGCATCGCCCGTTGGAGGGCCTGCGCATCCTCGATATCGGCTGCGGCGGCGGCCTCCTCTCCGAGCCGATGGCGCGCATGGGGGCCGACGTGCTCGGCGCGGATGCATCGGAAAAGAACATCGGCATCGCCAAGGCCCACGCGGCGGGCAGCGGCGTTCCGGTCGATTACCGCGCGGTGACGGCCGAGGCGCTGGCGGAAGCCGGCGAGACCTTCGATGTCGTGCTCAACATGGAAGTGGTCGAGCACGTCTCCGACGTCGATTTTTTCCTCACCACCTGCGCGTCCATGGTGCGCCCCGGCGGCATGATGTTCGTCGCCACGATCAACCGCACGCTGAAGGCGGCGGCGCTCGCCATCTTCGCGGCGGAGAACGTCCTGCGCTGGCTGCCGCGCGGCACGCATCAGTACGAGAAGCTGGTGCGCCCGGAAGAGATCGAAAAGCCGCTGACGGCCGCCGGCCTCACCATCACCGACCGCACGGGCGTCTTCTTCAATCCGCTCACGAACCAGTGGAACCTGTCGAAGGACATGGACGTGAACTACATGCTGGTGGCCCGCCG
>CBIMFD010000068.1:0-14213 GCA_966243085.1 uncultured Shinella sp.
GAGTGATCGACATGGCGTTACTGAGCGTAATCCGACGCTGGCATTTTCGAGAGCACATATTGATCCGGGAGATATGCCGTTGGACTGGCCTTTCCCGGAACAACGTCCGCAAATACCTGCGCCTTGACGGCGGGGAGCCGAGGTTCAAGGTGCCGGAGCGGCCTGGAACCAATTGACATCAGGATTTCAAATCGCTTGATCACTGTTCATAGAGCACTCTGTTCGTCACGGAGGCCGACAATGGCGCTTCAGCGGCATGAACTGAGCGACGCGCAGTGGCTTAAGACTGCATCCTTGTTGCCCGGCAAAATCAGCAACCCCGGATGCAGTGGTTCGGACAATCGCCTATTCATTAATTGTCGCCTGTGGGTTTTACGTCTTGAAAGACGAGGATCGTGGCGACGGGCACAGTTTGCGCGTGGCGATCATAACAAGCGCGAAAGCAGGTTACGAAGCGATGGGACGCACGGCAGCAAGGACATCGCTCGCGACGGACTTCCAGGTCCGCAGGCGAGGCTTTGCTTCCGCGATCTGACGGCGCAGGTTCTCGCGGTAAGCGGCATCCTGAGCCAGCCTGTCCACCAAGGCGGCCAATGCATCGGGGTCGTCGGGATCGAAATAGAGCCCGAGATCGCCGCAGACTTCGCGGAAGACCGGCGCCGTCGAACAGATGGCCGGCGTTCCGCACCACAGCGCTTCGCCGGCCGGCAAACCCCACCCCTCGATCCGGCTCGGGATCACCAGGGCGAGCGCATGGGTGTAGAGCCGAACGAGATCGGTCTGGCTGGGGTTCTCGGCGAATGTGATGCGGTCACGGATCGGCCGGAACGCGGGCTGCTCGACGTAGCGCTGTAACCTCTTGCGCAAGGCACCGGCGATGACAAGGGGGGGCACGGAGAGCCCGCGCTTTTTCATGCGCAAGAGCGCTTCCAGCACGACTTCGATGTTTTTTCGGCCGAGGTTGAGGCCGACAGTGAGCAGATACGGCTCTGCAGGCAGATCGATCTGCGGCGCCTCGACGCCTTCCGGGCAATGGTGAACGAGCGGAACCGCAACGACCGGCCCCGGCTTCGGCAACATTCCCGCCCCTGCGAAACGCTCCAGTTCCTCGTGCGTGAATTCCGAATTCGTAAGAATGAGTTTTGAACGCTCGATGACGAAGCGATTGTCGTGAAGGAAGTTGCGGTCGAACCGGCGGAACCGCTTGGTCGCGCCCCGGTGCAGCGGCATGAAGTCGTGCAACAGCGGCACGACGGCGGCGTTCGAGCCATTGCGCTCGAGCGCCTTGATCATGTCGACGATCAGCTTCGGCCGAGCCGCGGAGATGAAGACGCCATCCGAAATGGCAACTTTGGCGAGGCTCTTCGCATTGTTCTCCCAGTTGCGCTTGTTTTGTGCGGCAGCCGGAATGCCGAGCAGGCGCGCGATACCCGAGATGACGGCGGATCCGCCGTAATAGGTTCTGTGCCAACGCTGTCCGACATCCTTTGGTAGGTCGAAGGCAATGCCGCCGTCTGGTGCCCTTTGCCACTTCACGTCGTAGAAAGCTTGATCGCCGAACGAAAAGACGACGAAGCGGATATCCTCATCAAGGGCCGCGGCCTCCTTGCCGACCTCGATAACCGTGCGCGCAATGCCGTAATATTGAACGCGCCGTGCCGATGCGGACAACAGGGCTTCGGTAAGGTCGAAGAATATCGTTTTGCGCGGCATTACACGTACCCGTTCTGCGGTGGCTGCATCTTCGCCGTATCCGTAATGAGCGCAAAAAGGAAGCCGAGCAACAGACTAAAGTAATGAAGGTAGAAGTCGAGGTTCAGGAAGGCGTCGAATATCATGGCGACGCCCCAAAGTCCTGTCACCGACAAGACAACCACAGCCTTGTCGGCTGGCGCCAAGCTCTTGGAAATGAGAACGGGCGTGGACAGAAACAGCAGGCCGACAGTCAGGAAGACAACCCCTCCGGTCACGAGCCAAGCCAAGTATTGGTTGTGGTTGTGTTCGAAACCGAATTTGTCTTCGATGATCGGACGAAGCGAGAGAGCGCCGTGACCGAACAGAGGGGCGCGGCTAACGGCCTCTATGGAGGCGGACCACATGTTTAGTCTCAGTGTTATCGACCCTTCTTTCTGCCGCGTCGCACTACTGCTGGTCCTGACCGCAGAAACGGGGGCGGCCTGGCTTTCGAATGTAACTTTTCCAACTGGAGCTTTTGCCAAAGAGCTGGAAGCGGTCGACTTGCCCCTGGTCATGTCGAAATCATTCACCACGTCGAAGAGGGCAGACCATCTCTTGAAGCCGCTGCATCCCGTCGTGACCGCAACCATAAGAGAAAGAATCAGCCCCACCGCTATCGCGGCAGACAGTTCCTTCACGGTAGGCAGGCCGCTTCTGAATTGGCGCATTCGCCTTAAAAGTACGATGGTTGCGAAAACTGCAAATTGGCCGACCACGATGCCGCGTGAGCCGGTGTAGGCGAGCGCGACCACAATGCTGAGCGCAATCAGGAGGAGCCGGATATGGCGCTGCTGTTTCGCTCTTTCCTCCCAGCCAAGGAGAAGCAAGAATGTCAATGTCACGAAAATAATCGCCGGAATGAATGGCCAGGATGCCGCCACCTTTACCCGGCATCCGTCGATACCCAGGAACATATAGCCGGTCAGCACCGTGAACGCGGCCAGAAGCGACAAGGGAACGACGGTCTGGAAGCGCGCCGAAACGTTCCTTATTTGTTGCCCGCGCAAAAAACCTACCGCTAACAGGGCAATGGCAACGATATAAAGCTCGAAGTTCGGGTTGTTTGGCGGCTCCTCACCGGGCTGAAGACCTGGATAGGCATAGAGAAGCAAAAGGCAAAAGGTGAAATAGCCAAGGGTTGGGAACAGGAAGCGTCCCAGTGTTGCCGCCGGCTTGGCGTAGTCGGCCTTCGTCCAGAACAAGACAATCGGAACAACGCCCACCAAGATCAGATACGGCACGATCTTGCCAGCGAGGAAAAGCGCGAAAACCAGGCCGACAAGGAAGCCATCGTCCAGAATCGTTCGCGCTTTGGAAATCATTGCCGCCTCATATCAGGAAAAGCCGTGAGCCAAACCGCCGACGACGAGCTAATAAGCCGCCCCGCTTTGGCGGTGCAAGCGTTGTTTTTCAACTGCAGCGCTCAAGTGTGGAATTCGCGAGAGATATCCCGGTGACAGCACCGGCAGGCTCCGAGCTAGTTCTTGAGAATAGAAGCTTTTGCCTGCGCCTCCCACCACGCGCCATCCTTCTTGTCGGCATATTGCGCGCGTTTGTTGGTGAATTGGCCTTGCGTGCAGATCTCCCGATAATTTCTGATGCGGGCTTGGGTTTCTTTTACCACCGCATCCACGACGGTCGGACCCGTCATGTCGTAGACGCTCGTTATCGTTCCCTCTTCGATATTCTGCGCAATGCGGTCCGCCATGAGCTGCAGGGCCGGATGACCTGCTCTCGCGGCGAGGCAGTAATTCGTTACTTCGCCGTTATCCATGGCGATGAAAACAGCCTCTTCGTCCGAACCGATCACGTCTTCGGGGCGCGCCGCAAAATTGGAATCGATGTCGAGGTAGATGCCGCCTTCTTTCAGCAGAACCAGGATACGCCAGAAATCGGCTTTTGCAGCGCCGATCTGGAGGCGCTTGAAGGCATCGGAATAGCGTCCCGGAAAATGGTGCTCTATGAAGGTCTCGCAGGCCTCGTCGTCGTGATAGCGATACTCGAATTCCGGGGTAAGCCATCGGTTGAACAGGAAATTCGCATAGACAGGCATCGTCACCCGATTTGAGTAATTCGTTTGCCAAACGATGCGGGGGATGGCCTTGGCTGAAGTCGCGTTGCGTTTCGCCGGCAAATATTCGGGTATCGTTTTTCTCTTGTTCGGCCTGATAAGCAAATCTGCGGAACAAACAACCTTGATAATATTTCCACCGATTTTGATCGCGCGGTACACGAAACGATTGTACCCTTGCTTTGACAATTTATGCTCCTGTTGCCGATCTTATTTGTTCGGGCTGAAATGGCGGCGTAAGCGGGTTTTATTGCCTGGTGGCGGATTGTCAATAAACGACGTGGTGCGGCGCTCACGCCCTTGCCGGAGCGGTGCTGCGAGTGATGACAGGCAGTCATCTGAATTGGCGACATAGCCCAGCGGCCGCCAGCCCTTCAGTCCGGCTCCTGGGGCGGTATCCGGGCGGGGTTGGCGTAGGCCTGGAGGCGGAGGCCGAAGAGGGCGACGAGGGTCATGAACCACATCTGCTCGCCGCTCAGGAAGACGCTCTCGAGGCAGCCGAGGAAGACCGAAAAGAGCCACATGCGAATGAAGAGACGCGTCAGGTCGGGCTGGACATTCCGCTTGAGCGCAATGCGCGCATGGCGGCACGGCAGGACCACCATCCAGACCAGCATGAGGCCGAGGAGGGGCAGCCCGCCATGGAGAGCGAGCTCGACATATCCGTTGTGCGCGCTCGTGGCGACGACCGCCCAGTTGCTCATCGAGGCTTCGCCGCTGAGGACGGCATCCGTGTCCCAGAAGGACTGGAAGCCGTAGCCGGTGACCGGGCTTCTGGCGATGGCGGAAAGGGCGATCCGCCAGATCGCGGCCCGGTCGGTGAAGGTGGGGTCGATGCCGTTCGATTTCAGGAACTCCTGCATGGGCAACGAAACGGCCGCCGACATCAGGATGAAGTTCATGACGCCGAGTATGCCGCCCACGAAGAGAAGACGGAACGGGCCGGCGCGTTCGAAGATCCAGGTGGCGATCAGGATGGCGGGCATCATGGCGGCGGCGGTCTTGCCGCCGGTCTTCCAGAGGAACACGGTCGCCAGCAGGAAAATGAGAGCGCCGAGCCCGGCCGAGTGGCGCTTCCAGACGTAGAGCCCCAGGAACGCCGCATAGACCATGGCGGCGGCGGCCGTGTTCTTGTGCAGGAAATAGCCGCGCCAGTCACCGGCAAGCGCCGGCTCCACGGCGTCGCTTGCCTGGTGGATCGCGCGCTGCGGTATCGCGAGAACCCCGAAATAGCAAAGCCCCAGCGCAAACAGCAGGCAGATCGCCATCAGCTTGGCGAAGCTGGCGCTGGTGCGTGGCAAAAGAAGGATGCCGCAGGCGCAAACGCAGGTCAGCATCGCATAGGCGAGGCGGCGCAGCACGAAGAGCGGCTGGATGGAGAGGAGCCCGGTGATCACCAGCCACAGGAAAATGACGAGAAGCAAGCCCCAGAGCTTGGTGACCAGATGGCCGGCCGGATGCTGCAGCAGCACCACGATCAACGACAGGGAAATCGTCATCATCGTGAACTGGTTGAGGATGTTGGAGCCGGCGAGATGGACGGATTGGGCGGGGTCGCCGAGACTTTGAAAGGGCGATATCCCGATCCAGAAATAGAGGATGATGATGACGAACAGGGCGGAGGAGAGCCAGTCTCCGATCCGGATGTCATCGGAGCTGCCGCGAATGGCGTAGCCGGACTCAGACATGTTCGAGCTTCCGTGGCTGCAAGGCTATCGCCTTGGCATGCGTCTCGTGGCCCGGCCCGCGCGAATGAAGGTTCGGTTCGATCTCACGGCTGCGGGAGAGGGGGCTGCTTGTGCTTCCGACTCGGCCCGCACGAGCCGCCGGCGTGCGGTCATCGGATGTGATTTCGTCCATCTGCTGGTTTCCGGATCGGCAAACGAAATTCGTCGGAAGCGAACATGCACGGTTTTCGTTAGGCATTCCTTTGCAAAATCAATAAGATTCTAAACATATGGCGCAATATGCTACTAAAACGTGCGGCTCCCGGCTGCTTGTTCGCAAGCCTCCAATCGCCTCACGCGAGCGTGCCGAGGGGAATGAGTTCGCTGGCGGCGGGGTGCCAGGCGTTGCCCTCCCAGTCGCCGAGCCAGCGTTCGGTGCGAAGGCCGGCTTCGGCGATCAGGGATTCCAGCTCCTCCCTGGCCGGAAAGGCGATGCGGGAGGCGGCGGAGAGTCGCTTGCCGGTGGCCCGGATCTCGTAGTGCGTCTCGTAGGTGACGATGCCGGTCGCAGGATCGAGGGCGGCGTCGTTCCAGGCGGAGACGGTGCCGAAGCGGGGATGGGCGACCGTCCGCATCGAGGCTTCCGGCCCCCATTCCTCCCATTCCCGGCAGGCGGGGTTGCGGCTGTCGAAGACGAAGCGGCCGCCGGGCGCAAGATGCGCCGCGATGGTGGCGAGCGCCGCGCGCCGGTCGTCCTTCGTCAGGAAGACCTGGAAGGCATGACCGGTGAGGAGGACGAGATCGAAGCGGCGGCCGAGCCTCAGGGTGCGCGCGTCCCCCTCGATGAAGGCGACGCCATCCGCGCCGGGCTTGGCCCGGGCGATCGCCAGCATGGCGGGGGCGGGATCGACGCCTGTGACCCTGCGGCCGGAAGCGAGCGCGACGGCAAGCTCCCCGGTGCCGCAGCCGAGGTCCAGCACGCTTGCCGCGCCGTCCGCCAATGCCCGGCAGAAGGCGAAATCCGGCGAGCGCTCCCAGCCGTTTTCGAGATCGTAGAAATCGGCAAGGTCCGGATCGTGGTAGAGACGGTCTTCTTCCATGCATTCCTCCCGGATGGAAAAGGGCCGCGCGTTGCCGCGCGACCCTTGCGGTTAGGCGCGATGCCGGCCGGCCTTACTTCGCTTCGGCGGCGTCGAGAAACTTTTCGCAATGCGAGGGGCCGCCCTTCGGATCGACACGGTCGCCGATGGCGCGGATATTGTTGATCTTGTAGGCATCGTTGACCGTCAGTTCGACGGTGCAGGACCTGCCCTTCACGAAGCCGCCGCGCCACTTGTAGAGCGTCGTGCCGCCCGCTCCGGCCGCATCGGACATCGGCGGGCCATAGGCGGCGAAGAAGGTGCCGGCGGCCTTGCCGTTCCAGCGGGCCTGCAGCGGGTTGGACGCGATGGTCGCCGTGGTGCAGCCGGCGAGGGCAAGGCCAAGGCCTGCCAGGATTGCGATGCGGGATGTCATGTGTGCCATTTCCTCGGACTCCGTGCGGGCCCGCGAGTCGGGGCCGCAGCCTCGTTTTCCGCCATAGCGCAGCGCACGCAAAAGGAAAATCGCCCCCGCGCCAACTTTGCATCCGTCCCCGCACAAGCCGGGCGGACCGTGCGGAATTGCAACAGTACCGAGTAGCGGGCAGGAAATGAAACCGGGATGCGGGAGAGGGGAAAGCCGGGAAACTTTCGGCTGGTCGGAGTGGAGTGATTCGAACACTCGACCCCCACGTCCCGAACGTGGTGCGCTACCAGACTGCGCTACACTCCGTGACCAGCGGGGGTTCGTATAGAACAGGCTTTCGGTTTCGACAAGCGCAAAATATCAAAAAATCCGCAATGTTGGGGAAAGCGGCGGGAGGCCGGGAATTTTCTCCGGAAGGATCGAAAACCGGCGCGGCCGGGTCACGCCGCCGCTATCCCGCTGCCGGCGCCCGCCGGAACAATTCGCCCGCCCGGGCATTGTCAGCCCGACCAATGAGGAAAGGAAAACTCAAATGGCTCGGGCTTTGATTCTGTGGTTGATGGGCGTGCCGCTCTTTCTGGTGATCCTGATCTGGTATTTCTTCTTCTGAGACCCGTCAGGACCGGCAAATGCAAAAGGGGCCTTTCGGCCCCTTTTTCGTGTCCGGGTGGCGTCGGCTATTCGTCGAGGTCGGCCAGCAGCTCGGCCGCGCGGCCGGCGCTGGTGTGGCGCACGTCCACGTCCTGGCGGCGGCTGGCGAAAGCCTCGCCCGCCATGATCTTCTCCGCGAGATCGGCGGGCAGCGACAGCAGCACGCGCCGGTCGTCCTTGTGGATGCCGCCGATCTCCGAGCGGCGCCCGGTGATCATGCCGCCGGCCACCGTGTTGTTGGTGTCGGGATCGATCAGGACGAAGGCGCCGGTCGTGCGGTTCTGCTCGTAGGGGTCGAAGATCGCCTGCTCGTCGAAGACAAGGCGCACCTTGCCGATGGCGTTGAGGCCGAGACGCTCGGCCGCATTCCACTTGGAGGTCGCAAGATCGAGCTGGCTGACGGGCTCGACCAGCACGCGCTGGCGGCGCGAACCGCTCTTCAGCCAGTAGCGCTTGCCCGGCTCGATGCCTTCGGCCTGGAGGGCGACGAGGTGGGCGTCGAAGCCGCGCCCGGTCATCGGCTGGCTGTCGATGGCGACGATCATGTCGCCGCGCGAGACGTCCACCTGCCGGTCGAGCACCAGCGTGATGGCGTCGCCCGAAACGGCCGCGTTGCGCACGAGGTCGAAGGTGACGATCTTGGTGACGTTCGCCACCATGCCCGACGGCAGCACCACGACCGAATCGCCCGGCTTCACCGAGCCGCCGGCGACCGTGCCCTGATAGCCGCGGAAGCTTTCGCCGGGACGCGAGACGCGCTGCACCGGCAGGCGGAAGCCCACCGTCTGGCCGGCGCGGGTCGTCGCCTTCTCCAGCGTCTCCACCAGCGTCGGACCGTCGTACCAGGGCATGGCCTTGCTGCCGTCATAGACGACGTTCTCGCCCTTGAGGGCGGACATCGGAATGGCGGTGATCTGCTTGACGCCGAGCGTCAGGGCGAATTCGCGGAATTCGTGCGCGATCTGGTCGAACCGGGTGCGGTCGTAGTCCGTCAGGTCGATCTTGTTGACGGCGAGCACGAACTGGCGGATGCCCATCAGCGTGGCGATGGTGGCGTGGCGGCGGGTCTGCTCGAGAATGCCGGCGCGCGCATCAACCAGCAATACGGCAAGGTCCGCCGTGGAGGCGCCTGTCGCCATGTTGCGGGTATATTGCTCGTGGCCGGGCGTGTCGGCGACGATGAAGGAGCGCCGGTCCGTCGAGAAATAGCGGTAGGCGACGTCGATGGTGATGCCCTGTTCGCGTTCGGCCTGCAGGCCGTCGAGCAGCAGGGCGAAGTCGGGCAGGCCGAGATCGTTCTGCTGACCGGAACTGTCGCGGGCGAGCGTTGCGGCCTGGTCTTCCTTGACGGCCTTGGTGTCCCACAGCAGGCGGCCGATCAGCGTCGACTTGCCGTCGTCCACCGAGCCGCAGGTGATGAGGCGGAGCGGCCGGGAATCGCGGATCGCGCGTGCCTGTTCGACGGCGGCCTGTTCGACCGGCAGGGCGGTCGCGGTTGCGGAAACGGTCATCTCAGAAATACCCTTCGCGTTTCTTCTTTTCCATGGAGCCGGACTGGTCGCGGTCGATGGCGCGGCCCTGGCGTTCGGAGACGGTGGCCGTCTCCAGCTCGGCGATGATGTCGTCGAGGGTCGTCGCATTGGAGCGGATGGCGCCGGTCAGCGGGAAGCAGCCGAGCGTGCGGAAGCGGATGACGCCCTCCTGCTTCATCTCGCCGGGCAGGAGTTCGAGGCGCGGATCCTCGGCCATGATCATCATGCCGTCGCGCTCCACATAGGGACGCTTCTTCGCGAAGTAGAGCGGCACGATCGGGATGTCCTCGGCCTGGATGTAGCGCCAGATGTCCACCTCGGTCCAGTTGGAGAGCGGGAAGGCGCGCACGCTCTCGCCCTGGCGGATCATGCCGTTGTAGATGTTCCACAGTTCCGGGCGCTGGTTGCGCGGGTCCCAGCGGTGGTCGGGCGTGCGGAAGGAGTAGATGCGCTCCTTGGCGCGCGAGGCCTCCTCGTCGCGCCGCGCGCCGCCGAAGGCCGCGTCGTACTTGCCGGCGTCGAGCGCCTGGCGCAGCGCCTCGGTCTTCATGATGTCGGTATAGCGGGAGGACCCGTGCGTGAAGGGCGTGATGTTCTCCGCCGCCCCGCGCGGATTGGTGTGCGCGATGAGGTCGAGATCGTATTCCTTCGCGATGGCGTCGCGGAAGGCGATCATCTCGGCGAATTTCCAGCCCGTGTTGACATGCAGCAGCGGGAAGGGGACGCGGCCCGGATAGAACGCCTTGCGCGCAAGATGCAGGAGGACCGAGGAATCCTTGCCGACCGAATAGAGCATCACGGGCCGCTCGAATTCGGCCGCGACCTCGCGGAAGATGTGGATCGCTTCGTTTTCCAGCGCCTTGAGATGCGGATCGAGCGGGGCCTTCTGCGTTGCGTTGGGCTTGGCTTCCGCCTCGTTGCGGATATCGGACATGGAACTGTTACTCCGGATGGGGCGCCTTGGGAGGGGCGGGGGTGTCGGTCAGGCGGCGCTCGGGGCCGGGATGGAGGAGGCGGCGGCTTCGTGAACGTGCAGGCCGCATTCGCGCTTCTCGTCGTTCTCCCACCACCAGCGGCCGGCGCGTTCGGGCTCGCCCGGCTTGATGGCGCGGGTACAGGGCTCGCAGCCGATGGAGGGATAGCCGCGCGAATGCAGCGGGTTCACCGGAACGGCATTGTCGGCGACGTAGGCCTTGATGCGCTCGATGTCCCAGTCGGCGAGCGGATTGACCTTGATGAGGTTCCGCTCGGCGTCGTACTCGGCAAAGGGCGTCTCGGCGCGGTTGCCGGACTGGCCGCGGCGAAGGCCGGTGATCCAGTAGGAAGCGCCTTCCAGCGCGCGGGCAAGCGGCTTCAGCTTGCGCACGCTGCAACAGGCATGCCGCGCCTCGACACTCTCGTAGAAGCCGTTGAGGCCGTATTTCTCCGCATAGGCGTCGATATCGCCCTGCACGGGGTGATAGCGGGTAATGGAGATGCCGTACTGGCCCTCCGTCTCGTCGATGAGGTCGACGGTCTCCTTGAAGAGCCGGCCGGTCTCCAGCGTCACGACGTCGACCGGCAGGCGCTCGGTGCCGATGGCGGCGGTGATGACCTGGTCCTCGATGCCGAGGCTGGTGGTGAAGACGGCGCGCCCGCCGAGCCCGGCCACGAGCGCGAGGCGCCCGGCAAGATCGAGGCCGGCGAGTTTGTCGTTCAGGGCCTCGGCGGTCCCGTTTCCGGTAAGAACAGTCATTCCGTTTCCAAGCCTTTGCGAGAAGTGCCCGGATTATCGCAGCCCGCGCTTTCGCGAGACAGCAAAACGGATTTCCAAAGCCTCGGGCAGGAGAGCAAATATCTCTCCATCTCGGCCCCCCGGCAGAAATCCTGCCGCGAAAGAAGGCTTTGAAATTACTCTATAAAAATAGTAGAAAATAAGGGGGTTTTCTGTGAGGTGAGGCCAGCGGCCGATAGCTTTGCCCCTCACCCTAACCCTCTCCCCGCAAGCGGGGAGAGGGGACGTGCCTTACGGATCGACATTGTTTGGGGAAGCCGGCTCGGCATATCCCCTTCGCCCCGCTTGCGGGGAGAAGGTGGCCGGCAGGCCGGATGAGGGGCTTGGAGAACCCCCGCCGCCTACCGATCGCTCACCATCGCCCGCGGGTTGATCCACGGTTCCTGGTTGGAGCGGGGGAGGGGCTGCCTGCCGAGGATATGATCCGCAGCCTTCTCGCCGGTCATGATCGAGGGGGCGTTGAGGTTGCCGTAGGTGACGTGCGGGAAGATCGACGAGTCCGCGACGCGCAAGGCCTCGACGCCGATGACGCGGGTTTCGGGATCGACCACGGCCATCGGATCGTCGGCGGAACCCATGCGGCAGGTGCCGCAGGGGTGGTAGGCGCTTTCCAGATGCTCGCGCAGGAAGGCGTCGATCTCATCGTCGCTCTGCACTTTCTCGCCCGGCTGGATTTCCGGGCCGCGGAATTCGTCGAAGGCCTTCTGCCCGAAGATCTCGCGGGTGAGGCGCACGCAATGGCGGAACTTCACCCAGTCTTCCTCATGGCTCATATAGTTGAAGCGGATGACGGGATCGGCCATCGGATCGGCCGAGCGCAGGGTCACGTTGCCGCGCGACTTCGACAGGTTGTAGCCGACATGCACCTGGAAGCCGTGGCTCTTGGCCGCCGCCTTGCCGTCGTAGGATATGGCGACGGGCAGGAAGTGATACTGGATGTCCGGCTGCCTCAAGCCCGGCGCCGAGCGCAGGAACGCGCAGGCCTCAAACTGGTTGGAGGCGCCGAGCCCGCCCTTGGAGAGCAGCCATTGCGCGCCCGCGACCCCCTGCCAGAACCACGGCAGCCAGGAATAGAGCGAGACCGGCTTGGTCGATATCTGCTGGAAGTAGAATTCCATATGGTCCTGCAGGTTGGCGCCGACGCCCGGCCGGTCGACCTTCACCTCGATGCCCATGTCCTTGAGGTGCTGCGCCGGGCCGATGCCGGAAAGCATCAGCAGCTTCGGCGAGTTGAAGGACGAGGCCGAGACGATCACCTCGCGGTTCGCCCGCACCACCTCGACGACGCCGTTCCGCTCGATCTCGACGCCGACCGCCCTGCCGTTCTCGATGACGATCTTGCGCGCGAAGCAGCGGACGAGGGAGACGTTCGGCCGCTTCATGGCGGGGCGCAGATAAGCGTTCGCCGCCGACCAGCGCCGGCCGCCGTGGATCGTCTGCTCCATCAGGCCGAAGCCTTCCTGCTTGGAGCCGTTATAGTCGTCCGTCAGCTCGAAACCGGCCTGGCTGCCCGCCTGGATGAAGGCGTGGAAGAGCGGGTTCGTCACCGGGCCGCGCTGGACGTGCAGCGGCCCGTCCGTGCCGCGCCAGCCGGCTTCGCCGCCGTGCGAGGTCTCCATGCGCTTGTAGTAGGGCAAGACGTCCGCATAGGCCCAGCCGCGCGCGCCGAGCTCTTCCCACCGGTTGAAGTCCTCCGAATGGCCGTGCACATAGACGAGGCCGTTGATCGAGGAGGACCCCCCGATCACCTTGCCGCGCGGGGCGGTGATGCGCCGGTTGTTGAGGTTCGGCTCGGGCTCGGAAAGATAGCCCCAGTTGTAGCGCTTCATGCTCATCGGCCAGGCGAGCGCCGCCGGCATCTGGATGAACGGCCCGATATCCGACCCGCCATATTCCAGCACCATGACCGTATGCTTGCCGTCCTCGGAGAGCCGGTAGGCGATGGCCGAGCCGGCCGAGCCGGAACCGACGATGATGTAGTCTGCGTTCTGCATGACGTTTGCCCTTTGACTTCCTGCCCGCGGCAAGCCCCCTCATCCGGCTGCCGCCACCTTCTCCCCACGGGGAGAAGGGATGTGCCGCGCCGTCTCCATTCCCCTTCTCCCCAGCGGGGAGAAGGTGCCCGAAGGGCGGATGAGGGGGAGCCCCTTACCTCAATACGGCGCCTCGACCTTGCCCATCGCGACATACACCGTCTTCAGCTCCGAATAATGCTCCAGCGCGGCGAGCGAGTTCTCCCGACCGAAACCGGATTGCTTGGAGCCGCCGAAGGGGATTTCCACGGGGGCGAGGTTGTAGGTGTTGATCCACAGCGTGCCGGCCTCCAGCCGGTCGACGACGCGGTGGGCGCGGGTGATGTCGGACGTGAAGACGCCGCCCGACAGGCCGAATTCCGTGGCATTGCCGCGTTCGATCACCTCGTCCTCATGGTCGAAGTCGAGCACGCACATGACCGGGCCGAAGATCTCTTCGCGCGCGATGGTCATGTCGTCCGTGACGTCGGCAAAGACGGTCGGCTGGATGTAATAGCCTTCGCCCGAGACGGCGTTGGGAATGCCGCCGCCCGTCAGCAGCGTCGCGCCCTCCGCCTTGCCCTTCTCGATATAGTCGAGGACCTTGTCGCGCTGCACCTTGGAGACCATCGGCCCGAGCTGCGTCGCCTCGTCCATCGGGTCGCCGATCAGGATCTTCTCCGTGCGCTCTTTCAGGCGCGACAGGAACGTCTCCTTGATGCCCTTCTGCACGAAGACGCGCGTGCCGTTGGAGCAGACCTGCCCCGTCGAATAGAAGTTGCCGAGCATCGCCCCGCCGATGGCGCTTTCGAGGTCGGCGTCGTCGAAGACGATGAGCGGCGACTTGCCGCCGAGCTCCATGGTGACATGCTTCAACTCGGCCGCGGCCGCGCCCGCGACCTTCCGGCCGGTCGGCACGGAGCCGGTGAGCGAGACCTTGGCGACGTCCTTGTGGTTGACGAGCAGCGGCCCCGTCGTCCGGTCCCCCTGGATGACGTTGTAGAGCCCCTTCGGCAGCCCGGCCTCGATGAGGATCTCCGCGATCTTCAGCGCGCCGAGCGGTGTGTTCTCCGAGGGCTTGAAGACCATGGCATTGCCGCAGACGAGGGCCGGGGCGCCCTTCCAGCAGGCGATCTGCTGCGGATAGTTCCACGCGCCTATGCCGACGCAGACCCCGAGCGGCACGCGCTTGGTAAAGGCGAAATCCTGCCCCAGCGGAATGTAGTCGCCGTTGAGCCCCGCCGCCGCGATGCCGCCGAAGAA
>CBIMFD010000069.1:0-14029 GCA_966243085.1 uncultured Shinella sp.
AATGAATTGGTGTATTCACGGGCGTTGGAGTATCCCGGCGCAAATCCGATGTTTTGACGGGAAATGACACGATGGCCGATGAAAACGCCTCCGGCGCCACCCAGACCGGCGATTCGCCGCGCGGTTTTATGTTTGCGCTGGTGGCCTATGTGCTCTGGGGCTTCCTGCCCTTCTTCATGAAGGCCGTCGCGCATATTCCCGCGCCCGAGGTCGTGGCGCACCGCATCGTCTGGTCGGTGCCGCTTGCCGGTCTCGTGCTGGTCTGGCTCGGCCGCACGGCAGAGGTGAAGGCGGCGCTGCGCTCGCCGCGCATGATCGCCATGGCGACGCTGACGGCGGTGCTGATCACCGTCAACTGGGGCATCTATGTCTGGGCGATCGGCGCGGGCAGGGCGATCGAGACGGCGCTCGGCTATTACATCAACCCGCTCTTTTCGATCTTTCTCGGGGCGGTCCTCCTGAAGGAGAAGCCGAGCCCGGCGCAGATGGTGGCGATCGGCCTTGCGGCCTGCGCCGTGGCGATCCTCGCCTTCGACGCGGGCGGCCTGCCGTGGGTGTCTCTCGGCCTCTGCTTCTCCTGGGGTTTCTACGCCTTCTTCCGCAAGACGCTGCCGATCGGGCCGAACCAGGGCTTCTTCCTGGAAGTGCTGCTGCTCAGCATTCCGGCGCTCGGCTATGTCGTGTGGCTGGAAGCGACGGGGCAGGGCCATTTCGGCGATACGGGCACGGCCGACGTCCTGTGGCTGCTGTCCTGCGGCATCGTCACCGCCATACCGCTGATGATCTATGCCAACGGCGCCAAGCTCCTGAAGCTCTCCACCATCGGCATCATGCAGTACATCGCCCCGACGATGATCTTCATCATCGCCGTCTTTGCCTTCGGCGAGCCCTTCGGCACCACCAAGCTCGTCGCCTTCGCCTTCATCTGGGCGGCGCTGTTCCTCTATTCGGGATCGATGCTGCGCACGGCGCGGGCAAAACGCCTCGCTCCGGCAGAGTGAAGGGAAAGGAGAGGGGGCTTAAAGCCGCGCGATGATCTCGGCTTCGCCCTCGCGGTCGATCTGGCTCGCCCAGTGATCGAGGAGGGCGGTGACGATCTCTTCCGGCTCGTCGATGACCATGGGCTGGACGAGATGGGCGGTGTGGATGAAGCCTTCGTCGGCCATGTGGCGGATGAGCTTGAGCATCGGGTCCCAGAAACCGCCGATATTGGCGAAGACCATCGGCTTGCGGTGACGGCCGAGCTGTGCCCAGGTCATCACCTCGACGATCTCCTCCAGCGTGCCGATGCCGCCCGGAAGCGCGATGAAGGCATCGGCGCGGTCGAACATCTTGTGCTTGCGCTCGTGCATGTCGGGTGTGACGATCAGCTCGCTGAGCTGGCCGAGGGAGTGCCGGGTGGCCTCCTTCTCCATGAGGAATTGCGGTATGATGCCGGTGGCGCGCCCGCCGTTGGAAAGTACGCCGCTGGCCACCGCACCCATCAGGCCCTTCGTGCCGCCGCCATAGACGAGGCGCAGGTGGTTTTCGGCCATCGCCTTGCCGAGACGCCGGCCGGCGTCGACATAGGCGGAATCGCGTCCCGGCTGGGAACCGCAGTAAACGCAGACGGATCGAATCGGTAGGGTATGTTCGCTCATGGCCGGATTCAGCCACCCGGCCGGCACCCCGTCAAGGATAATGACGGGAAAAGCGGCGTCGGAAGGCGCGGAACGCCCCGTCAACCTTGTGCACGACACTGGAAATCGGTAGCAATTTCGGCAGGGACTCCCCGGAAAACCGGGTTAGATAGAGAGTTGAAGATGAAGAACAGGACTGGCCTCGTGGCCCTGATCGTGCTGGCGGTGGCGACGCTGCTCATGGTTTTCTTCGTGCTGCCCAACATGAACACGGACGAGCCGGCGCAAACGCCCGTGGCGACCCTGAGCGACACGCCGGCCGAAACCGGCGGCGAGACCAACACGGCCGGGGGCAAGCAGGCCCGCACGAGCGCGGCGGGCGGTGACGAGGCGGCGGCCACACAGGAAAAGCCGGCCGAAGGCACGGCGGACGCGGAAAGCGCGACGGCCGAAGCGGCGAAGGCCGGAACGGCACCGGCCGGGGCGACGCCCGCCGATCCGACGGCCGACTGGGTGACGCCGGCCTTCGACGTGCTGCGCGTCGAGCCGGACGGCTCCACGGTGATCGCCGGCCGCGGCCAGCCGAACACGAAGCTGGAGATCAGGAACGGCGACACGGTCGTCGCCACGGCCGATGTGGGTCCCAGCGGCGATTTCGCGGCCGTCTTCGACCAGCCGCTGGCGGCGGGCGACTACGAGCTCACGCTGAACACGAAGGACGGCAAGGGCGCCTCCAAGGCCTCCGAGGAGGTGGCGACGGTTTCCGTGCCGAAGGACGGCGGCGGCGAACTGCTTGCCATGGTGTCGAAGCCCGGCGAGGCGAGCCGCCTGATCACGGTTCCCGATATCGGCGGGAAGAAGGCCGTCGCCGAAACGGCGCAAACGGCCGATGCTGCCGCGGACGGAGCCGGCGGCGTCGCGGAAGCGGCGGACAAGGCGGCAAACGCGGCCGGCGAGATGCTGGCGGCAGCGACCGACACGAAGACCGGCACCGACACCGCGGGCACCGAAACGGCGGCTGCGACGCCCGAGGCTGCCGCAACGATGACCGACGCAACGACGCAGGCGGGCGGCGCCAAGGCGCAGATCCGCGTTTCCGCCGTGGAACTGGAAGGCGACCACATGTTCGTCGCAGGCACGGCCAAGCCCGGCGCGCTCGTGCGTATCTATGCCGACGACACGCTGGTCGGCGAGGCGAAGGCCGACGAGGCGGGACGCTATGTCGTCGATGGTCCCATTACGCTTTCCGTCGGCCGCCACGCGGTTCGCGCCGACGTGATGAGCGCGGACGGCAGCAAGGTGGAACTGCGTGCCTCCGTGCCCTTCGATCGGCCGGAGGGAGAGCAGGTCGCCGTCGTGGCGCAGGACGATGCCGCCTCCTCCGATACCGATGCGGCGCTCGGTCTCATCGGCGGCGGCGCGTTCGACAAGCTGCGCGGCGAGGCGGACAAGGCGCTGGCCCTCCTCAAGGGGCTTTACGCGAGCGGCCGCGTGCCGACGGCCGAGGAACTGGCCGCGGCCCGTTCCGCGACGGAATTCGCGCTGAAATCGCTCGCCGAATTCCGGCCGGGCGACGAAGAAGCCGAATCCGCCCGCCGGATAGCCGCCAAGGCGTCTGCCGCCGCCAGCGACGCGCTCGCCCGCCTTCAGGCGTTGCCGGCGGATGCCTCCGCGGTCGGCGCGGCCCTCGGTTCCATCGAGACGGCCGTGGCCGACGCGCTCGCGCCGACCATCGAGAAGGCCCATGTCGCCGCCGGCGAGGTCTCGGCCGCGGCCGACGACACGATCGAGGCGCTGACGGATCAGGCGACCACGCTGCGTCAGCAGTTCGCCGGGCTCTTCGCCGACGGCCGCAACGCGACGTCCGGCGAGATCCAGACCGCCCGGACCGCGCTCGAGGGCGTATTGAAGCGCATCGTCGGCTTCGCGCCGCCCGCCGGCACGGCAAGCGACGTCGCCGCGGCCATCAAGGGGCTGAAGGGCTGGGCCTCGACCGCGCTCGCCCGCCTTACCGCCGTTCCGGCCGGCGCAGGCCGGGAGGCCTATCAGCAGGCGCTCGCAGCTCTCGAAGGCATGCCCTCGCTGACGGCTGCCGCCGAGGCCGTGGCGACGGCGACGCAGGGCGCCGCCGCTTCCTCCGCCGCCGGGAGCGTTCCGGTCACGGCCGACGACAGCGCCGCTGCGGCGGCCGGCAGCGGGAACGGCGCGGCGACGGATGGCGAGGCGGCAGCCGAGGAACCGCAGACGATCGAGCAGGCGCCGCTTCAGGAGAGCAAGACGTCGGTGATCATCCGCCGCGGCGATACGCTGTGGCAGATTTCCCGCCGCATCTACGGCAAGGGCGTGCGCTACACGACGATCTACCTCGCCAACGAGGATCAGATCAACGATCCGGACCGCATCATTCCCGGCCAGGTCTTCGGCATTCCGGACAAGACGCTGGAAACCGACGCCGAGGCGGAAGAGATGCACCGCAAGCACATGCGCGGCGATTGATCGCCGTCAATTTCCTGCCGGCCGTTGCGAAGCGGCCGGCAAGGTCCTATCTGCATCCTGCGGCGCCCGTCGGGCGCCGCATTTTCATTCGGGCAATCCAGACATGAGCCGGGTAAAAGCCGGCGGAGGCCAGCGTGGCGACGACGACGAAGAAGGCGATTTCGGCCGATAGCAGCAACCCGTTCCGGACCCTCGTGAACCTCTGGCCCTATATGTGGCCCTCCGACCGGCCGGACCTGAAGATGCGGGTCGTCTGGGCCTCTGTGTTCCTGCTCGCTTCCAAGATCGTGCTGCTGCTCGTTCCCTATTTCTTCAAGTGGGCGACCGACGCGCTGAACGACAAGCCGGATGCCGTCAGCCTGCTGCCGGCCTTCCTCCTCGGCGCGGTCATGCTGGTCTTCGCCTACAACGGCGCACGCATCCTGCAGGCCGGCCTCAACCAGTTGCGCGACGCGCTCTTTGCCAGCGTCGGGCAATATGCCGTGCGCCAGCTCGCCTACCGCACCTTCGTGCATCTGCACCGCCTGTCGCTGCGCTTCCATCTGGAGCGGCGCACCGGAGGTCTTTCGCGCGTCATCGAGCGCGGCACCAAGGGCATCGAGACGATCGTGCGGTTCACGATCCTCAACTCCGTGCCGACCTTCATCGAGTTCCTTCTGACCGCCGCCGTCTTCTGGCGCGGCTACGGCCTGCAATATCTCCTCGTCACCGCCGTCACCGTCTGGCTCTACATCTGGTTCACGGTGAGGGCGAGCGACTGGCGCATCTCCATCCGCCGCACGATGAACGACAGCGACACCGAGGCGAACACCAAGGCCATCGATTCGCTCCTTAATTTCGAGACCGTGAAATATTTCGGCAACGAGGAGATGGAGGCGCGCCGCTTCGACCAGTCGATGGAGCGCTACGAGAAGGCGGCGACCCAGGTCTGGACCTCTCTCGGCTGGCTTAACTTCGGCCAGGCGCTGATCTTCGGCCTCGGCATGGCCGTTATGATGGCGATGTCGGCGATGGCCGTGCAGCGCGGCGAACAGACGGTCGGCGATTTCGTCTTCATCAACGCGATGCTGATCCAGCTCGCCATCCCGCTCAATTTCATCGGCTTCGTCTACCGCGAAATCCGCCAGGGCCTCACGGATATTGAGCAGATGTTCGATCTCCTGGAAGTGGAGGCGGAGGTGCAGGACAAGCCGGGCGCGGCCGAACTCGTCGTCGCCGATGGCGCGATCTCCTTCAAGGACGTGCACTTCGCCTACGATCCGGCGCGGCCGATCCTGAAAGGCATCACCTTCGACGTGCCGGCGGGCAAGACCGTCGCCGTGGTCGGCCCGTCGGGAGCCGGCAAGTCGACGCTCTCGCGCCTGCTCTACCGCTTCTACGACGTGCAGGAGGGGACGATCACCATCGACGGGCAGGACGTGCGCGACGTCACGCAGAAGAGCCTGCGCAAGGTCATCGGCATGGTGCCGCAGGATACCGTGCTCTTCAACGATACGATCGCCTACAACATCCGCTACGGCCGTCCGGGCGCGACCGACGAGGAGGTGGCCGCGGCCGCCGAGGCTGCGCAGATCGGCCCCTTCATCCGCCACCTGCCGGAAGGCTTCAAGGCGATGGTGGGCGAGCGGGGGCTGAAACTTTCGGGCGGCGAAAAGCAGCGCGTCGCCATCGCCCGCACGATCCTGAAGAGCCCGCCGATCCTCATCCTCGACGAGGCGACCTCGGCGCTCGACACGCGCACCGAGCAGGAGATCCAGGCCGCGCTCGACGTGGTTTCGAAGAACCGCACCACGCTCGTTATCGCGCACCGCCTCTCCACCGTCATCTCGGCGGACGAGATCATCGTGCTCAAGGACGGCGTGATCGCCGAGCGCGGCACGCATGGCGAACTGATGGATCACGAGGACGGCCTCTACGCCTCCATGTGGAACCGCCAGCGCGAGGCCGTCCAGGCCGAGGAACGGCTGAAACAGGTGCGCGAGAGCGACGACCTCGGGGTGATCGTGCGCGGCGCGCCTGCGGCCGAGTGACCGGCCACGTAGGCACTTATGAAGCTCGTCGGGTGCCACCTGTCCCTTCTCCCCTGCGGGGAGAAGGTCGCGGCAGCGGGATGAGGGGAGCCGCAGGCGAATACGGCCCGCTTGCCCCCTCATCCGACCCTTCGGGCCACCTTCTCCCCAGCGGGAGAAAGGAAAAGAGGCAACTGCCTGCCACAGACGATTGCTCTGCCTCTATCGGTGAGATCGGATGGAGCAATGTCCCTTCCTTTGACGTTACCGTCCGAGCAATGTCCTCGCCTCTAGCCGGTCTCTCTCTTTGTGGGCAGATGCCGGAGGGGAGTATAATAGGCGCGCCCTGGCGGATCTGCCGCCGCCACCAGTGGGCTATTCGCCGCGCCGCATTGCCCCCACCGCCATTTCACGCTAGGTCGATGGCGTGAAATCATCAGGAGATGTCGGAAGATGAGTTTGGTCGATACGATACGCAGCACCCTGGTGCCGATCCATCGGGAGGGCTGGAAGTTCGTGGCCGGCTTCTTTGTCGCCTCGCTGGTCCTCGGTGCGCTCTGGGAACCGCTGATGTGGATCGGCTTCGTGCTGACGGCCTGGTGCGCCTATTTCTTCCGCGATCCGGAGCGCATGACGCCGCAGGACGACGACCTCGTCATCAGCCCGGCGGACGGCCGCGTCTCGGCCATCGCCATGGTGACGCCGCCGGCGGAACTGGAACTCGGCGACCAGCCAATGATGCGCATCTCCGTTTTCATGAACGTCTTCAACTGCCATGTGAACCGCGCACCGATGCGCGGCCGCGTCTCGCGCGTCGCCTATCGCGCGGGCAAATTCCTCAACGCCGACCTCGACAAGGCGAGCCAGGAGAACGAGCGCAACGGCCTCGTCATCGAGAGCGCGCACGGGCCGATCGGCGTGGTGCAGATCGCCGGCCTCGTCGCCCGCCGCATCCTCTGCTGGACCGAGATGAACGACAGCCTCGAAACGGGCGAGCGCTTCGGCCTCATCCGCTTCGGCTCGCGCCTCGACGTCTTCCTGCCGGCCGGCGCCGAGCCGCGCGTCAGCCTCGGCCAGACGGCGATCGCCGGCGAGACGGTGCTGGCCGAGTTCGGTTCCGCCAAGGGGCCGGTCATCAGCCGGCGCGGTTAGGGCCTGGCCATGGATACGCCGTTTCCGCCCTATGAACCCAACGGCCCGAACGACGAGGCCCGCGGCCCGCGCCTGCGCGAAATCCCCTTGCGCATCATCATCCCCAACGTCATCACCGTTCTCGCCATCTGCGCGGGGCTGACGGGCGTTCGCCTCGCCTTCGAGAACCGCTACGAACTGGCGGTCGGCATGGTGCTGCTCGCCGCCTTCCTCGACGGTATCGACGGGCGCGTCGCACGCCTCCTGAAGGCGACGTCGAAATTCGGCGGGCAGATGGATTCGCTTGCCGACATCGTCAATTTCGGCGTGGCGCCGGCGCTGGTGCTCTATGTATTCATCCTCGACCAGGCGCGCTCCTTCGGCTGGATCGCGGCGCTGATCTATACGATCGCCGCCGGCCTGCGCCTTGCCCGCTTCAACGTCATGGCCGAGCGGGAGACCAAGGCGAAATGGCAGTCCGAATATTTCGTCGGCGTGCCGGCGCCGGCCGGCGCCATGCTGGTGCTGCTGCCGGTCTATCTCGGCTTCCTCGGCATCGCGCCGAGCCCGCTCTTCGGCTTCCTCGCCTCCGGCTACACGGTGCTGATCGGCTTCCTGCTGGTCTGCCGCCTGCCGGTCTGGTCCGGCAAGTCGGAGGGAAGCCGCATCCGCCGCGACCTCGTGCTGCCGGCGATCCTTCTCGTCGTCATCTATGTCGCGACGCTGATGAGCTTCACATGGGAGACCATGGTGGTGACGGTCGTCGCCTACCTTGCGACGCTCCCGTTCGGCGCGCGCTCCTGGCAGCGCAAATACGGCGGCTGGAGCGCACCGCAGGTCCACGGCGCCACCGAATTCCCCGAGGAAACCGACGACCGCTGACGCGGGGCGCGGCACGCCGCGCGCCATCACGTCCGCGTGAGAATTGCAAAAGCCCTGCCGCGGTCCCCGCGGCAGGGCTTGCTTTTTTGTTGCAGGTCGACTAGATAGCGAGCAAATAGATAGTGAGCTAATAGTATTCGGACTGCCAAGATGACTGCCACGGACCCCCGCGAACGCATCCTCGACGACCTTTCCCGCGTGCAGCGCAAGATGCGCGCCCTGTTCGACGCCCGGGTGAAGGAGCGGGGGCTGACGCTGCCGCGCGCCCGTGCGCTGCTGATCCTCGGCCGCGGCGCCCAGCTCAACCAGCGCGAACTTGCCGACGAGCTCGACATCGAGACGCCGACGCTGGTGCGCCTGCTCGACGGCATGGAGAAGCAGGGCTTCATCGAGCGCCATTCGGTGGAGGGCGACCGCCGCGCCAAGCAGATCGTCATGACGCCGCACGGCGCCAAGGTGGCCGACGAGGTGCTTGACCTCGCCCGCTCGCTGCGCGCCGACGTGCTGGAGAGCATTTCGGCGACCGACATGTCGACGACCGTCAAGGTCTTCGCCGCCATGGCCGACAACATCGCCAAGAGCTGTCGGGAGAGCGTCGAGGCATGAGCACCGTTCCTGCCACCGATGAGAGCGGGAGGGAGGACGAGCCGGCACGATCGGCGGGGCAGGGGGCCGTTCCCCCGGCGCCCGCGCCCATAGCCCCCGCCCGCGCCGCCGCCTGCATGGCCGCCTCCACCCTGCTTGCGATGACGCAGGGATTCGGCATGAACCTCGTCGCCGCCAATATCCCGCAGATGCAGGGTCCGCTCGGCGCGACGAGCACGGAGGCCATCTGGCTGATGGCCGCCTATATGGCGCCGAACGCCTCGCTGTCGATCGCCCTCATCAAGATCCGCAACCAGTATGGTCTGCGCCATTTCGCCGAGCTCGGCATTGCCGTCTTCCTCGTCGTCGCGGTGCTGCACATCTTCATCACGGACCTTCGTTCCGCGTTGGTGCTGCGCTTCTTCGCCGGCATTGCTGCGGCCCCGCTCTCCTCGCTCGGCTTCCTCTACATGCTGGAGGCCTTCACGCCGGCGCGCAAGCTGACGATCGGCATCTCGCTGGCGCTCACCAATATCGGCCTTGCCGCGCCGCTGACGCGCCTCATCTCGCCGCTGCTGATCGATATCGGCAATATCCGCGCGCTGCTGCGCCTCGAGCTGGCGCTCGCCATGCTGTCCTTCGCGGCGATCTACCTCCTGCCGCTCACGCCGATACCGAGGGCGAAGGTCATCGAGAAGCTCGATATCGTCAGCTACCTCCTCATCGCCGTCGGCTTCGGATCCGGCGCGATCATTCTCCTGACCGGCCGTACCTACTGGTGGCTGGAAGCGCGCTGGATCGGCGAACTGCTGGTGGTCATGATCGCCGCGCTGACGCTTGCCGCCGTCATCGAGCTCAACCGCGAGAAGCCGCTGATCGACCTGCGCTGGCTCGTCAGCCGCGAGATGGTGCATTTCGGAGCGGTCTTGGTACTCTTCCGCCTGATGCTCGCAGAGCAGACGGCCGTCGCCGGCAATTTCTTCCAGGTGATCGGCCTGCAGAACGGCCAGCTCATGCACCTCTACGCAATCGTGGCGCTGGCGACGGCGGCTGGCGGGCTCGCCTGCGCGGCGGTCCTGAAGCCCGGGCGCGAGCCGGGCCTGCATATGGTCGCGCTGCTCCTGATCGGCGTGGGCGCCTTCCTCGACAGCCGCGCGACGAACCTCACGCGGCCGGCCGAAATGTATCTCAGCCAGGGGCTGATCGCGGCCGGCGGAAGCCTGTTCCTGCCGCCGGCCATCGCCGCCGGCTTCACCATGGCGTTGAAGAAGGGGCCGCAATACATCCTCAGCTTCATCGTCGTCTTCCTGCTGACGCAGAGCCTCGGCGGACTTGCCGGCTCGGCGCTCTTCGGCTCCTTCATCACGCTGCGCGAGAAGTTCCATTCCAACATGCTCGCCCAGACGATGACGCTCGCCGATCCGCTGGTCGCCACGCGCATTTCGCAGCTTTCCGCCGCCTATGGCCGCACGATCACCGACCCCGCCGTGCTCAAGGCCGAGGGCGTGGCGCTGCTCGGCCAGCAGGTGACGCGCGAGGCCAATGTGTTGGCCCATAACGACGCCTTCCTCGTCATCGCGCTGCTGGCGGTCTGCGCCGCTGCCGCGCTCGCCATCCATATTCTCTACGTCCGTATCCGCGACGCCCGGTCCGCCGCTCCGGCGGCCGCAGAAGGTTGACCGCCATGAAGAACTATATCCGCAACACCGCCACCGCGCTTGCCCTCGTGTTCGGTCTCGCCGGCATTGGCACCGTGCTCTACGCCTGGCAACTGCCGCCCTTTTCCAGCGACGTGCAGACGACGGACAACGCCTATGTGCGCGGCTACGTCACCCTGATCAGCCCGCAGCTCGCCGGCTACGTCACGGAGGTGGCGGTGAAGGACTACGAGACGGTGAAGGCCGGCCAGGTGCTCGCCCGGCTCGACGACCGCATCTATCGCCAGAAGGTGGAGCAGGCGAATGCCACGCTCGCCAGCCAGAAGGCGGCGCTCGCCAATTCTGAACAGCAGGAAAAGGCCGCCAACGCACGCATCGGCGCCAGCGAGGCGGCGCTTGCCAGCGCCAGCTCTGCCAAGCGCCGCGCGGAGGAGAACTGGAACCGCATCGAGGAGCTCTCCGACAAGGGTATCGCCACTGAGAGCGACCGCGAGCAGAGCCGCACCGCCTTCGACCAGGCGGAAGCCGCCGTCACGCAGGCCGAGGCCAATCTCGAAGTGACGAAACAGGACCTTCAGACGATCATCGTCGGCCGCGATTCGCTGCGCGCGGCCGTCGCGGGCGCGGAGGCCTCCGTCGAGCTCGCGAAGATCGATCTCTCCAACACGGTCATCAAGGCGCCGCGCGACGGAACGGTGGGCGAGGTCGGCGTCAAGCTCGGCCAATATGTCGCCGCCGGCACGCAGCTCATGGCCGTCGTGCCGCGCGACACCTGGGTGATCGCCAATTTCAAGGAGACGCAGCTTGCCTATATCAAGCCGGGGCAGGCGGTGGAACTGACGGTGGACGCCTTCAAGCACGCCGTGCTGAAGGGCCGTGTCGAGCGCTTTTCCCCCGCCGCCGGCTCGGAGTTCAGCGTCATCCGCCCCGATAATGCGACGGGCAATTTCACCAAGATCGCCCAGCGCATCCCGGTGCGCATCAGCATCGACGAGGGGCAGGACCTTGCGAAGTATCTCGCGCCGGGGCTTTCGGTGGAGGTGAGGACGGTGGTGGGGGAGTGATTTTGTGAACACCCCCTCTGCCCTGCCGGGCATCTCCCCCGCAAGGGGGGAGATCGGATGGAGCACCGATCCGATTATCTCCGACGTCGCTGATTGAGCAAAGGTCTCACCTCTTGCCAATCTCCCTCCTTGTGGGGGAGATGCCCGGCAGGGCAGAGGGGGGTGCCTCGCCCTTTGCGTCGCCACCTCACTCCGGCAGGCGATACTCCACCAGCCGTCCCTGGCGCATGTCGAAGAGCTTGCCCGTCTCGGCATAGTCGGGCGAGACCAGCGGCAGGATGGCCCTGGCCACCTCGGAGGGGTGCTGCACCGACGCCGGGTCCTCGCCGGGCACGGCCTGCGCGCGCATGGCGGTGCGGGTGGCGCCGGGATCGAGCGAGGTGACGCGGAGCGACGTGCGCTGCGTCTCGCCGGCCCAGGTGCGGGCAAGGGCTTCCACGGCGGCCTTGGAGGCGGAGTAGGGCCCCCAGAAGGGCTTGCACTTGTGCGCGGCGCTTGAGGAAAGCAGCACGGCGCGGCCGGCATCGGACTTCAGCAGCAGCGGCGCGAGGGAGCGGATGAGCCGCCACGTCGCCGTGACGTTGACCGTCATGACCTTCTCGAAGACCTTCGCCTCGACATGGTCGATCGGCGAGATCGTGCCGAGCACGCCGGCATTGGCGACGAGGATGTCGAGCTTGCCCCAGCGCTCGAAGATCGAGCCGCCGAGCTTGTCGATGGCTGCCATGTCGGCAAGGTCGAAGGGCACCAGCGTCGCGCTGCCGCCGAGTTCCTTGATCGCATCGTCGAGTTCTTCCAGCCCCCCGACGGTGCGGGCGCAGGCGATGACATGCGCGCCGGCCTTGGCGAGTTCGAGGGCGGTGAAATAGCCGATGCCGCGCGACGCGCCGGTGACCAGCGCGAAGCGGCCTTTCAGGTCGATGCTCATGATTGTCTTCAATTATCCGTTGCTTGCCAGAACCGAGATCTTCCGTCCCATCGCTTCGCCTTCCTTGTCAAGGAGGCGCGTCGGATAGTCGCCGGTGAAGTAGTGGTCGGTGAACTGCGGACGGGCGGGGTTGCGGTCCTCGCCGCCGACGGCGCGGTAAAGCCCGTTGATGGAGATGAACTCCAGCGAATCCGCGCCGATATACTTCGCCATGGCGTTCACGTCGTTGTACTGGTTGGCGAGCAGCTTGTCGCGGTCCGGCGTGTCGATGCCGTAGAAGTCCGGGTAGAAGATCATCGGGCTTGCAACGCGGATATGCACTTCCCTGGCCCCGGCATCGCGGATCATCTGCACGATCTTCAGCGAGGTCGTGCCGCGCACGATGGAATCGTCGACGAGGATGACGCGCTTGCCGTCGATCATCGCGCGGTTGGCCGAGTGCTTGAGCTTCACGCCGAAGGCGCGGATCTGCTGTGTCGGCTCGATGAAGGTGCGCCCGACATAGTGGTTGCGGATGATGCCGTATTCGAACGGGATGCCGCTCTGCTGGGCATAGCCGAGCGCGGCGGGCGTGCCGCCGTCAGGCACCGGCACGACGACGTCGCCCTCGACCGGATGCTCCTTGGCAAGATTGATGCCCATGTTCTTGCGCGCCACATAGACGCTACGGCCGCCAACGACCGAATCCGGCCGGGCGAAATAGACATATTCAAAGAGGCAGAGGCGCTCGGGCTGCGGATTGCCCGACTTCTTCGCCTCGATGGTGATCGAGCCGTCCGGCTGGATCTCGCAGACGACGATCTCGCCGTTCTCCACGTCGCGGATGTATTTGGCGCCGATAATGTCGAGCGCGCAGGTTTCGGACGCGAAGATCGGCTTGCCGTCGAGTTCGCCCATGACGAGCGGGCGGATGCCCGTGGGGTCGCGCGCGGCGATCAGCTTGGTGCGGGTGATGCCGAGCATCGAATAGCCGCCTTCCATCTGGCGGATGGCGTCGATGAAGCGGTCCGTCGTGGAGGTGTAGCGCGAGCGGGCGATGAGGTGGAGGACGACTTCCGTGTCGGAGGTCGACTGACAGATGGCCCCGCCGGCGATGAGCTGGCGGCGCAACGTCAGGCCGTTGGTGAAGTTGCCGTTGTGCGCGACGGCGATGCCACCGACTTCCAGTTCCGCAAAGAGCGGCTGCACGTTGCGCAGCGCCACTTCCCCCGTGGTGGAATAGCGCGTGTGGCCGATCGCCATGTCGCCGGGGAGTTTAGCCAGCGTCGCCGGGTTCGTATAGTGATCGCCGACGAGGCCCATGTGCTTTTCGGTGTGGAACTGCTTGCCGTCGAAGGAAACGATGCCCGCCGCTTCCTGGCCGCGGTGCTGGAGCGCGTGAAGGCCGAGCGCCGTCAGCGTCGCGGCATCCGGATGGCCGAGAATGCCGAAGACGCCGCACTCCTCATGAAGCGTATCGCCGTCGAGATCGTCGTCGTGGCGGCCGGGAAACAGGAAATCGCTCATTGCTGCAAGCCTTTGCTCGGGACTGTAAGAGGTTGCACGGGATTTGGGGTCTTCGCCGGCCATGCCCATATGGGTATTACCGAAAGCATTTGCCACCGAGGCCCGGGAGCGTCAGTGGCGATGTCTCATCCTACCAAAAAAACGGGGAGCC
>CBIMFD010000070.1:0-13912 GCA_966243085.1 uncultured Shinella sp.
CCGATCATCCGCGAAGATCGGCTTTTGATGGGGGCGAAATAGGATCGACAAGGGCGTAAAGATCGACTTTTTGCTCGGCATTGTACCACCGTCATCGGGCTAAACTTGTAGTTGCAAACGACAACTATGCGGAAGCTCGTCTCGCTGCCTAACGGCGGTGTGACACTTCACTCAAAGTCCTGACGGGTCGCACCGGCAGGCGGGGTCCGAAGGCACCTGGCAACAGAAGCCTTCACCTTCTCCAATGCCTTGAAATGGTCTATAGCTGTGCCAGATGACTCGTGCCGGAAAGGCATGGGTAGACATGCAATGCCTGAAAACAAAGGCTGGAAGAAAGACAGGAACGGATGGCGCAAGACCACATTCGCTACGACATTCTCGCCCAGGACGCGCTACGCAGCGTCATTCGCAAGGTTTTGTCCGAAGTCGCGGTCACGGGGCACCTTCCCGGCGAGCATCATTTCTTCATCACCTTCCTCACCAATGCCCCAGGCGTTCGCATCTCGCAGCACCTCAAGGCGAAGTATGCTGAGCAGATGACCATCGTCATCCAGCATCAGTTCTGGGACCTCAAGGTCACCGAGAGCCAGTTCGAGATCGGCCTCTCCTTCTCCGACACCCCCGAAAAGCTCGTCATCCCCTTCAACGCCGTCCGCGGCTTCTACGACCCGTCGGTGAGCTTCGAGCTGGAATTCGACGTGCCGGCGATGGAGGAAGAGGACGAGCATTCGGCCGAGGTCACCGCCTATCCCGCGCCCGCGGAAAAGGCCGAGGAAGCTGCCCAGGAGCCGACGCCGCCGACCGGCGACGACAACGGCAAGGGCGGCGGCTCGGTCGTCTCGCTCGATTCCTTCCGCAAGAAGAACTGAGTTCCAGCCGATGAGCGGCGACGTCGTCAATCTCCGCCAGGTCCGCAAGCAGAAGGCCCGTTCCGAAAAGGAAAGGCAGGCCGAGCAGAACCGCGTCGCTTTCGGCCGCACGAAAGCGGAGAAGTCGCTGACCCGCGCCCTCAACGAGAAGGCGAAGAACGCGCACGACCAGGGCCGCATCGAGCGGCCCGAAGGAACGAAGAGCTGAAATTTCAATCCCTTGGCGGCAACGCCGGATTCGGTTTGCAAGCATCTGAATCATCGCGTGAGGTCGGATGTGATCCGGAAATATTCCGCCACCCTGCACGGCCACCGCACGAGCTTCTCCCTCGAACCGGCCTTCCATGACGAATTGAAGGCGATCGCCGCCGAGCGCGCCATGCCGCTCGCAGCCCTCATCCGCGAGATCGACGATGCGCGCGGCGTCGAGGGCAATCTTTCCTCGGCGTTGCGCCTTCATGTGCTGGAACGGCTGAAGGCACGGGGCTGCGGTCTCAGTTGAGACCGGGCAGGTCGTCGAAATTCAAGGTCCCGCCGCTTCCGCCGACGGGCGGCAGTTCACCGCCGCGCTCGACGCCCTCTCCGGACGTGACCGGCAGGCGGCGGCGTCGTGCCTCCTCCGCCTTGCGCGCCTCTTCGGCCGCCTTCTGCTCGGCAAGACGGCGCGCCTCCTCCTGCGCTTCCGCGAGGCGTCGGGCCTCGTTCGCCTCCTCGCGGCGCAGGCGCTCGGCCTCTTCCGCCGCATGCGCCTCATCGGCGCGCTTGCGGGCTTCCACGCGCCGGCGCTCCTCTTCCTCCGCCTGCAGACGCATCGCCGCCGCCGCGGCCGCGCGCGCCTCGGCACGGGCGCGGTAGAGCGCGGCCTCTCGGCGCAGGCGCTGCTTTTCGAGGACGTTCGCCTGCAATGTCTCCACCCGCCGGCGCTCCGTCTCGAAGCGGCGCAGCGACAGGTAGTTGGCGAGCGGCTGCACGTCGAGCGAGAAGCCCGGCGCCTCCACGAGGCCGCGATAGCCGAGCGTCACCTCGGGCTCGGCGCCGGCAAGCGCGTCCTCGCCGGCCTTGTAGGCCACGGAAAGCCGGGCCGTCATCGATCCGTCTGCAAGCCCGATATCGGCATCGCCCGTCAGCGCCGCCCCGGCATCCTCCGCCGCCACGCTCTGGAAGCGCAGGCTCCCGCCGGCAAGCGCGAAGGGAATGCGCACGGTCCCGAGCGACGCCTCGTTCTTGAGGATCGCGCCGGCAGCAAAGCCCGCCACCTTCTCCGGCGTGATGTCGCCCTCGATGTTGTCCGCAGCCGAAAGCAGCGAAGGCAACGCGCCGGTATCGATCCCCTTGACGACGAGGCCGGACACCCGCGCCTCGCCGGAACCGCTTGCTCCTTCCGCCATGGCGCGCACGCTCTTGCCGGAGGCATCGACCGCCAGCGTCACGTCGGCCGTGCCCGTCGCGACCGCGCCGTCGGGGCCGGACCAGACGATCTTCGACAGATCGACGCCCGACAGCCTGACGCGCGCCTCGAACAGGCCGTTCTCCTCCGCATTGGCGATCTTCAGGCGGCCGGAGAGCTTTCCCCCCAGCCAGTCGCCGGCCATGTCCGTCAGCGTCAGCTCTCCGCCCTTCCAGCCGAGATCGCTGCGAAAGCCCTCCACAGCGCCGTAAAGGCCGGGCCAAAAGGTCCCCGCCTCCAGCGCGACGGAAACGTCGGCGGCATCCTGCAACGGCTGCACCAGCGGCGCGGCGTTCAGCGAACCGTCCGAGACGTCGTTCACCGGGCCGGCGACGGCCTCGGCGAGATAGGCGAAATCCATCGTGTCGAAACGAAGCGCGCCGGTGCCCTTGAGGATCGGCGCGGTGCGGTCGAGCGTCAGCGCGCCGGCAAAGCCGTTGCGGTCGGCCTTGCCGGCAATGTCGGTGATCGCCACCGACGCTGCGCTCGTCGCCACATTGGCCTCCAGCGTGACGGGAAGCCCCGCTCCGCCCTGCGGCATCGCGATGCCGTTCATCATAAGATAGGGCTCGATGTCGTCGCTTCTGACCGAGAGGGCGAGCGTGCCGGCCAGGAAATCCCCGGCCGAAAGGTCGGCGGTGCCCTTGGCGGAAAGCGACGTGCTGCCCGCCTCGAAGGTCACGGAGACATCCGCCGCCCCCTCCTCCGGTTGCTTCACGCCGAAGGCGATGCTGCCGTCCGGGTCGGCGTCGAAGGGCAGCGGGTCGAGGCCCATCTGTCCTGCCAGCACGACGGATTGCGGGTTCGAGAGATTGCCCTCCAGATCGAAATTGCGGACCGCGACAAGATCGCCGAGCGAGCCGGCCGAGAGTTTCACGTCGATCCGCCCGTCATTGACGGAGCCGGCGAGCGTGACCGTCGCCGGCCCGCCGTCTTTGCCGGAAAGGGCGAGATGCGCGGAAAGGTCGGCATTGTCGTAGTAGCCGGCGCCGGCGACGAAGCGCGACAGCAGCGGATGGGCCGGCAGGTGGCGGGCGAGAAGGTCCGCGACCGGCTGCATGGCGGCGGCCTTCAGGCGGATGTCGAGGCCGGCGCTCGGCGCGGCGAGCGACCCGCCAAGCGTGCCGCTTGCCGAAAGCGAGGCGCCCTCCAGCGCGTCGATATCGAGGCGGCTGAGGGTCAAAAGGCCGTCCTTCGCCGTCATGACCGCATCGACGCCGGAGGCTGTCTCGCCGAAGGCGCGGAACCGGTCCGCCTTTATGTCGAGCGCGATGGAGTGGTCGAGCACGGCGGACAGCGAATTCTCGCCCGCCACCAGCCCGGCAAGCGCCCGCAGCGATTCCAGCTCTACCTCGTTGCCGTGCAGTTCGATGGAAAGCGTGGGCGCCATGTCCGAGCGGGATTCGCGCTCCAGCCGGCCCGTCAGCGATGCCGGCCCGACGGCGACCTCCAGATTCTCGAAGCGCTGCAACTCGTCCGTCAGGTCCACCTTGGCGGAGAAGCCGGCGGTCTTCAACTTGCGGATTTCCGGGTCCACCGAGCCGGCAAGCCATGTCGCAAGGCCTGAGGGCTGATTGGAGGCCATCAGTAGATCGCCGACGAAGCCGCGGTTCTGGCCGAGCTGCAACCGCCCCTTCGCCTCCAGCGCCGTGCGGCCGGGCAGCAGCGCATCGGCCCGCTCGACCTGCCAGCCGTTACCGTCCGGCTTCACGTCGAGGCGGATCTCCCGCACGGTCGTATCGCCCACGACGACGGCGGGCAGGAAGAGGCTCGCCCGCCCTGGCACCTGCGGGATCGGGATATCCGCGGCGATGGCGAGCAGCGCCTGCAGCCGCTGGCGGGCGGAAATCTGCGGGTTCCGGCCGGTCTTGCCGTTCGTGCCGTTGTTGCCGATACGGTTGACGTCGATCTGCTGGCCGTCGGCGAGCAGCAGGAATTCCGGCGCGCGGCCGGTATCGAGCGTCGCCTCGCCCGTCACCACATAGGGATCCTCGCGCGGGCCGGCCTCCAGCCGGTATTCGGGCACGCGGATGCGCTCGTTGGAAAGCTCGAACTTGCCGGTGACGCGGATCGGGTCCTGCGGCCCCTCGCCCTTCGGGCGCGGCTTTTCCGAAAGGGTGAAGCCGCCCTGATATTGCGGGCGGAAATCGACGAGCTTGACGGCCCCCTCGAGATCGGCGGCAAAGGCCAGCCGGTCGGGCACGATGCGCGCGCGCAGCGAAAGCGCACCGTTCTCCACCTGGCCGCTCGCAAGCTGGAAGGCGCCGCTCTCGCCGTCGAGCGCTGCCCGACCGTCGATGCGCCACGGCCCGCCAAGCGATTTTGCCGAGACCTGCGCGTCGAGGCCGGTGACATGGCGCGTGCGGCCGGTCTGTTCGTCGACGAACTCGATCTCGCCGCCGGTGATCTCCACGTTCTCCAGCACGACGGTGCGTGCCGGAATATCGGACTTGCGGCCGCGCGCCCAGTCGAGCGTGCCGTCCTCGAAGAGCTTGATGCGGGCTTTCGGCTCTTCGATCCGCATGTCGAAGATCAGCGCCTTGCCGGAGAGGAAGGGCGCAAGTTCCGCATCCATCGAGAAGCGCGCCACCTCCACCAGCGGCTTGCCGTCTTCGGGCGAGCCGACGCGCACGTCGTTGAGCGTCACCGAGGGAAAAGGGATGAGGCGCGCGTCGACGCTGCCGTGCACCGTGACGGGCCGGCCCATGATGCGGCTTGCCTCGCGCTCGAAATCCTGCCGGAAGCTTGTCCAGTCGACGAAGAGCGGCGCGAGCAGCGCCGCGAACAGCGCCACCACCACCAGGCCGCCGACGAAAAGCATGATCCTAGAAAGCACGCCGCATGCCTCGAATTCCCTTCAATCGCCGCACGATAGCGCGAACACCGGCTACGGAGTCGAAAAAATCTTGCCGGGGTTCATAATGTTGCGCGGATCGAGCGCCTGCTTGATCTGGCGCATCAGCGTCAGCGAGCCGCCGAGCTCCTTCGGCAGAAAGGTTTGCTTGCCCTGGCCGATGCCGTGCTCGCCGGTGCAGGTGCCGTCCATGGCGAGCGCCCGGGCGTTGAGCCGGCCGACGAAGGCCTCCACCTTCGCCACCTCCGCCGGCTCCTTGTCGTCGAAGACGACGCAGGTGTGAAAATTGCCGTCGCCGGCGTGGCCGACGATGGGCGCCAGCAGGCCGTGCTCCTCGATGTCGCGCTCCGTCTCGGCAACGCAGTCGGCCAGCCGCGAGATCGGCACGCAGACATCGGTGGACAGCGCCGCATGGCCCGGCCGAAGCGCCTTGCAGGACCAGTAGACGTTGTGCCGGGCCTTCCAGAGCTTGCCCCGCTCCGCAGCATCCGCGCTCCAGACGAAGGCCCCGCCGCCGCATTCGGCTGCGATTGCGCCGAACTCCTCCGATTGCAGGCGCACGCTCTCCTCGTTGCCGTGGAATTCGACGAAGAGCGTCGGCTGTTCGGGAAGGGTGAGCCCCGAATAGGCGTTGCAGGCCTGAACCTGAAGCGTGTTGAGCAGTTCGATGCGGGCGACGGGGATGCCGAGCTGGATCGTCATGATCACCGCATTGCAGGCATCCTTCAGCGTCGGGAAGCCGCAAATGCCGCCGGCGATGACCGCGGGAATGCCCTGAAGCCGCAGCGTCACCGAGGTGAGGACGCCGAGCGTGCCTTCCGCGCCGACGAAAAGCCGTGTCAGGTCATAGCCCGCCGAGGATTTGCGCGCGCGGTGGGCGGTGCGGATTTCCTCGCCTGTCGCCGTCACCGCCGTTACCGCCAGCACGTTGTCCTTCATCGTGCCGTAGCGCACGGCGTTCGTGCCCGAGGCGCGTGTGGAGGTCATGCCGCCGATGGAGGCGTTGGCGCCAGGATCGATGGGGAAGAAGAGGCCGGTGTCGCGCAGGTAGGTGTTCAGCTCCTCGCGTGTGATGCCGGGCTCCACGGTGCAGTCGAGGTCTTCGGCGTTCACTTCCAGAACGCGCTTCATGTTGCTGAAATCGATGGAGATACCGCCGTTCGGCGCGTTCACCTGCCCTTCCAGCGAGGAGCCCGTGCCGAAGGGAATGACCGGCACGGCATGTTCCGCGCAGAGGGCGACGACCGCCTGCACGTCCTCGGCGTTCCCGGCGAAGACGACGCCGTCGGGAAGCTGCGCGGGAATGTAGGTGGTGGTGTGCGCGTGCTGGCTGCGGATCGCCTCGCCCGTCTGGAACCGCTCGCCGAAATGCGCCGCAAGGCGCGGCAACACCTCGGCGATGCCCTTCTCGTTGCGTACGCCGCTCCTGATATCCGCCAATGCCATGGTAAGGTCCTCGCTTGTAGGAGGTTTACTCAGCAAATTGGCGCCCGGCTGTCCAGCCGCAATATCGGCTCATGCCGCAAATCACTCCGCCGCAAGCGGCAGGTCGCGCTCGCCGCCGCGCGCCAGCGCCTCGGCATGCTGCAGTTCGGCGGCAAGGCGCCTCTCCTCGTCGGCGTGCGGGCTGGTGAAGCGGGCGATCACCAGATAGGCGACCGGCGTGAGGTAGAGCGTGACGACCGTGGCGAGGCCGAGCCCGCCCACCAGCACCCAGCCGAGCGAGATGCGCGCCTCGGCGCCCGCCCCGCTCGCCAGCACCAGCGGCACGGCGCCGACGACGGTGGCGATCATCGTCATCAGCACGGGGCGCAGGCGGATATTCGCGGCATCCTCGATGGCGCTGCGGATATCCTGCCCGCGGTCGCGAAGCTGGTTGGCGAATTCGACGATGAGGATGCCGTTCTTTGCCATGATGCCGACGAGCAGCACCAGCCCGATCTGGCTGTAGATGTTGAGCGTCGTCCCCGTCGCCACCATCGCGAAGACGGCGCAGGCGAGCCCGAGCGGCACTGTCACCATGATGATGACCGAACTGACGAAGCTCTCGAACTGCGCCGACAGGACGAGAAAGATGATGACGATGGCAAAGCCGAAGGTGAGGGCAAGACCGCTGGAATTTTCCTGCAGCGTCGCGGCCTCGGCCATCGGCATCAGCCGGGCGCCGTCCGGCAGGAGCGGCTGCGCCATCTCCTCGACCATCGAGAGCGCGTCGCCGAGCGCAAGGCCGTCCTTGAGGCCGGCCGAGAGCGACACGGCGCGAAGCTGCTGCTCGCGCGAAAGCTGCGGGGCGACGGCCTTCTCCTCCAGCGACGCGATGGAGGACATGGGCACGATCTTGCCGTCGCCGGTCTTCAGGAAGATGTTCTCGAGGTCCATCGGGTCGTTGATCGGCGTCGTGGTCGAGGAGAGCTCGACCGGATAGGCCTGCCCCTCGACATAGACGTCGACGACGCTGGTGCCCTCGAGCATCGCCTGGAGCGCCGTCGAAAGGCCGGTGATGTCGATGCCGAGATCGGCGGCGCGCTCGCGGTCGATCGTCACGGAAAGCTGCGCCTGGTTGGCCTCGTAATTGAGGCGCACGTTCTGGAAGCGCCCGCTGTCCTCGATCTTGCGCACGAGTTCGGCCGCGGCATTGCCGAGCTTGGTATAATCGTTGCCGACCAGCGCGACCTGGAGACCGTTGCCGGCGCCGCGGATGCCGAGGCTGTTCGGCTGCATGGAGAAGGCGCGCACGGAAGGCACGGCCGCCACCGCCTTGTTGATGTCCTGGACGATCTCCTGCTGCGTGCGCGCGCGTTCCTGCCACGGCGCGAGCGTCAGCACCATGAAGCCGTTGTTGGTCGAGCTGCCCTGCCCCGAGATCGAGAAGATGTTGACGATCTCGCCGCCGTCGTAGAGCGGGCGCAGCTTGTTCTCGATCAGCTTCATCTGGTCCTGGGCATATTCCAGCGACACGCCCTGCGGCGCGTTCACGCGCAGCAGCACCATCGAGCGGTCCTCGCTCGGCGTCAGTTCCGACTTGATGGTGAAGAACGAGGTCGCGCCCGCCGCCGTGAAGAGCAGCGCCACGACGAAGACGATGAGCGGAGCGCCGAGGCAGGCACGAAGCGTCCGCCGGTAGAAGCCCGAGGCCGCCGCGCCGATGCGCGCGAGAACGCCGGTATGCTCGTGCGTCACGTCCTTCGTCAGCATGCGCGAGGCCAGCATCGGGCAGAGCGTCAGCGCCACGAAGGAGGAGAGCAGCACCGCGAAGGCGAGCACGAAGCCGAACTCGCGGAAGAGCCGGCCCGCCTGTCCGGGCAGGAAGGAGAGCGGCACGAAGACGGCGGCGAGCGTCGCGGTGGTCGCCACCACGGCGAAGAACACCTCCAGCGTGCCGAGGATGGCGGCCGCGCGCGGCTTCAGACCTTCCGCCCGCCGGCGCACGATGTTCTCCAGCACCACGATGGCGTCGTCCACCACGAGGCCCGTCGCCAGCACGATGGCGAGCAGCGTCAGGATGTTGACGGAAAAGCCGGCCATGTAGATGGCCGCGATGGTGCCGACGAGCGCGATGGGCATGCTGATCGTCGGGATCAGCGTGGCGCGCCAGTCGAGCAGGAAGAGATAGATGACGAGCGTGACGATCAGGACGGCGACGACCAGTGCGATCTCCACCTCGTGAATGGCGCCGTCGATGAAGACGGCATCGTCGCTGGTGATCTTGAGCTCCGTCCCCTCGGGCAGGATGTTGCCGAGATGCGCGACCATCTGCTTCACGCCCGCGGAAATGTCGAGCGTGTTGGATTGCGCCTGACGGACGATGCCGAGACCGATGCCCTGCCGCCCGTTGGAGCGTAGCGCCGTCGAGCCCTCGTCCGGCCCGAGTGTCACCATGGCGACGTCGCCGAGGCGCACGCGGTTCTTGAGGATGAGGTTCTCGAAATCGGCCGGTTTGACGAGGTCGGCCGTCGCGCGCACGGTGATGTCCTGGCTCTGGCTCTTCAACGAACCGGCCGGAACGTCGAAGGCGGCGGTGGCAAGCGCATTGCGCAGGTCCGCGACGGTCAGACCCCGGGCGGCGAGCTTCGACTGGTCGACATCGACACGGAAGATCTTCTCCTGGTCGCCGTAAACCACGACGTCGGCAACGCCCTCCACGGAGGCGAGCCGGTCGGTGATCTCGTTTTCCGCCAGCAGCGTCAGGTCCTCCAGCGACTGCGTGTCCGAGGTCAGCGCGAGGCGCATGATCGGCTGGCTGTCGGCATCGGCCTTGACGACGCGCGGGTCGTCCGCTCCGTCGGGAATCTGGTTCGTCACGCGGCCGAGCGCGTCGCGCACGTCGTTCGCCGCCTGGTTCACGTCCGTCGTGTCGGAGAATTGCAGCGTGACGCGGCTGCGGCCGAAGGAGGAGACGGAGGATATGTCCTTGATGCCCTGGACGCGGGAGACCGCGCCCTCGATGACGTCGGTCAGCTCGCGGTCGACCGTCTCCGGCGAGGCGCCGTCGAAAGTGGTGGTGACGCTGATGACCGGCTGGTCGACCGAGGGAAGCTCGCGGATCTCAACGCCCCGGAAGGCGGCAAGGCCCGCGACGACGATCAGCGTGTTGAGCACGAGAGCGAAGATCGGCCGGCGGATGAAGAGCGCGGTGAAGCCCGCCTTGCCGGTGTCGTTGTTGCCGCTAGCTTCCCCCGACATCACGAACCCTCCGTGGCCGCGGGCCTCTGCTCTCCTTCGGCCACCTTGCGCACGGTGCCGCCGGGCCGCAACGTCTGCACGCCCTCGGTGACGACCTGGTCGCCTTCGGCCAGTTCCGCCTTCACGAGTACCATGTCTGCATTGCGCTGGACGATATGGATCGGCACGCGCTCCACCTTGTCGCCCTTGACGCGCCAGATATAGGAGCCGTCCGCGCTCCACTGGACGGAAAGCGGATCGACGCTCGGATAGAGGTCGCCGGCAAAGCGCATCGTCACCTGGAAGGACATGCCGGCGCGCAGCACGTCATCGGGATTGGCGATGCGGGCGCGCACGCGCAAGGTGCGGCTTTCCTGCTCGATGCGGTTGTCGATGGCCTGAACCGTGCCGGAGAAGGTTTCGCCCGGCCGCGCCACGGCCGTCGCCGAGACCTCGCCGCCGACGCGCACGCTGGTGGCGAAGCGCTCCGGCACCCAGAAGTCGACAAGGATCTCCGAACGGTCGTCGATGCGGGCGATCGCCGTCGAGGTCGTGACGTAGTCGCCCGGATTGACCGAGATGATACCGACCACGCCGCCATAGGGCGCGATGATCTCGCGGCGGCTGAGGGCGAGTTCGGCATTGCGCAGGTCAAGCTCTGCCGCCTTCAGCGCGGTTTCCGCATCCTGCAAGGCGGCGGTGCTGGTCGAAGAGCGGAGATTTTGCACGCGCGTCAGCTTCTGCTCGGCGCTGTCGCGGGTCACGCGTGCCTGATCGGCGGCGATCTTCTGCTCCTCGCTGTCGAGCCGGGCGATGACCTGCCCCTGCTCCACGCGGTCGCCCGACTGGACGAGCACTTCCGTGAGGTTTCCGGTCGCATAGGGCGTCACGGTCACGGTGCGGATCGCCTCGCCGTCGCCGATGGCATTCAGCCGGTCGTTGACCACGGCCATGGCGACAGGCTTGGTGGCCACAAGCGTCGGCCCGTTGCCGAAGCCGCGGCGCTCGCCCGCCTGCCGGCCGCCGTCCGCCTTGTCTTCACCTGCCGGTGCGATCGCGGCGACGAGCTTGCCGGGAAGGCCGGCAGCCTCCAGCACGTCGTTCGCCCCGGGCACGAAGCGACCCCAAAGCAGGACCCCGGCCGCGATGAGGCCGGTGCCGATGAGGAGCTGTTTCCAAACCCGCATGCAATCTTTCTCCGATGGAAGCGAACCGTCACGTACTGCACCGCGACATAGACCAACTATCCCGCTTTGAAAATGAACGGACAATGAAAGAATGCGATCATTACGGAATTGTAAGATTGGCGGCCCCTTGCCTTACAGAACCGTAAGAAAAGGCCGCCCTCTTCCGGCGGCCTGCCGTCGTACCGCCGGCCGCCGTCCTCACAATCTAGCACCCCGGGAATAAAAGCAGAACGGAAAACTGGCCTTTCGGTCCCGAATCACTACATTGAGCCGCATGATCAGCGGTTACGACGACATTCCCTTCTTCGACGAGGACCCGCAGCTTTCCGCAAGGCCCGCCAAGCCGGCCGGCGGCATCGCCGCGCGCGCCATGGCGGCGCGGGACGCGCACCGGGCGCCGGATTATCTTGCCGGCCTCAATCCCGAACAGCGCGAGGCGGTGGAAACGCTCGACGGCCCCGTGCTGGTGCTCGCAGGCGCCGGCACAGGCAAGACGCGTGTCCTGACGACGCGCATCGCCCATATCCTCGCGACCGGCCGCGCCTTCCCGAGCCAGATCCTCGCCGTAACCTTCACCAACAAGGCCGCGCGCGAGATGAAGGAGCGCATCGGCCTCCTCGTCGGCGGCGCCGTCGAGGGCATGCCCTGGCTCGGCACATTCCACTCCATCGGCGTCAAGCTCCTGCGCCGCCACGCCGAGTTGGTCGGTCTCCGGTCGGATTTCTCGATCCTCGACACCGACGACGTCGTGCGCCTGATCAAGCAGATCCTCCAGGCGGAAGGCGTCGACGACAAGCGCTGGCCGGCCAAGCAGTTCGCCGGCATGATCGACGGCTGGAAGAACAAGGGCCTCGACCCGGCGCAGATCCCGGAAGGCGACGCGCGGGCCTTTGCCAACGGCAAGGGCCGCGAACTCTACATCGCCTACCAGAACCGCCTGAAGACGTTGAACGCTTGCGACTTCGGCGACCTCCTGCTGCACCCGATCCGCATGTTCCGCGCCAATCCGGACGTGCTCGCCGAATACCACCAGCGCTTCCGCTACATCCTCGTCGACGAATACCAGGATACGAATACGGCGCAGTACATGTGGTTGCGCCTCCTCGCCCAGCGCCCGAAGGGCACGCCGCAGACGGCCGAAGGCCGCGCCGGCGGTAGCCGGTCGGGCGACGTTTCGCCCGCGCAGGCCAGCGCCGACAGGCGCGGTGCGGCCGCAAGCGTCGTCAATCTCTGCTGCGTGGGCGACGACGACCAGTCGATCTATGGCTGGCGCGGGGCGGAAGTCGATAACATCCTGCGCTTCGAGAAGGATTTTCCGGGCGCCAAGGTCATCAAGCTGGAGCGCAACTACCGCTCGACGGCCCACATCCTCGGCGCGGCCGGTCACCTTATCGCCCACAACGAAGACCGGCTCGGCAAGACGCTCTTCACCGACCGGCACGATCCCGACGACGACAAGGTGGTGGTGCACGCGGCTTGGGATTCCGAAGAGGAGGCCCGTGCCGTCGGCGAGGAGATCGAACAGCTCCAGCGCAAGGGCCACAAGCTGAACGACATGGCGATCCTCGTGCGCGCCTCCTTCCAGATGCGCGAATTCGAGGACCGTTTCGTCACGCTCGGCCTCAACTACCGCGTCATCGGCGGCCCGCGCTTCTACGAGCGGCTGGAAATCCGCGATGCGCTCGCCTATTTCCGCCTCGTCAGCCAGCCGGCCGACGACCTCGCCTTCGAGCGCATCGTCAATACGCCGAAACGCGGCCTCGGCGACACGACGATCCGCAACCTGCACGACTATGCCCGCGCTCGCGACATTCCCATGCTCGCCGCCGCCGCCGACATCATCGAGACGGACGAGCTGAAGCCGAAGGCGCGAAAAGCCCTCTTCGACGTCGTTACCGACTTCCGCCGCTGGCAATCGCTGCTGGAGACCATGCCGCATACCGAGCTTGCCGAGCAGATCCTCGACGAGAGCGGCTATACCGCCATGTGGCAGGCCGACAAGTCGGCGGAGGCGCCGGGGCGGCTTGAAAACCTCAAGGAACTCATCCGCTCGATGGAGGCCTTCGAATCCATGCGCGGCTTCCTGGAGCACGTCTCCCTCGTCATGGACGCCGAGCAGAACGAGAATCTCGACGCCGTCTCGATCATGACGCTTCATTCGGCAAAGGGCCTCGAATTCGAGACCGTCTTCCTGCCCGGCTGGGAGGAAGGCCTCTTCCCGCACCAGCGTTCGCTCGACGAGGGCGGCCGCTCGGGGCTGGAGGAAGAACGGCGTCTCGCCTATGTCGGCATCACGCGGGCCAAGCGCCGCTGCCACATCTGGTTCGTCTCGAACCGGCGCATCCACGGGCTCTGGCAGACGACCCTGCCCTCCCGCTTCCTCGACGAGCTGCCGGAAGGCCATGTGGAAGTGGCCGAAGTGGAGCAGTCCTATGGCGGCTACGGGCGCGGCGGCTACGGCCAGTCGCGCTTCGACAAGCAGGAGCCGTTCCAGAACAGCTATTCGACGCCCGGCTGGCGGCGCGCCCAGGCCAACCGCACGGATGCGACGCGCGACAACTGGGGCTCGCGCTCGGGCCACGCCGTCGAGCGCATCGGCTACGGCGAGAGCGGCCCGCGCGCCCGCACCATCGAAGGCGAGCTTGTCGCCAAGTCGACCGTGAGCGAGCCCTCGAAATTCGCCATCGGCGACCGGGTCTTCCACCTGAAGTTCGGCAACGGCAACGTGGCGGCGATCGAGGGCAACAAGCTGACGATCGACTTCGACCGCGCCGGCCAGAAACGCGTGCTGGACGGTTTCGTCCAGCCGGTGTGAGCGAAGGCCCTCTCTGCCTGCCGGCATCTCCCCCACAAGAGGGGAGAGAGGCTAGCAGCCTGCTTTTCCTTGAAATTT
>CBIMFD010000071.1:0-13904 GCA_966243085.1 uncultured Shinella sp.
CCAATCCGCAGTTCAATCGCGACAGCCTGCCGCTTGCGCTGGAACCCTACCAGATATCCTACAAGCATATCGCCGCGCTTGGCGGCCTTCGCGGCAAACGACCGGCTTTGCCCGCTGAAGTCAACGGACTGTGGGAGAACCGGAGCTTTCACAACTACGCCGATTATGCGCTGACGGAAGAATTTCACGCGGGACTCTTTCACTTGATCGGGGAGGGCCGCGAGCGGCGCTGCGCGATCATGTGCTCGGAGGCCGTATGGTGGCGATGCCACCGCCGCCTGATTGCCGACAATCTGATCGCGCGTGGGCAAACCGTGTTCCACATCATCGGCAAGGGCCGGCTCGAGCCTGCCCGCCTGACACCGGGCGCCGTCATCCGGCCGGATAAATCCGTCGTCTATCCCGTAGCGCAGCCCGACCCGGCCTGAACGCGCGAATTTTCCTCATCGCGGCAATGCGCCGACGGCGCGAACCTGCTATTGCGGGAGGGCGCCCGGCGCCCACGGATTTTTACGATAGCTGACCAGAACGGACCCGAACGATGGCCTCCCATCCCGACAATACGACGCTTTCGACCTCGTTTGAGCCGGAGCCGGTCTCCTCGCTCGACTGCGCGGACCGCGCCTGGGCGCGGCATGCCATCGGCATCCTGGAGGGCGACGCCCGCCGTTCGGCCGACACGCACCTCGTCAACCCGGTCTTCAAGGGGCTGAAGGGCATTTCGATCTACCTCAAGGACGAGAGCACGCACCCGACCGGTAGCCTGAAGCACAGGCTGGCCCGCTCCCTCTTCCTCTACGGCATCTGCAACGGGCGGATCTGCAAGGGCACCACGCTGGTCGAGGCCTCCTCGGGCTCGACCGCCGTTTCGGAGGCCTATTTCGCGAACCTCCTCGGCCTGCCCTTCATCGCCGTCATGCCGCGCAGCACCAGCCGCACGAAGATCGACGTCATCGAGCGTTTCGGCGGGCGCTGCGCCTTCGTCGACGCGCCGGGCGAGGTCTACGAGACTGCTGCGCGCATCGCCGCCGAGACGAACGGCCACTATCTCGACCAGTTCACCAATGCCGAGCGCGCCACCGACTGGCGCGGCAACAACAACATCGCCGAGAGCATCTTCGGCCAGATGGAGCGGGAAGCTCATCCGGTGCCGGCCTGGGTGATCATGGGCGCGGGCACCGGCGGCACCTCGGCGACCATCGGCCGCTATATCCGCTACCGCAACCTTGCGACCCGGCTCTGCGTTACCGACGTCGAGCACTCGGTCTTCTACGATGCCTGGAAAAACGGCGATACTGAAACGACCTGCACGGCGCCTTCGCGGATCGAAGGCGTCGGTCGGCCGCGCGTCGAGCCCTCCTTCATCCCGACGGTCATCGACCACATGATCAAGGTGCCGGATGCGGCTTCCATCGCCGCCGCGCACGTCCTCTCCGAACGCCTGTTCCGCCGCGTCGGCGCCTCGACGGGCACGAACTTCTTCGGGCTCCTCTCCATCGCCGAAAGCATGATGAAGGAGGGGCGCGAAGGCTCGCTCGTCACGCTGATCTGCGACAGCGGCGACCGCTACTCGGGCACCTATTTCAACCCCGACTGGCTGGAGCGGAACGGCATCGACATCGCCCCGTGGAGTGACGCCATCGAAACCTTCCTGGATACGGGGGCCTTCCGGGCGCCCCGAGCCTGATTCGCCCCGATTCGGCTCTTGCGAGCGGCCGCCCGGCTTTCCGGGCGGCCGCTTTCGCATGGGAATCGTATCGTTCCCCGATATATCCGGTGTGCAAGGTGGCAAGAGCGAGATCGCCCGCTTGACGTGTAGAGCGGGCGTGAAAGAATTGACGAATCCCAAGGAAGCCGCTGGTTTCCGAGGGGATCCGGGCGATGAGAGGAGTGCCCGGTGTCGCCCGAATACGTTTTTAAGGGATTATTTTTCAAGGAGGAGAGAACTATGGAGATAGGATCAGGAGGCGGCGGCTGGTTCAGCCGCGAGCGCACGGTGGCCAAGCCCGGCTTCAGCCGCTGGATGGTGCCGCCGGCGGCATTGTGCGTCCATCTGTGCATCGGCCAGGCCTATGCCTTCAGCGTCTTCAACCTGCCGATGACCAAGCTCATCGGCATTTCTGAATCGGCACCCGACGACTGGAAACTGACGGAGCTGGGATGGATATTCTCCATCGCCATCTTCTTCCTCGGTGTGTCGTCGGCGGTATTCGGCCGCTGGGTCGAGGAGGGCGGCCCGCGCAGGGCGATGTTCACCGCGGCCTGCTGCTGGGCCGGCGGCTTTCTCATCTCGGCCTTCGGCATTTCCATCCACAATCTGTGGCTGATCTACCTCGGCTACGGCGTGCTCGGCGGCATCGCGCTCGGCATCGGCTATATCTCGCCCGTGTCGACCCTAATGAAATGGTTTCCCGACCGCCCGGGCATGGCGACCGGCATGGCCATCATGGGCTTCGGCGGCGGCGCCTTCATCGCCTCGCCGCTTTCGGTCTGGCTGATGAGCAAGTTCAGCTCCGAGACCCATGTCGGCGTGATGGAGACGTTCGTCGTGCTCGGCGTCGTCTATTTCATCTTCATGATCGTCGGCTCGGTGATCGTGCGGGTTCCCGCGGCCGACTGGAAGCCGGCAGGCTATGTCGCGCCCCGTGAGAACAGGCTTATCAGCAAGAACGACGTCTATGTGTATGATGCGCTGAAGACGCCGCAATTCTGGCTGATCTGGGTGGTGCTGTGCGTCAACACCACGGCCGGCATCGGCGTGCTCGGCCAGGCCTCGGCCATGAGCCAGGAAATGTTCCCCGGCCAGATCACGCCGATCGCCGCCGCCGGCCTCGTCGGCCTGATGAGCCTCTTCAACATGGGCGGGCGCTTCGCCTGGGCGACGACGTCCGATTATATCGGCCGCAGGAACACCTATTTCGTGTTCATGACGCTGGGCTTCATCCTCTACTGCCTCGTGCCCTATACCGGTGCGGTCGGTTCGGTCGCGGGCTTCGTCCTGTGCTTCTGCATCATCATCTCGATGTATGGCGGGGGCTTTGCCACGGTGCCGGCCTACCTGCGAGACATGTTCGGCACCCGCTATGTCGGCGCCATCCACGGCCTTCTGCTGACGGCCTGGTCGGCGGCGGGCATCTTCGGGCCGGTGCTGGTGAACTATATCCGCCAGTACAACGTCACCCATGACGTTCCGAAGGCGCAGGCCTACGGGACCACCATGTACATCATGGCGGGCCTGTTCGTCCTCGGCTTCATCTGCAACTTCCTCGTCAAGGCGGTCGACGCCCGCTTCCACATGAAGAACGAAAGTCCTGCATTGGGCGCCGCCGATGCAGCGGCCAAGGCATAGGAGACTGTTATGGAAAACACCGATCGCAACGGCACCACCCCCCTGCAGCTCGTTCTCGCCTGGGGTTTCGTCGGCATTCCGCTGGTCTGGGGCGTCTTCCAGACCCTGCTGAATACCCTGCAACTGTTCCAGTAACAGGCAGCAGACAGCGTGACCGGGGGCATCGCCCCCGATCATCCTTTTTGGTCAGTGCTGCGGTGCCGGCAGGGCGTCCGGCTCGCCTGCCATCGTCGAGCGGCCGTGCTGGACGAGCGGGCGGTTGCCCGCCAGCCGGCGCAGGAGGACGTAGAATACCGGCGTCATGAAGATGCCGAAGAAGGTGACGCCGATCATGCCGGAGAAGACGGCAAGACCCATGGCGGCGCGCATTTCTGCACCCGCGCCGGTCGACAGCACCAGCGGCACGACGCCCATGATGAAGGCCATCGAGGTCATGAGGATCGGGCGCAGGCGAAGGCGGCTCGCCTCGATTGCGGCTTTCACCGGCGTTCTTCCCTCGAATTCCAATTCGCGCGCGAACTCGACGATGAGGATCGCGTTCTTTGCCGACAGGCCCACCAGTACCACGAGACCGATCTGGGTGAAGATGTTGTTGTCTCCGCCCGTGTACCAGACCCCCGCCAGCGCCGCGAGCACGCCCATCGGCACGATCATGATGATGGCGATCGGCAGCGTGAGGCTCTCGTATTGCGCGGCAAGCACGAGATAGACGAGCAGCAGCGCGAGCGGGAAGACGACGATGCTCGAATTGCCGGCAAGGATCTGCTGGTAGGTGAGATCCGTCCATTCGAAGTCGATGCCCGCCGGCAGGGTTTCCGCGGCGATCTTCTCGATGGCCTCCTGCGCCTGGCCGGAGGAGAAGCCCGGCGCCGGCCCGCCGTTGATGTCGGCGGAAAGGAAGCCGTTGTAGCGCGTGGTGCGCTCCGGCCCGGTCGTCGCATCCACCTTCAGGAGGGCGGCGAGCGGGATCATCTCGCCGGACTGCGAGCGCACCTTGAGGTGGCCGATGTCCTCCGGCTCCGCGCGGAAGGCGGAATCGGCCTGCACGCGCACGCTGTAGGTCCGGCCGAACGCGTTGAAGTCGTTGACGTAGAGAGAACCCAGGTAGATCTGCAGCGTCTCGAACACGTCCGTCACCTTGACGCCGAGCTGCTGGGCCTTGGCCCGGTCGAGGTCGGCGTAGAGTTGCGGCACGTTGATCTGGAAGCTGGAGAAGAGGCCCGCCAGCTCCGGCGTCTGGTAGGCTTTCGCAAGGAAGGCCTTCGTCGCCTCGTCGAGCGCCTTGTAGCCGAGGCCGGCGCGGTCCTCGATCTGCAGCTTGAAACCGCCCGTCGAGCCGAGGCCGTTGACCGGCGGCGGCGGGAAGATGGCGATGAAGGCGTCCTGGATGCCGGCGAATTTCTGGTTGAGCTGCATGGCGATCGCCCCGCCGGAAAGCTCCGGCGTCTGCCGCTTGTCGAAATCGTCCAGCGTGGCGAAGACGATGCCCGAGTTGGAGCCGATGGTGAAGCCGTTGATCGACAGGCCCGGGAAGGCGATGGCGTGGGAGACGCCAGGCTGTTCCAGCGCGATCGCGCTCATCTTCTTGATCACCTCTTCCGTGCGGTCGAGCGTGGCGCCGTCCGGAAGCTGGGCAAAGCCGATGAGGTACTGCTTGTCCTGTGCCGGCACGAAGCCACCGGGCACGGCGTTGAACACCGTATAGGTCGCCCCGACCAGCACCAGATAGAGCGCCATGACGAGAGACTTGCGCGAGACGAGCCCGCCGACGCTGCGCCCGTAGCCGTTCGAGGCCGCGCCGAAGACCCGGTTGAAGCCGCGGAAGAACCAGCCGAACAGGCGGTCCATGGCGCGGGTCAGCCAGTCCTTCGGGGCGTGGTGGTCCTTCAGGAGAAGGGCGGCCAGCGCCGGCGAGAGGGTCAGCGAGTTGACGGCCGAGATCACCGTGGAGATGGCGATGGTCAGGGCGAACTGCCGGTAGAACTGACCGGACAGGCCGCTGATGAAGGCGAGCGGCACGAAGACGGCGACGAGCACGAGCGCGATGGCGACGATCGGCCCCGAGACCTCGCGCATGGCGCGATAGGTCGCCTCGCGCGGGGAAAGGCCGTTCTCGATATTGCGCTCGACGTTTTCGACGACGACGATCGCGTCGTCCACCACGATGCCGATGGCGAGCACGAGGCCGAAGAGCGTCAGCGCGTTTACCGAGAAGCCGAAGGCATACATCACCGCGAAGGTGCCGATGATGGAGACGGGGACGGCGAGCAGCGGGATGATCGAGGCGCGCCAGGTCTGCAGGAACAGGATGACGACGAGCACGACGAGCGCCACCGCCTCCAGCAGCGTATCGACGACCTTGTCGATGGAGGCGCGGACGAACTCCGTGGTGTCGTAGACGATCTCGTATTTCACGCCGTCCGGCATGGAAAGCTGGAGCTGGTCCATGGTCGCGCGCACGTTGTCGGCGATCTCGATGGCGTTGGAGCCGGGGGCCTGGAGCACGGCGATGGCGACGGCCGGCTGGCCGTCGAGGAGCGAGCGCAGCGTATAGTCCGCCGCGCCCATCTCGATGCGGGCGACGTCCCGAAGACGGGTGATCTGCCCCTCCGGTCCGGCCTTGACGATGATGTTGCCGAATTCTTCGGGCGTGCGCAGGCGCCCTTGCGCGTTGACGTTGAGCTGCAGGTTCACGTCGGACGGCGTCGGCGAGGCGCCGATGATGCCGGCGGCAGCCTGCACGTTCTGCTCGCGGATCGCGTTGGTGATGTCGCTTGCGGCAAGGCCGTGCTCGGCCGCCTTCTGCGGGTCGATCCACACGCGCATTGCGTAATCGCCTGCGCCGAAGACCTGTACCTGCCCGACGCCCTCGATGCGGGCGAGGCGGTCCTTGATGTTCAGCGTCGCGTAATTGCGAAGATACGTGACGTCGTAGCGGTCCGTCGTCGAGACGAGGTTGACCACCATGATGAAGTCGGGCGAGCTCTTGACGGTAGTGACGCCGAGCGCGCGCACCTCCGCCGGGAGGCGGGGCTCGGCCTGCGCCACGCGGTTCTGCACGAGCTGCTGCGCCTTGTCCGGGTCCGTGCCGAGCTTGAAGGTGACGGTCAGCGTCAGGACGCCGTCGGAGGTCGCCTGGCTGTTCATGTAGAGCATGTCCTCCACGCCGTTGATCTGCTCTTCCAGCGGCGTGGCGACGGTTTCGGAAATGACGACAGGGTTTGCGCCGGGATAGACGGCGCGCACCACGATGGATGGCGGCACAACCTCCGGATATTCGGAAATCGGCAGGGCGCGCATGCCGATCAGGCCTGCCACCACGATGAGGATCGACAGCACTCCGGCAAAGACCGGGCGATCCACGAAGAAACGGGAAATATTCATGTCTTGAACCCCTCTCCAGGGACGAACGGACCCGCCCGGCGGGCAAGGCTCCGCCGGCAGGCATGGGATTTCTGTGGTTGGCGGCAGGGCGCGGGCGTCCTGCTGATCTTTTGGGTATGGCGATTGCCGCGCCCCCTCATCCGCCTGCCGGCACCTTCTCCCGAGGGGAGAAGGGGGGAACGAGAGGTGGCGCCCGCCCTCTTCCTTCTCCCCTCGGGGAGAAGGTGGCCCGAAAGGGCCGGATGAGGGGGCTTCGCCTATTTCACGGAGGCGACGTTCTCCTGCACCTGAGGATCGACGACGGCGCCGGGGCGGATGCGCTGCAGGCCGTTGACGACGACCTTGTCGCCGGCCGCAAGGCCGCTTTCGACCACACGCTCGCCGTCAGACAGGCTGCCGAGCACGACGGGCCGGTAGGCCACCTTGTTGTCCTTGTCGACGACGAAGACGAACTTCTTGTCCTGGTCGGTGCCGATCGCCTTCTCGCTGACGAGGATTTTGCTCTCGGCGCGCGGCTCGCCCATGCGTATGCGCACGAACTGGCCGGGGATCAGCCTGCCGCCGGGATTGTCGAAGACGGCGCGCACGGCGACGGTGCCGCTTGCCGCATCCACCTCGTTGCCGATGAGCTGGAGCCTGCCGCGGATCGGCGTGCCCTCGTCGGCGAGCGTGCCGACCTCGACCGGGATCTGCTCGATGGGCCGCAGCGCGCCGTCGCTGGCGGGCAGGGCGGCGAGCGCCGCGGCGACCGTCTCCTCGCTGACGTTGAAGCCCGCATAGATCGGATCGACGGAGACGAGCGTCGTCAGCGCCGGCGAGGCGGAGCCCGCCGCGACGAGGTTGCCCACGGTGATCTCCACCTTGCCCGCGCGGCCGGAAACAGGGGCACGGACATTGGTGTAGTCGAGTTCGAGCTGGGCGGCGTGCAGGGCCGCCTGCGCGGTCTTCAGGGCAGCATTGGCCTCGGCCAGCGCGTTCTGGCGCTGGTCGATCTCGCTTTGCGAGATGCTGTTGCTCTGGACGAGGCGTTCGCCGCGTTCGAGCTGGATGTTTGCGAGCTTCACCCGCGCCTCGGCGGAGGCGAGCTGGCCTTCGGCCTGCGTTACCGCCGTCCTGTAGGGCTCGGGATCGATGGTGAAGAGGAGGTCGCCCGCCTTGACGAGCGCGCCTTCGCGGAAGTCGACCGACTGGATGGCGCCGGCAACGCGCGAGCGGACCTGCACGCGGTCGATCGCCTCGAGCCGGCCGGAAAATTCCTGCCATGTCACCACGTCGCGGTTCTCGACCACGGCGATCGTCACCGGCACGGCGGGCACTTCGGCCGATGCCACGGCCTCCGCCTGCGCGGTTGTACCCGGCAGTTGAAACATCAGGGCCGCGGCAGAAACGGACACGGCCAGACCCAGGCCGGCGCCCGTGAGGGCCCAGCGCTTGCGCTTCGAAATCATTGTTTTCTCCTTGTGGCCTCAGGCCACGCTATGCGTTGGTTTCATATAAAATCAGTGAACTCTAATATTTTGAATGAAGCCGCAGAACTGGTCGGAGAGGATGTCCGCCCAGGGCTCGGTCTCGTTGAGTGTCCCGCCGTAAATTCCCGGCCAGCCTGTTCCCGCGGGAAGGACATGCTGGCGAACCGTGACGCCCGCTTCTGTGAGGCGGGCGGCATAGCCGAGCGTCTCGTCGAGCAGCGGATCGTCCGCCGAAGAAAGGACCAGCGCCGGGGCAAGGCCCGCAAGGCGCGAGCAGAGCGAGGGCGCGGCATAGGGATGGCAGACGCCTGCGCTGAGATAGTGGCTCCAGCCGTCCGACCAGCGCTCGCGCATGCCGCCGTCGGCCTTGCCGAAGGATTGTGTCGCCATGAACGGGTCGAGCAGCGGCGAGAGCAGCACCTGGCCGTCCAGCTCGTCGGCGAAGTGGTCGCGCGCCTTGAGCGCGACGCCGGCCGCGATATTGCCGCCGGCCTCCTCGCCGCCGATGAGCAGCGGCGACTTGCGGTCGCCGAGGCCCGCACGCTTCTTGGCGAGATAGGAGAAGATCGAGAAGCCGACTTCCAGCGGCTCGGGAAAGATGCTGCCGGATGCGTTGTAGTCCGGCACGGCGACGATGGCGCCGGTGCCGGCGATGCATTCGGCAAGCGGGCAATGCGTAAGCCCCGTCGTCCTGAACGCGCCGCCGTGGAAGTAGAGCAGGACGGGCGCGCCCTTGGCATATTCCGCACCCTGATAGACGCGCACCGACACGGGGGCGGGGGCCACCTTGTCGAATGTCATGTCCTTGATCTCTACGGGCATCGATTTTGTCCTGCGGCCCGCCTGGAAATAGGCGGGGCCCTCACCATTTATATCGTTCGTCATTTTGCCTCGGATAAGTGTGGTAAAACCGATTTCACTGTTCAATAATCCGAACAATCATATCTTTCAGGGCGAGAATGTTCCATGGATCAGCTTTCTGCGATGCGCGCCTTCCTCCGCGTGGTGGAGACGGGCAATTTCACGCGGGCGTCGTCCGCCCTCGGCATGCCCAAGGCGACCGTCAGCAACCTTATCCAGAATCTCGAAACCCATCTCCAGACCAAGCTCCTCAACCGCACCACGCGCCGCGTCATGGTGACGACCGACGGGGCACTCTACTACGAAAGGGCGAACCAGATCGTCAGCGAGATCGACGAACTGGACGGCAGCATCAGCCATTCGCGCACCAGCCCCAGCGGCCGCCTGCGCGTGGAAATGGCGGGCGCCTTCGCCGATCTCCTCGTCATTCCCGAACTCAACGATTTTCACGAGAAATATCCCGATATCCATATCGACCTCGGCGTCGGCGACCGGACCGTGGATTATCTCGCCGAGAACGTGGACTGCGCGCTGCGCGCCGGTTCGCCGGGCAACGTGTCGCTGATCGCCCGCCGCGTCGGGGAGATGGACATGATCGCCTGTGCCGCGCCGCGTTATCTCGAAGCCTTCGGCGCTCCGTCCCACCCGTCGGAACTGGAAGCGGCGCATCATTGCGTGAACTACTTTCTCGCGCAGACCAACCGCATCATGCCCTTTGAATTCGAGCGGGAGGGCGAGACGGTCGAGATCCACAGCCGGTACATCGTCTCGGTCAACGACGCGCGCAGCTACCTCGCCGCGGCGCTTGCCGGCCTCGGCGTCGCGCCGATGCCGTGCTTCATGGCGCATGATGCGCTCGCCAGGGGCCAGCTCGTTCCCGTCCTGCCGGGCTGGCGCACCGGCCCCGTTCCCCTCTACGTCGTCTATCCGCCGAACCGCCACCTGAGCAACAAGGTGCGCGTCTTCGTCGATTGGCTCGTGCCCCTACTTGCACGCGCGCAACTGGCGGCCCGTGCGGCAAAAGCCTGAGCCGCCCGGCTTTGTCGCGCCACAGGGCAGATGCCCGATTGACAGCGGCGCCGCCTTCGCGCATGAAAGTTTCAGTTTATACTCCACTTATGGGGTGCGCGTTGACATTCCAGCCCCGAATGAACAACCGGATCAGCGGCTTCAAGGTCGTCGGCAACATCCATAGCCGCCGGTGGAACGGCATCACCGCCGACCTCACCGAAGTGGAATGCGCGCCGAGCGCCGGCGGCTACTATATCGCCGCCGATCCGCGGCTGTTCATCCTGCTCGAGGCGGAAGGCGAGGGGCGCCCGCTGGTCAAGATGACCGCGGACGGCTCCGCCACGCCGCAGGATACCGAGCAGCGGCCCATTTCCTTCGTGCCGGCCGGCATGGACCTGTGGGTCGACGTGATCGGCGTGCGCTCCATGCGCCACCTCGACCTTCATTTCGATACCGAGGTGATCCTCAAGCGCCTCGGCGAGGACCTCGACCCGAAGAAACTGAACGATCCGCACCTGCTCTTCAACGATCCCAGGATCGTGGCGCTCGGCCAGCTCATCGCCGCCGAATGCGCCAATCCGCAGCCGCTGCACGATCTTTACGGCGACGGGCTGGCGATGGCGCTGATCATCGACGCGATGAAGCTCGGTCGGTCCGAACCGCGCCGGCGCAACGCCCTCGCCGCATGGCAATTGCGGCGGGCGCTGGATTTCATCGAGGGCAATTGCCTGCGAAGCATCCGCCTGGAGGAACTCGCCGCGCTGACGGGCCTTTCGCAGTCGCATTTCAGCCGGGCCTTCAAGGAATCGACCGGCACCGCGCCGCACCAGTGGCAGATGAAGATGCGCATCCGCAGGGCGCAGCAGATGCTGCTTTCCGAGGGCACCGCATTGAGCGACATCGCGGCGGAGACGGGCTTTTCCGACCAGGCGCATTTCACCCGCATCTTTCGCCAGGTCACCGGCCTTCCGCCGGCCCATTGGCGCAAGGCGCAGAAGTAGCCGCAAAGCGGTCAAAATTGTCAAAATCCGTTCAAGAACCGCAAATGCGTTCAATCCGCCCCGATAAAGATGAGTTAACTGCTCATCTTATTTACGCCGCATGCAGGGGCTGCGGCATCGGTGGGGTTGTTTCATGAAAACAAGAGTTTTGGGGATGATGACGGGTCTGCTGAAGGCAAGCACGGCGGCAGCCGTGCTCGGCGCGGCCATGCCGGCGCTGGCGCAGGAGACACAGCTTCAGGCCGTCGTGGTCGAAGGGGCCTCCGGCACGGCAGGGTCCGCCGTCGCGCCGGTCAAGGGCTATGTCGCCAAGGCGTCTTCGGCGGGCTCGAAGGGCGACACGCCCTTAAGCGATATTCCGCAATCGGTCTCCGTCGTCGGCCAGCAGGAGTTCCAGGATCGCGGCATCACCAACAAGGTCGACGAGATCCTGCGCTATACGCCGGGCGTCGCGACGCAGCCGTTCGGCAGCGACCCGGATACCGACTGGTTCTATATCCGCGGCTTCGACGTGGCGCAGACCGGCGTCTATCTGGATGGCCTCAGCCTTTTCACCTACGGCTTCGGCGGCACCCAGATCGATCCGTTCATGCTGGAGCGCGTGGATGTGCTGAAGGGGCCGTCCTCCGTTCTCTACGGCGGTGCGACACCCGGCGGCCTCATCAACATGATCCGCAAGCGGCCGACCGACGATCCGCTCTACTATGCCGAAACGGGTATCAACTCGAACGGCAATGCCTTCTTCGGCTTCGACGTGTCGGATGCAGTGAACGCGGACGGCACCGTGAAATATCGCCTGACCGGCAAGATCTCTGGCGGCAACAACTATTCCGACTATTCCGAAGACTTGCGCGGCTTCCTCATGCCGCAGTTGACGATCACGCCGGATGCGTCCACCAGCCTCACCGTCTGGGGCTATGCCGGCGCGCTCGATCAGGTGCATGTCGGCAACGGCTTCTTCCCCTATGTGGGCACGGAGGTCGACGCACCCTTCGGCCGGATCGACCGCGACGCCTTCTACAGCGAGCCGGGCATAGACGACGGCGACTACGTGCAGAACATGCTCGGCTATGAGTTCGAGCACACGTTCGACAACGGCTGGAAATTCTCCCAGAACGTCCGTTATAGCCACCTGCGCAAGCACGAGGACAGCCTTTTCCTCGGCGGATGGGTGGGCGGCGCTCCCACCGGACCCGACTATGAGTTGGCGCGGTCCCGCTTCGAGCACAAATCGGTCGCCGACAGCTTCACGATCGACAACCGTGTCGAGACGGAATTCGATCTGGGCCAGGCGAGCCACAGCTTCATGGCAGGCCTCGACTACCGCTACTACCGCCTCGACACCGAGCAGTATTGCTGCGGCGCCACCCCGCCGATCAGCGCCACGGACCCGGTCCATGGCCTGCCGCTGGGCACCGGCATGCTGTCGACGGATCAGGTCGTCAGCCTGAGCCAGATCGGCGTCTATGCGCAGGATCAGGTGCGTTTCGGCGACGGCTGGCTCATCACGCTGAACGGACGCTATGATTTCGTGAAGACGGACAGCGACAACGGCGTCGCGGCGTTCAATCCGGTTGCCAACAGCTACGGCTACAACGAAAGCGCCTGGAGCGGCCGCGCCGGGATTGCCTACGAGTTCGCCAACGGCATCACGCCCTATGCGAGCGTCGCGACCTTCTTCAGCCCGCTGATCGCCACGACCTCCACGGGTCTGGCCCAGCCTGAGGAAGGCGAGCAGTACGAATTGGGCGTCAAGTACGAGCCGGCCTTCGTCGACGGCTTGATCACGGCCTCGCTCTTCCAAATCGACAAGCGGAACTTCACGGTCAGCGAGCCCGCTCCCTCGACGATTTCGCGCCAGTTGGGCGAGGTCCAGTCGCGCGGCTTCGAGATCGAAGGCAAGGTCAATCTGAACGAGAACTGGAGAGCCCTTGCCTCGTTCTCCTATACGGATATCGAAATCAGCAAGAACCCGCTCAATCCCTCTCTCGTCGGAAACTCGCCTTACATCGTGCCGGCGGTCACCGCCGCGCTCTGGCTCGACTACGCCTTCACCACGGATGCGCTCGACGGGCTGAGCGTCGGCGCCGGCGTGCGCTATCAGGGCGAGTCCTGGGCGGACGAGGCGAACACGCTCAAGGTCTCCGACGCGACGCTCGTCGATGCGGCGATCCGCTACAAGAAGAACGACTGGACCGCGTCCCTCAACGTCGCGAACCTCTTCGACAAGGAATATGTGAGCGGGTGCCAGGGCGTGAACGTCTGCGGCTACGGCGAGGCACGGACGATCACCTTCAAGCTCAGCAAGACCTGGTAAATGCAAGCCCACAGGAGACCGTGCCGCGGGTTTGGCACGGTCTCTTCACGGCGGCCCGACCGTCCGGCGCCTCCGCATGGTTAATCCTGCGTTGCCTCATACTATAGAATTTTAATCAAGTTGCATTTAGAAATAAAGTGCACGTTCACCGTGTATTTTAGCGGGATGTATAATTCGGCCGGATAGATTGCTCTCAACCTTGGAGAGCAGACCGATGGCAACGAAACAGGCATCTTCGGCAAGACGGCACACCATCGCGGCGGTGAGCGGCATCGTGCTCGGCGGCGTTCTCTTTGCCGATAGCGCCGCGAACGGCAAGATGCGGGCCGACGCCCCGCTCCCCGCGCTCCCGGCAGCCGTCGAGATGAGCGCAAGCCTTGGCGCGGCGAACGATCTCGGCCTCGACATGACGACGACGGGCACCGTGACGACCGGCCTCTTCGGCTCGGTCGCCTTCCCGTTCAAGCCGGGCGCGCTCTCCCGCTGGAAGCAGATCGAAGGGGCCGCCGGCC
>CBIMFD010000072.1:0-13888 GCA_966243085.1 uncultured Shinella sp.
CGCGGCTTGAGGCCGCCGTTCACATAGTCGAACTCGACGAGCATCTCGTTGACGTTCTCGGAGATGACGCGGCCGACATCCTGGCGTGCGGCCATGCAGGGTTCGACGACGTCGACGGTTTCGGCAAGCACGATCGTCACGTCCTTGCTCTTGTCCTGTGCCATTGCGGGGACGGCGCAGAACGCCAGTGCGGTGGTTGAAAGGCAGAAAGCTGCCATGCGGAGTTTCATTTCGGTCTCCTCCCTGCGTCCCGCGGGACGCCTCTTTCCATGATGAAAATCAGACCTTGAGGCCGTGGTGATGATCCGAACGGCAATTCCCCTCCGAATTGCGGACCATCTTATGCACATGCATACTAATATTTTAATTCACCTCCTATTTCAAGCGTGGATGAGTCGATTGGCTTTCAGAAAGCGCTCCAGAACCGCCTGCTGCTCGGCCGTCAGCGGCCAGGAAGCCGGCGGGCGCGTGGGACCGCAGTCGGTGCCCATGGCGGCAAGCGCCGCCTTGACGCCGGTGACATTGGTGCCGTTGAGCTCCATCGCCCGCACCGCCTCGAAGGGCGCCATGTCGGCAATGAGCGCGCGGGCGCCGGCATAGTCGCCGCCATCGAGCGCGGCGAGAATGGCAAGCGAACGTTCCGGCCAGACATTGATGAGACCGGAGGTGAAGCCCCGCGCGCCGACGGCGTAGAGCGCGGGCGCCCACACTTCGGCAAGGCCGCCGACCCAGAGAATGGCCGGATCGCAGGCGGCGATGGCCTCGGCAAGCTTCATCGGGTTGGGCGTCGCCCATTTGACCCCGACGACGCCGGGCACGGCGCAGAGCGCGGCGATGGCGGCCGTCCCGATGGCGTCGTTGCGGAGATAAAGCATGATCGGCAGGCCGTCCGCCGCCTCCGCCACCCGCCGCACATAGTCGGTAACGCCGCGCGGCGAGGCGAAGGGATCGGGCGGCTGGTGGATCATCAGGCCCGCCGCACCCTCCCGCCGCGCCGCGGCGGCAAGGCGGCAGGCCTCCTTCACCGAGCGCCCGACGCCGGCAAGGACCGGCGCACGGCCATCGACCAGCGCGCAGACCTCGCCGGCCATTGCCTCGGCCTCCTCGATCGTCAGCGCGTAGAACTCGCCGGTATTGCCGTTGACCACCGGCACATGCAGGCCGGCGGCAAGCGCCCGGTCGAGGATCGGCCGCAGGCGCGCCGGCGCAATGCGGTCCGCCGCATCGAACGGCGTCACCAGAATGCCGGAAATGCCGGCAAGCGCCTCTTGCACCGGAGCCGGCGTCATTTGGTGGACTCGATGAGCTGCCGCATCATGTCGACCTCCTCCTCGGTGAGGTCGGTGAGCGGCGCGCGGACCGGGCCTGCATCGAAACCGCGCAGGCGCACGCCGGCCTTGACTGCCGAGACGGCATAGCCGGACTTGCGGTCGCGGATGCGGGCGAAGGGATAGTAGAAGTCGCGCAGCATCTGCTCGCAGGTCGCGTCGTCACCGGCAAGGAAGGCGCCATGGAACTTCAGGGCCGTTTCCGGCACGAAGTTGAACACCGCCGAGGAATAGGTCGGCATGCCCGCGCCGCGATAGGCCTGGGCGAAGAGCTCGTGCGTCGGCATGCCGCCGATATAGGAGAGGCGGTCGCCGAGCATCACCGTCACGCGGCGCACCGTGTCGATGTCGCCCGTGCCGTCCTTGAAGCCGATGAGGTTCGGGCATTCGTCGGCGAGTTTCGCGAGCTGGTCGGCGGAGACGCGGGCCTGGCCGCGGTTATAGACGATGACCGCCATGCTGGTCGCCTTGCAGACGGCGCGGATGCGCGCGGCGATGCCTTCGGGCGGCGCCTCGGTGAGGTAATGCGGCAGGAGCAGGATGCCGTCGCCGCCGGCCGCCTCGATCTCGCGCGCCATGTCGCAGGCGATGCGCGTGCCGTAGCCGCAGCCGGCGATGACCGGCGCGTCCTTGGAAACGGCGCGCGCCGCGCGGACGACCTCGACCACCTCGCCCGGCGTCAGCGAGAAGAGTTCGCCCGTGCCGCCGGCGACGATGAGGCCGGCGACGGGATAGGAGGACAGCCATTCGAGATGCGCCGAGAAAGGCTTGGGCGCGAAGCGGTCGTCGGCGTCAAACGGCGTGACCGGGAAGGACAGGAGGCCGTTGCGAATGATCTCGCGCAGGTCGTTGGGGGCGATCATGATGTTCTCCTCGTTCAGTTGCGCCGGCCTTCGGTCGGAAGAGCGGCGGGAAATTTCCGGTAGGCTGCAGGAACCGCGGCACGCGGGTCCTCACGGCCGGAACGCGCGGCTCCGGCCCCAGACTGTCTTTCTTTCGACCGTGCGTCCGGCCTAACGGCCGTTCGCGGCCCGCCAATCGGCAAAGAGCGCGAGATTGCTTTCGTCCGTCGCGGGATAGAGGCCGACGATGGTGTGGCCCGCCTTCACCCGTTCGACGACGAAATCCTCGTAGGCGGTCATCTCGACGGCCTCGTCGGCGATCTCGTCGGCGATCTCCTGCGGGATGATGATGACGCTGTCGTCGTCGCCCACCACCACATCGCCGGGGAATACCGCGACGTCGCCGCAGCCGATCGGCACGTTGATGTCGATGGCCTCGTGCAGGGTGAGGTTCGTCGGGCTAGACGGACGGTTGTGATAGGCCGGGATATCGAGTTCGGCGATGGTCATGGAATCGCGGAAGCCGCCGTCGGTCACCACCCCTGCCCCGCCGCGCATCATGAGGCGCGTGATGAGGATATCGCCGGCCGAGGCCGCGCGCGGATCCTTGCGGCTGTCCATAACGAGCACGGCGCCCTCGGGGCACGTCTCGATCGCCACGCGCTGCGGGTGCTTCGGATCACGGAAGACCGACATGGGATTGCGATCCTCGCGCGCCGGCATGTAGCGCAGCGTGAAGGCAGGCCCGACCATGTTGCGGCCCTTCGGCCGCACGGGATGCACGTCCTGGATCGTCTGGTTCTTGAGGCCGCGCTTGTAGAGCGCCGAGCACAGGGTCGCGACGGAAACACCCATCAGTTTTTCGCGGGTTTCGGGTTTCATGGTTCCTCCTCAATGGCCGAAGCTGCGGGTTTCGACGGTCCAGTCGCGCGCCTTGCCCGTCAGGGAGCAGCCGAGGCCGGGGCGCGGCGGCACGATCATGCGGCCGTCCCTGATCTCGAGCGCCTCGTTGAAGAGCGGCGCGAGCCAGTCGAAATGCTCCACCCAGGGCTCGTGCGCATAGGCGGCGGCGAGGTGCAGGTGAATTTCCATGGCGAAATGCGGCGCAAGGCGCATGCGCTTGGCCTCGGCCTGCGTGCAGATGCGCAGGAACGGCGTGATGCCGCCGACGCGCGGCGCGTCGGGCTGGATGAAATCCACCGCATCGGCCTTGATAAGCGCCATGTGCTCGTCGGGGCTGGCGAGCATCTCGCCGGTGGCGATGGGCGTCGCGAGTTCGCGGGCGAGCGCGGCGTGGCCTTCGGCGTCATAGGCGTCGAGCGGCTCTTCGATCCATTCAAGGTCCAGCGGCTCGACCAGCCGGCCGAAGCGCAGCGCCGTCGTGCGGTCCCATTGCTGGTTGGCGTCGACCATCAGCGGCGCGCGGCCGGCAAGATGGCTGGTGATCGCGTCGAGGCGCCTCAAGTCCGCCATGGGGTCGGGCTGGCCGACCTTGATCTTGATGCCGCCGATGCCGGCCGCAAGCGAGCGGTCGATGGCAGCGCAGATCTCCTCCACGCTGGACGACAGGAAACCGCCCGAGGTGTTGTAGCAGGCGACGCTGTCGCGATGCGCGCCGAGGAGCTTGGCGAGCGGCAGGCCGGCGCGCTTGGCCTTCAGGTCCCAGAGCGCGATATCCATGGCGGCGATCGCCTGCGTGGCGATGCCGGAGCGGCCGACCGAGGCGCCCGCCCAGCAGAGCTTGTCCCATATCCGGGCGGTGTCGTTCGGGTCCTCGCCGATGAGGTTCTCCGCGATCTCGCAGGCATGGGCATAGAGTCCCGGTCCGCCGGCGCGCTTGGAATAGCTGAAGCCGAGGCCTTCATGGCCGGCTTCCGAGACGATCTCGCAAAAGAGAAAAGCGACTTCGGTGAGCGGCTTCTGCCGGCCCGTCAGAACCTTGGCGTCGCTGATCGGCCGGGCGAGTGGCAGGTAGGCAAGCGACAGCTTGACGGAACGGATGGCGTCCAGCCTGGCGGGGCCTGCCGCAAAGCCGGCCTTCGGCGGCTGGGCCGGGATGACGCGGACATCAGGGTTGAACATGGCCGGTCCTCCTCAGTTGATCGCCGGTTCCGGCGTCTTGCCGCCGAACTCGGTGCGCAGGAAATCGAAATCGCAGCCCTTGTCGGCCTGCTCGATATGCTTGGTGAACATGAAGCCGTAGCCGCGCTCGTAGCGGGGTTCGGGCGCCTGCCAGGCGGCGCGGCGCGCCGCCAGTTCCTCCTCCGCCACCAGCATGTCGAGCCTGCGGGCGGGAATATCGAGCTCGACGATGTCGCCGGTCTTCAACAGCGCGAGCGGCCCGCCGACGAAGGCTTCCGGCGAGACGTGCAGCACGCAGGCCCCGAAGCTCGTGCCGGACATGCGTGCATCGGAAATGCGCACCATGTCGCGCAGGCCGAGTTTCAGCAGCGCCTTCGGCATGGGGATCATGCCCCATTCCGGCATGCCGGGTCCGCCCTGTGGGCCGGCATTGCGCAGCACCAGAACCGTGTCGGGCGTCAGCGGATAGTCCGGGTCGTCGATGATCTTCTTCATCTCGGCATAGCTGTCGGCGACGAGCGCCGGGCCGCGATGGCGATGGAATTTCGGATCGCAGGCCGCCGGCTTGATGACCGCGCCGTCGGGCGCGAGATTGCCCTTGAGGACGGCAAGCGAGCCCTCGTGGTAGACCGGGTTGGAGAGCGGCCGGATCACGTCATCGTTCCAGACCTTGACCGTGTCGAGCCCTTCCACCAGCGGTCGGCCGGTGACGGTGATGGCGGTCGGGTCCAGCTTGTCGCCGAGCTGCTTCATCAGCGCGCGAAGGCCCCCGGCATAGAAGAAGTCCTCCATGAGATAGGTCGTGCCGGAAGGACGGATATTGGCGATCACCGGCGTCGTGCGGCCGATACGGTCGAGGTCGTCGAGCTCGAGCGGAACGCCGGCGCGGCGCGCCATGGCGATGAGATGGATGATCGCGTTGGTCGAACAGCCCGTTGCCATGGCGACGGTCACCGCATTGTTGACGGCGGCTTGAGTGAGGATCTTGTCGGGCGTCAGATCCTCCCAGACCATCTCGACGACGCGCCGGCCGCAGGCCGCCGACATGCGCTGGTGGTTGGCGTCCGCCGCCGGGATCGAGGAGGCGCCCGGCAGGGTCAGCCCCAGCGCCTCGGCGATGGCCGTCATCGTGGAGGCGGTGCCCATGGTCATGCAGTGGCCGTAGCTGCGGGCGATACCGCCCTCGATGCCCTGCCATTCCTCCTTGGAAATGGTGCCGGCGCGCCGCTCGTCCCAGTATTTGAAGCCGTCCGTGCCCGAGCCCAGCGTCTTGCCGGCATAGTTGCCGCGCAGCATGGGGCCGGCCGGAAGATAGACGAAGGGAATACCCATCGAGACCGCACCCATAACGAGGGCCGGCGTGGTCTTGTCGCAGCCGCCCATCAGCACCGCACCGTCGATCGGGTGGGAGCGCAGCAGCTCCTCCGTCTCCATCGCCAGCATGTTGCGATAGAGCATGGTCGTCGGCTTGACGAAATTCTCAGACAGCGAGAGCGCCGGCAGCTCCATGGGAAAGCCGCCCGACTGAAGGATGCCGCGCTTCACCCAGTCGACGCGCTCGCGGAAATGCATGTGGCAGGGCTGGGCATCCGACCAGGTGTTGATGATCGCGATGATCGGCTTGCCCTGCCAGTCGTCCGGCGAATAGCCCATCTGCATCGTACGCGAGCGGTGCCCGAACGACCGTTGGTCGTCCGGCATCATCCACCGCGCCGAGCGCAGTTCCTCGTAGCTCTTCCTCCCGGCCATTCTCATCTCCTTTCGCGGCAGACCATTGCCGCGCCTCAACATCCATACTAATATTTCAGTTCTACATCTATATCAACACCTATATTTCTATTCTTGTGTATGAGTTGCGGCCCGGCTAACACTGAGCGAAAAGGATCACCCCATGAACACATCGCTTGCCCAGACATTCGGACTTGCGCCCTCCGGTTTTCCGTCGGTCGCAGGCAGCACCGTCCAGCGGGTCTACGACGACCTGCGCAAGCGGATCATCACCATCCAGCTTCCGCCGGACACGACGCTTTCGCGCACGGAACTGACGGAAACCTACGAGGTGAGCCAGACGCCGATCCGCGAGGCGATGCAGCTTCTCAAGCAGGAAGGGCTGGTGCGCATCTATCCGCAGTCGCGCACCGTCGTCACACGCATCGACGTGCCGCAGACCTACGAGGCGCACTTCCTGCGCGTCGCGCTGGAGACGGAAGTCTGCCGCCGCCTGGCGCTGGAGCCCGATTCCTCGACGGTCACGCGGGCGCGCTCGATCATCAAGATGCAGGAGGCCGTCGCCGACGACACCGACCAACTCTCGATCTTCCAGGAATTGGACGAACTGTTCCATCAGACGCTGTTTGCCGGCGTCAGGCGCAGCGGCCTGCACCAGCTCATCCGCGAGCGCTCCGGGCATCTGGAGCGCATCCGCCGCCTGCACCTTCCCGAGAAGGGCAAGATCATCAACATCCTCGACGGCCATCGCGCCATCGTCGAGGCGATCGCGGCGGGCAACGAGACTGCCGCCATCGCTGCCATCCGCGATCATCTCAGCCGCACGGTCTCCAAGGTCGAGGAGCTGCGCGCGGAGTTCCCGCACTATTTCGCCGCCTGACGCCCGTCAGTTCACGGGCGTCAGCAGCGGCTTGCCGGCGAAGAAGGCCGCGAGATTGTCGATGACGAGCTGGGCCATGCGGTCGCGCGTCTCCTCCGTGCCGCTGGCATGGTGCGGATAGAGCACGACGTTGTCGAGCGCGGCGAAGGCCGGGTCCGGATTGGGCTCGTTGAGATAGACGTCGAGGCCCGCCGAGGCAATACGCCCCTCCTGGAGGGCACGGATCAGCGCCGGCTCGTCGACCACCGTGCCGCGCGAGATGTTGACGAGGCTGCCTTCCGGCCCGAGCGCGTCGAGCACGTCCGCGGAAATCAGCTTCTCCGTCTCCGCCCCGCCCGGCGTCGCGACGATGAGGATGTCCGCCCAGGCGGCGAGCTTCACCGGATCGTCGAAATAGGCATAGCCGTTGCCGGCCTTCTTCGACCGACCGTAGTAGCCGATCGTCAGGCCGACCGCCTCGCAGCGCCGCGCGATCGCAAGCCCGATGCGCCCCAGCCCGACGATGCCCGCCTTCTTGCCGGCCGCCGAGGTGGTCAGCGGCATCATGCCCTTGCGGCCCCAGTCGCCCGAGCGGACATAGCGGTCGCCGACCACCAGCCGGCGGCGCGCTGCCAGCATCAGGAGCAGCGCCATGTCCGCGACATCGTCCAGCAGCACGTCCGACGTGTTGGTGAGCGTGATGCCGCGCCGGGTCATCGCCGCAACGTCCATCTGGTCGAAGCCGGCCGAGGAGCAGGCGGCGATCTTCAGCCCGGGCAGTTTTGCGAGAAACGCGTCGTCAATCGCGACATGGCCGTTGACCACCATGGCAGCGCAGCGCGGGCCGACCTCGGCCAGCATCGCCTCGCGGGCCGCTCCCTCCAGCAGGTCGAGGCGGTGCACAGTATAGGTCTCCTCCAGCATCGCCATCTGGCGGGGCCGCAGGGGATAGGCAACCAGAACATCGGGTTTCATGCTATTTCAAGTCCTTCCTCGAGGTTGCGGGCGGCGCGGCGTGCGGCCTGGATCTCCGGGTCGGGATCGAGGCTCGCCGCCAGCAGCGCGCGGGTATAGGGATGGGCGGGCGCGTCGAAGATCTGCCGCACCGGCCCCTCCTCGACGATCTCCCCGCCCCTCATGACGACGACGCGGTCGGCGAAATCGCGCACCACCGGCAGATCGTGCGCAATGAACAGATAAGACAGGCCGAACTCCCGCCGCAAGCCGTCGAGAAGTGCGATCACCTGCGCCTGGATCGAGACGTCGAGAGCGGACACCGCCTCGTCGCAGACGATCAGCTTGGGTTCCATGGCGAGCGCTCGCGCGATGGCGATGCGCTGGCGCTGGCCGCCGGAGAACTGGTGCGGGTAGCGCTCCGCCATGTCCGGCTTCAGGCCGACCTTGACGAGGAGTTCGGCCACCCGCTCCTTCCACCGCGCCTTCGGCAGGATGCCGGGGTGGATGGCCCAGGCTTCGGAAATGAGCTGGAACACCGTCATGCGCGGATTGAGCGATTGCGTCGGATCCTGGAAGACCATCTGCAGGTCGCGCCGCAGGCCGAACAGCGCCCGCGGGCTCATCGCAAGGAGGTCGCGGCCGCGATAGAGGACCTGCCCGGAATTGGGATCGTCGAGGCGCAGGATAGCCCGCGCCAGCGTCGACTTGCCCGACCCGCTTTCGCCGACCACCGCCACGGTCTCTCCTGGCATGATAGAAATGTCGACGCCCTTCAATGCGTGGAAAGCGCCGTAGGTCTTGTGCAGGCCAATGGCCGAAAGCAACGGCTCGCCCTTACGCTCCCGCTCGCCCGGCATCTCGCCCTTGCCGGGCGCGGCGTCGATGAGCTTCTTCGTATAGGGATGCTGCGGGTTCCGGTAGACCTCGGCGGCATTGCCGGATTCGACGATGCGGCCGGCATTCATCACAACCACCCGGTCGGCGATTTCGGCGACGACGCCGAGGTCGTGCGTGATGAGCAGGAGGCCCATGCCGGTTTCCTGCTGCAATTCGCCCAGAAGCTCCAGCACCTGGGCCTGCACCGTCACGTCGAGCGCCGTCGTCGGCTCGTCGGCGATCAGGATGTCCGGCTTGCAGGCGAGCGCCATGGCGATCATCAGCCGCTGACGCTGGCCGCCGGAGAACTGGAACGGATATTTGCTCATCGCCTGTTCGGGCTGCGGAATGCCGACACGCTTCATGAGGTCGAGCGCCCGCGCCCGTGCCTCCCCGCGCGGAGCGGCGTGGGTCGTCATCATTTCCGTGATCTGCCAGCCGACCGTATAGACGGGGTTGAGATGGGCGAGCGGGTCCTGGAAGATCATGGCGATGCGCGCACCGTTGATCGCCCGGCGTTCCTCCGCCGTCATCGACAGCATGTCCCGCCCGTTGAAGAGGATCGTTCCGCCGGTAATCCTGCCCGGCGGCATGTCGATCAGGTTCATGATCGCCGAGGCGGAGACGGACTTGCCCGACCCGCTCTCGCCGAGGATGGCGAGCGTCTCGCCGCGGTCGAGGTGCCAGCTCACGTCCTGGACGGCCTTGACCGTGCCGGCGGCCGTGTGGAATTCGACCGAGAGGTCGCGCACTTCAAGCAGGTGTTCAGCCATTTTTCCGGCCTTTCATCTCGAGGCGCCAGCGCTGCGTCGGATCGAGTGCGATGCGCAGCCAGTTCGACAACAGGTTGAGCGACAGGGTCGTCAGGATGATCGCAAGGCCCGGCCAGAAGGAAAGCCACCAGGCGTTGGTCAGATACGGCCGGCCCTGGCTGACCATGAGGCCCCAGGTGATCTCGGGCGCCTGGATACCGATACCGAGGAAGGACAGCGAGGATTCGGCCAGCATGACGAAGGCGAAATCGAGCGTGGCGATCGTCACCAGCGTCGGCACGATGACCGGCAGGATATGGCGGAAGACGATGCGCCGGTGAGAGGCGCCCATGACGGTCGCCGCCTGCACGAACATCCGCTCGCGCACTTCCAGCACCTCGGCACGCGTGGTGCGCAGGTAGATCGGGATGCGCGTGATGGCCAGCACCAGCACAATATTGGCGACGGACGGCTCCAGCATGTAGAGCACGATGACGGCGAGCAGCAGCGACGGGAAGGACATGATGACGTCGCCGAGCCGCATGATCCACTGGGCGGCCGAACGCCGGCTGTAGCCGGCGACGAGCCCCAGCGCGCTGCCGACGGCGGATGACGCGGCGACAGCGCCCGCCGCGACGAGCATGGTGTTCTGCGCTGCCACGATGATGCGTGCAAGAAGCGGCCGGCCGAGTGCATCGGCGCCCAATACGTAGACCCAGCCATGCGTAAGGTCGAACGGCGGCGCGTTGCGGCCGCGAAGGTTCTGCTTGGTGGCGAACGCATCGAGGAAATACGGCCCGAGGATCGCGCAGAGCAGAACGACGAAGAGGAAGAGTGCGGCGAAGAAGGCGAGCTTGTCGGCCCACAGCATGGAGAACCAGCGCCCGAGCGCCCCGCTCTGCTTCCGCCCGGAAAGGATTTGCGTGTCTGCCATGGTCATCGCTCAATACCGGATGCGGGGATCGAGCAGCGCATAGGCGAGGTCGATCAGGAGGTTCATGATGAAGATCGCCAGCGCCGACACCATGATGACGGCGAGGACGACGGCGAAATCGCGCAGCAGAATGGAATCGATCATCAGCTTGCCGATGCCGGGGAAGCCGAAGACGGTCTCGACCACGACCGCGCCGTTGAGGATGGCCGCGGCCTGGTCGCCGATCACCGTGATGACCGGCAGCATGGCGTTGCGCAGGCCGTGCACGAAGATGATGGCATGCGTGCGCACGCCCTTGGCACGCGCCGTCTTGACATAGGGGGAGGAGAGGACCCCGATCATCGAGCCGCGCACCACCTGGAGGATAAGGCCGAAGGGGCGGATGAAGAGCACCGAGACGGGAAGAATCCAGTGCCAGGGCGTGCCCGTTCCCGAGGTCGGCAGCCAGTGGAGCTTGACCGCGAAGATGACGATCGCCACGATGGCGAGCCAGAAATCCGGCGCGGCGGCGCCGATCAGCGAGAAGAAGGTGGCGATGCGGTCGAAGATGCCGCCGACGCGGAAGGCGGCGAGCGAGCCGATGACGATGGCCGCCAGCGTCACGCAGGACATGGTGATGACGGCGAGCCAGAAGGTCCAGCCGAACGCCTCGAGCACCACGTCCATCGCCGGTCGGGCCTGACGCAGCGACTCGCCGAAGTCGAACCGGGCGAGGTCGGCGACATAGCGGCCGAACTGCACGATCAGCGGATCGTTGAAACCATGCATCTCGCGGAACTGGTCGCGCATTTCCGTGGATGCATCGAGAGGCAGGTAAAGGTCGGTCGGATCCCCCGTCAGCCTTGACAGAAAGAACACGAGCACGACGAGCCCTATCAGCGAGACACCGCTCGCAAGGGCCCGCTTGCTGATGAATGATTTCATATCACTCCTCCCGAGTGAGAATTTCGTTGCACGGCATTCTTCGGGATCGTGCCCGCGAAAGCCGCCGTTCCGGCTTATTGGCTCCTCAGGAGCGGTCGCGGACTGCGGTCCGAACTCACTCTCAGGTAATATATTAGTGCATCTGAGATTTTTGTGAACCTGTTTTTTTGACCGTCATCAGCCTTCGTCCTCGAAACGGCGCCGGCGAAGGCGCGCGCCGCCGGCAGCAGCGAGCGTTGCGATGAAGATCGTCGCCGCGCCGATCCAGGTCGTCACGGGTGCCACCTCGCCGAAAAAGAGGAAGGCCATGACCGCCACGACAGGCAGGCGCAGGAAATCCAGCGGCGCGAGATAGGAGGCGTTCGCCATGGCGAAGGCCCGGGTGATCAGCGTCATGTTGAGCGCCCCGAGCACGCCCTGCAGGGCGAGGAGGCCGAGCTGCATCGGCGTCGGCGTCACCCAGACGGGCACGGCGGCCAGCAGCCCCAGCCCCACCATGGCGAGAAGGTTCCAGGCGACGAGGCGGTCCGTCGTGTCGCGCAGCGCCATGCGTCGCAGCATCAACTGGCTGACGGCCGTGAGGATCGCGCCGGCAAGCGCGAAGAGCAGCCAGGGATCGAACGTGCCCGCACCCGGCCGCACGATGATCATGACGCCGACAAAGCCGGCAAGCACGCCGCCGATGACGGAGGGCGCCACCTCCTCCTTGAGGAAGAGCCAGGCGCCGAGCGTGAGGAAGATCGGCATGGTGAAGTTGAGCGCCGTCGCATCGGCAAGCGGCGCATGGGCGTAGGCGATGAAGAGAGCGACGAGCGAGGCAAATTTCAGCCCCGCCCGCACGACATGCGCCCCCCGATAGGGCGAGGCCAGGAGCTGGACCCGGCGCATCATGAAGGGCAGGACCGCGCAAAGGCCGAACAGCGCCCGGAAGAACGCGATCGTGAGGGGATGCACTCCGCCGGCGAGCATGCGGACGATGACAGCATCGAACCCCGCCAGAATGGACGCAGCCACCATGATGAGGACGGCGGTTCCCGTTCGCTGGCCGGTCGTAAGTCCGCTCATCGGATCCGGCCCCGAACCGTGACGGACAGGCATCGACAGGATTTCATGGTACTCTCCCCGCTTCCGTGCAGCCCTCTCGCGGCACGAAGAACCGTCTTATACACTAAAATATCAGAACACCAGTCTGCAAATCCGCTTCCCATGGACGTTCGGCGGAACCGCAAGGAACAATCGCGGCCGGGAGGCATTGCTTCCGCTTTGCAGCGGAGGGCGAAACGTGGCGCCGAGAGCCAACTGGAAGGGTTTCCTGAAACTGGGAGAGCTGGTCTGCCCGATCGCTCTTCACACCGCCGCCTCGACGAGCGAGCGCGTCTCCTTCCATCTCGTCAACCGCAGGACAGGTCACCGGCTGCACCGGGAATTCATCGACAGCGAGACGGGCAAGCCCGTCGAGAAGGAAGACCAGGTGAAAGGCTACGAGACCGGTGAGAACGACTATATCGTGCTCCAGCCGGAGGAGATCGCCGCCGCCGTGCCGGAAAGCGACAAGACGATGGCCGTGGAGGCTTTCGTCGCCTGCTCCGACATCGACGACCTCTATTTCGACAAGCCCTATTACCTGCGGCCTGCCGACCGGCACGGCGAGGAGATCTTTGCGCTGATCCGCGAAGGCATGGAGGCGAAGAAGGTGGCGGCGGTGGCGCAGGCCGTGCTCTTCCGCCGCGCCCGCACCCTGATCATCCGCGCCCACGATGCAGGTCTCATCGCGACGACGCTCGCCTATGACTACGAGGTGCGTTCGGCGAAGGAAGCCTTTTCCGAGATTCCCGATATCAAGGTGAAGGGCGAGATGCTGGAGCTTGCCGAGCACATCATCAAGACGAAAAGCGGTCGCTTCGACCCCAAGACCTTCGACGACCGGTACGACGCCGCCCTTGCCGAGGTGGTGAAGGCGAAGATCGAAGGCCGCAAGATCAAGCCTGCCCGGCCGAAGACCGAGGGCAAGGTCATCGACCTGATGGAAGCGCTGCGCCAGAGCGCCGGCGCGACGAAGAAGAAAGCCGCGGCGAAACGCAAGCCGGCAGCCAGCCGGCGGAAGGCAGGGTGAGAATGGCGACGCTCGACGTCTACCGGCAGAAGCGGGACTTCCGCACGACCTCCGAGCCCAAGGGGCGCAAGGGCCGCAAGCGCGGCCACAGCTTCGTGATCCAGAAGCATGACGCCACCCGCCTCCACTACGATTTCCGCCTTGAGATGGACGGCGTGCTGAAAAGCTGGGCGGTGACGCGCGGCCCCAGCCTCGTGCCGAGCGAGAAGCGGCTCGCCGTGCATGTCGAGGATCATCCGCTGGACTATGGCGACTTCGAGGGCACCATTCCCAAGGGCGAATATGGCGGCGGCACGGTCATCGTCTGGGATCGCGGCATCTGGAACCCGCTCGGCGACGCCCACAAGGCCTACGCCAAAGGCCATCTCGAATTCGAGCTCGACGGCGAGAAGCTGCACGGCCGCTGGCATCTCGTGCGCATGCACGGCAAGCCGGGCGAGAAGCGCGAGAACTGGCTGCTGATCAAGGGCGACGACGAGTTCGCCGTGCCGGA
>CBIMFD010000073.1:0-13508 GCA_966243085.1 uncultured Shinella sp.
AATGAAAATCTGGCGTCCTAACCGATAGACGAAGGGCGCGTGCGGTGGGCGTCTTATAGAAGGGCGATTACGCTTCCGCAAGCGGGAAAAAGCCATCGCGACAAAAAAATGAAAAGCCGCCAGAGGGGCGGCTTCCATTAGAAAAGACCTTGTCGAAACAAAGGGTTGATTGCCGGCTACTTCTTGCGGCGGCAGCGCCAGTTCCAGTCGCGCTCGGCGCCCACGTCGATATGCACGGACTCGGTATGGCAGTAGGTGCCGACGCCGCCGCGGCCGGGCATGCTGCGCAGATATTCCGCAAGCTCCCATTTCGTGACCCCGGATATCTGGATGTCCGCCGCCTCGCAGCGCGTATGAAGCGACTGCTTGGACCGGCCCGGCTTGATGGCGCGCAGGCCCGACGTGACGATGATCGGCTTGCCGTAATGGTTCTCGACCGTCTTCAGCACCTGCAGGAGCTCCGGCTTGAAACAGCCGGTCTTGACCTTTTCCGTCTGCAGCCAGAGACCGTTCGGGGCGAGGCGGGCAAGGCCCGCAAGCGAGGCGACCTCCTTGAATTCCGGCGTGTCGTCGTCGACTTCGTCGGCTTCGGAATGATCGTCGGACGAGAGCGGAGTGGCGTCCGAAACGCCGGGCAGCACGCCGAGCGAGGCAACCTGCATGGCATTCGCGGCATTGCGGTTCAGCACGCGGCGCGGCTTCCGCGTCACGCCGCCTGCCTCGCTCGCGGCTTCGACCGTGCCGGCAAAAAGCGAGCCCTGCGTTGCATCCTTGCGTGCGCCGCCCGCCGCCATGCCGTCCTCCGGCTGGCTTGCGAGGGCAAAGCCGGCCGCATTACCCTCGGCGCCTTCCGCGACCAGGGCGGTCCGCGCCGTCGTCGGAACCGGAACGTTCGCCGGCAGGCCGTCTTCGCCGCCCGTCGCGGCAAGGACCTGTTGCTGGCCGGATGTATCGACCGGCGGCATGTCTTCGACGGGCAGGCGGCCGGTCTGTTCGGCGCCCGCGGCACCGGAGCCGGCATAGAGGCTGCCGGCGGAGGCGTTCATGCCGGCGGTCTTCGCCGCATCGGCGGTGCCCGTCGGTGCGCCGCCGCCGCTCGAATAGATGCTCGCCTTGCCCGCGTCGAGCGATGCCGGCTGCATGACGAGGCTTGCCATGTCGGCGCCCGCCGTCTGCTGGCCGGCCTCGGCGCTTGCGGCGTCGGCCGTCATGGCGGCCGCCTGCGCGCCGTCCGTCGGCGCGGCAACCGCAACGGCTGCATCGCCGCCCGCGACGACGGCGCCTTCGCTATCCTGCGCGGTCGTGTTGTCCGCGCGCATATCCGTGGTGACCGCGGAAACGCAGCCCGAGAGCGTGGCAACCGAGACGGCCAGCAGCAATCCATACTGCAGCGTCTTCCTGCTCAGCCACTTTCCCTGCATGTCCTGCAAAGGCTTTCCCCCGCTTTCGACGTTCGGGCCCTCGGTCTTGCCGCCGATGAGGCCATTCCTGCAAACAGTCGCAACCGCAATCGAGAAAGCCGGCAGGCCAAGCTGCGGTTGCCGCGATGGTACCGCGTCCACCCTTGGTGTCAAAGGGAGAGGCGTATGAGGCCGCCCGGCGCGGAACGGAAGGCAGCCGGCCGGGACCGGCCAGACGCTCCTTGCGCTGACAATCGACCGGAACGGCAAGAAGGTTCCGGTCGAATACGGCGAAACGATAGTTCGTCGGCCGACGCTATAGAGAGCCAGCTTTGCCCGGAGCTTGCGTGTGCGCAGGCCTACCAGCTTCCGGTATTGCCCATCGAGGCCCAGGGTTCGGCGGGCGCGAGGCTTTCGCCCTTCTGGAGGATTTCGATGGAAATGCCGTCCGGCGAGCGCACGAAGGCCATGTGTCCGTCGCGGGGCGGGCGGTTGATGGTGACGCCGTTGTCCATCAGGTGCCGGCAGGTCGCGTAGATGTCGTCGACCTCGTAGGCGAGGTGGCCGAAGTTGCGCCCGCCGGCATAATCCTCGCTGTCCCAGTTGTAGGTGAGCTCGAGGCAGGGCGCGGCATTGGCGCGGGCGGCCTCCACGTCCCCCGGCGCGGCAAGGAAGATCAGCGTGAAGCGGCCCTTCTCGTTCTCGATGCGGCGCACTTCCTGAAGACCGAAGAGAGTGCAGTAGAAATGCAGCGACTGGTCGATGTCCTTGATGCGGACCATTGTGTGAAGATAACGCATGGAAATGTCCTCCAGGTGGGAATCGCGGGAAGGGTAGGGTTTTGTCAGCTTGAGGCAAGCCTCGGCGGCTACGACGGGAGCGGGCAAAACTTTCAAGGGGGCTTGCGCAGTCGCATCGGGACAATGTTATTCTGGTTCTCAAGAATCAGTTAACCGTAACTCTTGTGACGCGTAAACGAGGGGCTGGCAGATCATGGCGGACAGGGTGTCTTCAAAGGAAATCACGGCGCGTGATGACCAGGGCAACGACGCCGTCGATCTGGTCGAGATCACCGGCCTCATCAAGTGGTTCGACGTCGCAAAGGGGTTCGGCTTCATCGTGCCGGACAACGGTATGCAGGACGTGCTGCTGCACGTCACCTGCCTGCGCCGCGACGGTTACCAGACGGTTCTGGAAGGCACGCGCGTCGTCGCGCTGATCCAGAAGCGCGAGCGCGGCTACCAGGCCTTCCGCATCCTTTCCATGGACCAGTCGACCGCCGTGCACCCCTCGCAGATGCCGCCGGTCAAAACCCATGTGCAGGTCACGCCCTCGAGCGGGCTGGAGCGCGTGCTGGTCAAGTGGTTCAACCGCACCAAGGGCTTCGGATTCCTCACGCGCGGCGAGGGCACGGAAGACATCTTCATCCATATGGAGACGCTGCGCCGCTTCGGCCTGACGGAGCTGCGTCCCGGCCAGGTCGTGCTCGTGCGCTTCGGCGACGGCGAGAAGGGCCTGATGGCGGCGGAGATCCATCCGGACGTGCCGGTTCCCGGCAACAGGCCGCACTGATGGCACGTCTGGCGCGGGCGTTCGGTATCGCGCAGCTTGGAAGCGCCGTCCTGGCGCTTTTTCTCTGCCTGTCGCTCACCGCTTTCGCCGCGGAGAAATTCGATAAGCAGCCGCTTTCGATCGTCACCCGCGACGGCAAGAGCCATGCCTTCACGGTGGAACTGGCCGTGACGCCGCGCCAGCGTGAGGAAGGGCTGATGTTCCGCCGGGAGATGGCGCCCGATCACGGCATGCTGTTCGCGTTCGGCGAAACCCGGCAGGTCTTCATGTGGATGAAGAACACCTACCTGCCGCTCGACATGCTGTTCATCGGCAAGGACGGCAAGGTCCGCTCGATCAAGGAGAATGCCGAGCCGCTTTCCGAATCGATCATCGATTCGAAGGGGCCGATCGATTTCGTGCTGGAGTTGAATGCCGGCACGGTAAAGCGCCTCGGCCTGCGGGCAGGCAACCGCGTCGAGAACGCACTGATGGAATCCCTGCGCAAGGGACGATAGTTTCCGTCACCTGCAAGCGCTTGAAAACACCCATTTGCTGTTGCGGCAGACCCCGGATGCGTGTATCTCGGCATCGCCGGAACGGACGGAGTGTAGCGCAGCCTGGTAGCGCATCTGGTTTGGGACCAGAGGGTCGGGAGTTCGAATCTCTCCACTCCGACCACCGGCAATCTCCCATTTTTCCCGATTTCAGCCCGCCTCCGTTTCCATGAGTCGGTCGATGCGGGTGCGTACCCTCGCCACGCCTTCCGGGATGTTGGCGCCCGGGATTGACGAGTAGCCCATGCGGAAATGGCGGCAGGGATGGTTGCTTTGCGGGAAGAAGGGCGAGCCGGATTCGACGAGCACGCCGTCCTGACGCAGTTCGCGCACGAGCCGGTCGGCGTCCAGCCCCTCCGGTCCTTCCATCCAGAACGATGTGCCGCCGAAATCGCAGGAGCCGGCGATCGTCAGGCCTTCCTGCCGCAATGCTTCGGCCATCAGCACATGGCGCTTGTGATATTCGGTGCGCATGCGGTGCAGCACGGCGTCGTAATGGCCGAGCGCCAGGAAATAGGCGGCGGTGCGCTGGAGGTGCCCGGGCGGATGGCGCAGCATCAGCGAGCGCAGGGCCCGTGCCTCACGGATGAACGGGGCGGGCGCGACGAGGTAGCCGAGTCGCAGGCCCGGAAACAGCGACTTGGAGAAGCTGCCGATATAGAGCACGCGTCCGGTGGCATCGAAGGCCTTGAGCGCGGGCGAGGGCGGAGCGAGATAGCTGATCTCGAATTCGTAGTCGTCCTCGACGATGACGAAATCCTTCTCCTCCGCCGCCTCCAGCAGACGCGTGCGCCGGTCGATCGGCATGGTGGCGCCCGTCGGCGAATGATGGCTGGGAGTGACGTAGACGGCATCGACATCCTTCGGCAGGCGATCCGGCGGCAGGCCCTCGTCATCCACGTCGATGGCCGTCACCTTCGCGCCGCTAAGGAAAAGCGATGCGCTGATATCGGGATGGCAGGGATTCTCGCAGACGGCGCTCGAACCCTTTTCGAGGATCAGCCGCGTCGCGATCCAGAGTGCGTTCTGCGCGCCCACGGTGACGAGGATCTCGTCCGGATTGGCATGGATGCCGCGCCGCGGCAGAGTGCGCGAGCAGATGTAGTTGACGAGCCGCACGTCGTCGGCCGCCGCAAAGTCGCTCGCCATCAGGATGAAATCCTCGCGCGCCAATGCCCGTCGCGCGCAGTCGCGCCAGGCGTTGAGGTCGAAGAGCGACGGGTCCATCTGGCCATAGAGGAAGGGATAGGGATAGCGCCGCCAGTCGAGCGGCTTGGGGATCTGCCGCACGACGCCGAAACTCATCTTGATCTTGCCGCTCCAGTCGACCGGATCGGAGCCCGCCGACGGGCGGTCGTTGTCGAGCGCCTTGCCGGGCGGATTGCCGGCGATGCGGTACGAACTGCGGTTGGCGACCTCCGCATAGCCCTGGGAGACGAGCTCCTGATAGGCGAGCGTGACCGTGATGCGCGATATGTTGAGATAGTCGGCGAGCTTGCGGGTGGACGGCAGGTGCGCGCCCGGCTGGATGCGCCCGGCGAGTACCGCCGAGACCACCGTCTCGCGTAGCTGGGCCTGCAGGCCGAGCCCGCTTTCCCGATCGATGAAGAAGATCGTCTCGGATACGTTGGTGCGCACGAACTCATTCCAGGCCGACAAATCTGGATTTATTCAACTTCCAAACTGGATATAACGCAAGCGGCGCGCCGCATTTATCACTTTCGTCAAGAAGACCGGGGCAACCGGCTCAAGCACCAATCGATGAGGAGGAACGATGATGCTTACGAGACAATTCCAACGCCTGGCCGCCGCCACCAGCTTCGTGGCCGGCCTTGCCGTGTCAGGCATGGCTTACGCAGAAACCACTCTGGTCGTCGGCTACCAGCAGATCGTCGGACCCTTCGTGGCCGCCATCGCCGATGGTCGTTTCGATGCGGCCGCCAAGGAGGCCGGCTACACGATCGACTGGCGCCAGTTTTCGTCTGCCGGCGACATCACGACGGCGCTCGCCTCCGGCGACGTGCCGATCGGCGTGCTCGGCTCGACGGGTACGGCGGCGGCCGCAACGCGCGGCGTCGATCTGCAGCTCTTCTGGATCCTCGACAATATCGGCAAGTCCGAGGCGCTGGTCGCCCGCGAGGGCTCCGGAATCGAGAAGCCCGAGGATCTGAAGGGCAAGAAGGTTGCCGTGCCCTTCGTCTCGACCTCGCATTTCCATCTTCTGGTCGGCATGAACAGCGTATGGAAGATCGATCCGCGCGAGGTGGAGATCCTCAACCTGAAACCGCCGCAGATCGTCGCGGCCTGGCAGCGCGGCGATATCGACGCGGCCTATGTCTGGCCGCCGGCGCTCTCCGAAATCCTCAAGACCGGCAAGACGATCTCCGATTCCGAGGTCATCGGAGCGGCAAGCGTTCCCACCTTCGACGGGCTGGTGGCCGACAAGGGCTGGGCGGCGGAGAACCCCAAGCTCATGGAGGCCTTCACCAAGGTTCTTGCCGAGGCCTATGCGGACTATAATGCCAACAAGGCCGCCTGGACGGCGCAATCGCCCGAGGTCCAGGGTATCGTCAAGCTGATCGGTGGCGATGGCGCAAGCACGGTCGAGGCGCTGGGGCTCCTGTCGTTCCCCAATGCGGACGAACAGGCCTCCGATACCTGGCTTGGCGGCGGCGCGACCCGCGCGCTCAACGAAAGCGCGCGGTTCCTCGTGGAGCAGAAGCAGATCAGCAAGTCGCTGGACGACTATGCGCCGTTCGTGAACGCGGACTTCGCCAAGGCGGCCGCGCAATAGCGCGCCGCGCCGCATCGGCCGCCCCCGCGGCCGGTGCGTCCGTCATCGCTTACAGACCCGTGACCGAGGTGCAGGGAGGCATTTCTCATGGAAACACTTAGCGTCAGGAACATCAGTCTGACCTATCCGGGCTTGTACTCGGACCAGGCGGTGATCGCCCTGAAGGGTGTCAATCTCACCATCCGGAGCGGGGATTTCGTCGTAGCGCTCGGCGCCTCGGGCTGCGGGAAGACGACGCTGCTCAACCTGATGGCCGGCTTCATGGCCCCCTCTGAGGGCGACATCACGCTCGGCAACCACCAGGTCGTCGGCCCCGGTGCCGAACGCGGCGTGGTTTTCCAGAAGCACGCGCTCCTGCCCTGGCTCAACGTCATCGAGAACACCGAATTCGGCCTGAAGCTGCGCGGCATCGACAAGGCGACGCGGCGGGAGCTCGCCACCAGGAATCTCGCCCTCGTGGGGCTTCAGGATTTCCACCGCCACATGATTTACCATCTTTCGGGCGGCATGCAGCAGCGCGTCGGCATTGCGCGGGCGCTGACCTGCGATCCCGCCATGCTCCTGATGGACGAGCCGATGGCCGCGCTCGACGCCCTGACGCGCGAGACCATCCAGGAACTGCTTTTGAAGGTGTGGCAGCTCACCAACAAGATGTTCTTCTTCATCACGCACAGCGTTGAGGAAGCGCTGTTCCTCGGCTCGCGGCTCATCGTCATGTCGCCGCGCCCCGGCCGCATCACCCATACCTACGAACTCGACTTCAACCGCCGCTTCCTTGCCGAGGGCAATGCGCGGGCGATCAAGTCCAGCCCGGAATTCATCCGCATGCGCGAGGAAGTGCTCGGCATCATCTATGGCGACGAACGTGAGTCTGGCAACCCGGAGGTGGCCCATGCTTGAGAGAGTGAACAGGACCCGCTCGGTCAAGCCCGGCAAGATTTTCGGCGCCCCCGGCGACGGCAGCAGCGGTCTCATCAGTTTCCTCACGGCCTTTGTGCTCGTCGCGCTCTGGTTCCTCGTGACGGAATCCGGCTGGGTCAAGCCGCTGTTCCTTCCGTCTCCGCTGGCGGTCTGGGACAAGTTCATGCTGGCGCTGACGGATGGCGTGTCGAACTCCACGCTGATACAGCATACCCTCGCCAGCCTCGGCCGCGTTTTCGGCGCCTTCCTGCTGGCGCTGGTGACGGCGGTTCCGATCGGCATCCTGATGGGCGTCAACCGGATCGTGCGCGGCCTCTTCGATCCGATCATCGAATTCTACCGTCCTCTGCCGCCGCTCGCCTACCTGCCGCTCGTCATCATCTGGCTCGGTATCGGTGAGTTCCCCAAGGTGTTCCTCATCTATCTGGCGATCTTCGCGCCTATGGCGATCGCCGCAAGGGCAGGGGTGCGCTCGGTCTCCACGGAGCAGATCCATGCCGCCTATGCGATGGGTGCCACCCGCGGCCAGGTCATTGGTCAGGTGATCATGAAGGCGGCCCTGCCGGAAATCTTCACCGGCATGCGCATCGGCATCGGCGTCGGTTGGACGACGCTGGTGGCGGCCGAAATGGTCGCGGCGAACCGCGGTCTCGGCTTCATGGTGCTCAACGCGGCCGAGAACCTCGAAAGCGACACGGTGATCATGGGCATCTTCATCATCGGCATCTTCGCCTTCGCCTTCGACCTTCTGATCCGCTACCTCGAAAAGGTGCTGATCCCCTGGAAGGGGCGCCTCTAGCCCGGCAACCGACCCGACACTCCATTCGCATCCGGCCTGGCGGCCTTTGAAGACGGCGTTTCCCGTCGACGGCGAAGCCATGCCTTTCGACACCAAAGGACTGGACCATGACACTCTCTGCAACCGATCTCAAAAGTCTGTTCGATGCCTTCAACCGGCACGACATCGACGGGGTGATGCGCTTCTTCGCCGAGGATTGCGTCTTCAACGCCATCGGCGGGCCGGAGGTCTACGGCACGCGGATCACCGGGCGAGCGGCGATCGCGGAGGCGTTCAGCGGCGTGTGGACGGCGATGCCCGATGCCGAATGGGGCGACCACAGCCACTTCACCCAAGGGGATCGGGGCGTTTCGGAATGGACCTTCTCCGGCACAGCCGCCGACGGCAGCCGCATCGTGGCGGAGGGTTGCGATCTCTTCACCTTCCGCGACGGGAAGATCGTCCGCAAGCAGGCCTTCCGGAAGAACCGGCCGGTCCTGCCGCCGCGCTACTAGGCTCGGAGCAAGGCCATGCAGCAGCACACCACCTCCCTCAAGGCCGGCCGGGAACCGTTCGATCCCGCCTACGATCCCGAACATGCCGCAAGCCCCGGCACCGGCAAGGACTATGCGCCCACCTACTGGATCGGCACCGCCGGTCCCGAGCCGGAGGACGACGGGCCGGTGACGGGCGACATGGATGTCGACGTCGCCATCATCGGCTCGGGCTATACCGGCCTTTCCTGCGCCATCCACCTTGCCCGCGAGCACGGCATCAAGGCGACGGTGCTGGAGGCGAACGGCGTCGCCTGGGGATGCAGCACCCGCAACGGCGGGCAGGCGCAGATTTCCGCCGGCCGCCTGAAGCGCTCGCAATGGATCGCCCGCTGGGGCGTCGACGTCGCCCGAAAGCTGCATGCCGAGATATCCGAGGGCTTCGACCTCTTCCGCTCGCTCATCCGCGAGCCGGAGATCGACTGCGACCCGCAGGACGGCGGCCACCTCTACATCGCCCACCGCGACAAGGTTCTGCCGGCGCTCGAAAGCGAGGTGCGCGTCCTCAACGACACCTTCGGCTATCGCGCCCGCATGGTCTCGCGCGGCGAGGTCCACAGCGATTTCGTGCGCGACGAGGAGGCGCGCGGGGCGATGTACGAGCCGGACGGCATGGGCATCCACGCCGCCAGGCTTGCCTTCGGCTACCTGAAGCTCGCCCGCCGCCTCGGCGCGAAGGTGCATACGTCGAGCCCCGTGCTCGATTGCAAGGCGAAGGGCGGCATGCACTACCTGACGACGCCGGGCGGCACGGTGCGCGCCCGCATCGTCTGCATCGCGACGGCCGGCTACACCTCCGCCGGGATGAGCGCGCTGACCAGCCGGCGGCTGATGCCGATCCTGTCGAACTCGGTCGTCACGCGGGTGCTGACGGACGGCGAGCGCGACGCGCTGAACTTCAAGGCGCGCATTCCGCTCACCGACACGCGCACGCTGCGCCACTATTACCGCATGCTGCCCGACGGGCGCGTGCAGATCGGCAGCCGCAGCGCCATCACTGGCCGCGACGCGCCCAACCCGAAGCACCTGGCGCTGCTTCTCGACGGGCTCTACCGCAAGTTCCCGATCCTGCGCGGCATCGAGATCGACTATTCCTGGTGGGGCTGGGTGGATGTCAGCCACGACATGATGCCCCGCATCTTCCAGCCGGACCCGTCCCAGAAGCTGTTCTACGCCATGGGCTATGGCGGCAACGGCGTCATGTATTCGGCCCAGGCGGGCCGGCGCATGGCGCAGTTGGTCGCCGGCAAGGGCGCCGGGCTCGACCTTCCCATCTTTACCTCGCCGCTGCCGAGCCACGGCCTCCTGACGCCGTTCCGCCGGCTCGGTCAATGGGGGATGTACCGCTGGTACTACCTCCGCGACGAAATCCTCTGACCGCCCGAAACACCGATCAATTCCGCAAGGAAAGGAAGCAGCCATGAAAATGACCACCGAGGAAGCCTTCGTCAAAGTTCTCCAGATGCATGGGCTCGAACATGCCTTCGGCATCATCGGCTCGGCCATGATGCCGGTGTCGGACCTCTTCCCGAAGGCCGGCATCACGTTCTGGGACTGCGCCCACGAGACCAATGCCGGCATGATGGCGGACGGCTTCAGCCGCGCGACCGGCACCATGTCCATCGCCATCGGCCAGAACGGCCCCGGCGTCACCGGCTTCATCACCGCCATCAAGACCGCCTACTGGAACCATACGCCGCTGCTCATGGTCACGCCCCAGGCGGCCAACAAGACCATCGGGCAGGGCGGTTTCCAGGAAGTCGATCAGATGTCGATGTTCAAGGAGATGGTCTGCTACCAGGAAGAGGTGCGCGATCCCTCGCGCATTCCCGAAGTGCTGAACCGCGTGATCGAGAAGGCCTGGCGCGGCTGTGCTCCGGCGCAGATCAACATCCCGCGCGACTACTGGACCCAGGTGATCGACGTCGATCTGCCGGCCATCGTGCGCTTCGAGCGCCCGTCCGGCGGCCCGCAGGCGATCGCCGAGGCGGCAAAGCTCCTGTCGGAGGCGAAGTTCCCGGTCATCCTCAACGGCGCCGGCGTCGTCATCGGCGGTGCAATTGGTGAATCCATGGCGCTCGCCGAACGGCTCGACGCTCCGGTCTGCTGCGGCTATCAGCACAACGACGCCTTCCCCGGCAGCCATCGCCTCTCGGTCGGCCCGCTCGGCTACAACGGCTCGAAGGCGGCGATGGAGCTCATCTCCCGCGCCGACGTGGTGCTGGCGCTCGGCACCCGGCTCAATCCGTTCTCGACGCTGCCGGGCTACGGCATCGACTATTGGCCGAAGAACGCCGCGATCATCCAGGTCGATATCAACCCGGACCGCATCGGCCTCACCAAGAAGGTGACGGTCGGCATCTGCGGCGACGCAAAGCAAGTCGCCAGCCAGATCCTCGAGCAGCTTTCGCCCTCGGCGGGCGATGCCGGCCGCGAGGACCGCAAGGCGGCGATCCACCAGACCCGCTCGGCCTGGCAGCAACAGCTCTCCTCGATGGACCACGAGGACGACGACCCGGGCACGGAATGGAACGAGGGCGCGCGCAACCGCGAGCCGAACCGCATGTCGCCGCGTCAGGCCTGGCGGGCGATTCAGGCGGCGCTGCCGAAGGAGGCGATCGTCTCCACGGACATCGGCAACAACTGCGCCATCGGGAACGCCTATCCGATCTTCGAGGAGGGGCGGAAATACCTGGCGCCGGGCATGTTCGGTCCCTGCGGCTACGGCTTCCCGTCCATCGTCGGCGCCAAGATCGGCTGCCCGGACGTGCCGGTGGTCGGCTTTGCCGGCGACGGCGCCTTCGGCATCTCGATGAATGAGATGGGCTCCATCGGCCGCAAGGGCTGGCCGGCGATCACCATGGTGATCTTCCGAAACTACCAGTGGGGCGCGGAAAAGCGCAACACGACGCTCTGGTATTCCAACAACTTCGTCGGCACGGAGCTGAACCCCAACCTCAGCTACGCGAAGGTCGCCGAGGGCTGTGGCCTGAAGGGCGTCGCCGTCGACACGCCCGCCGGCCTCACCGAGGCGCTCTCCACCGCGATCGAGGACCAGAAACGCGGCGTGACGACCTTTGTGGAGGTCATCCTCAACCAGGAGCTCGGCGAGCCCTTCCGGCGCGATGCGATGAAGAAACCGGTGCCGGTCGCCGGCATCGACCCCGCCGACATGCGCCCGCAGCAGCGCGCCTGATTTCCCAAGACGCGACGCCCGCCCGGACGACCGGGCGGGCAAGGCTTTCCCACGCGACCGGAACGACACCATGACCTTCGCCGCTTCTGTCCAAGACCGTTTCCGAGGCGTGCCCTCGGGATTTTCGACCTATTGGCCGGGTTTTGCCGTCGCCGCCGCCGTGGCGGTCGCCGCGCAGTTCCTGTCCGATCATTACGGCGCGCCGGCCATGCTGATGGCGCTCCTGCTCGGCATCGCCTTCCATTTCCTGTCTGAGGAGGGGCGCTGCGTCGCCGGCATCGATTTCTGCGCCAAGAAGGTGCTCCGCATCGGCGTGGCGCTGCTCGGCATGCGCATCAGCGTCGATCTCCTGATCGGTCTCGGCGCCGGCACCATCCTGCTGCTCGTCTCGGCCATCGCCGCCACCATCGGCTTCGGCCTGATCGCGGCGAGAATGCTCGGCCGAGGCTGGCGGCTGGCATTGCTCACCAGCGGCTCGGTCGCCATCTGCGGCGCCTCCGCGGCCATGGCGATAGCTGCCGTACTGCCGAAGAACGAATTCTCCGAGCGCAACCTCATCTTCACGGTGCTATCGGTCACGGTGCTCTCCACCCTTGCCATGATCGCCTATCCGATCCTCGCCCAGACCATGGGGCTCGACGCCCGGACGACCGGCATCTTCTTCGGCGGCACCATCCACGATGTCGCCCAGGTCGTCGGCGCAGGTTTTTCGGTCTCACCGGAGGCGGGCGAGACGGCGACGCTCGTCAAGCTCATCCGCGTCACCACGCTGGCGCCGGTGGTGCTGATCTTCTCGCTCGTGCTGCGCAACGTGCCGCAGCCGGAAGGCGAGGCGGGCAAGCGCCCGCCGCTGCTGCCTGGCTTCGTCGTCGCCTTCCTCGTCTTCGCCGCTTTCAACTCTTTCGGTCTCATTCCCGAACTGGTGGCCAGGGCCGGCACGGAGGCTTCGCGGTGGGCGCTGCTTGCCGGCATCGTTGCCGTCGGCATGCGCACGTCGCTGCGCCGCGTCCTGGATGTCGGGGGCGATGCCGTGGCGCTCGTCGTCGCCGAAACCGTCTTCATCGGCCTCTTCATCCTCGTCGGCATTCACTATCTGGGGCATGCGTGATGAAGCCGCTGGACCGCATTATCGAAACCGCGAAGGCAGCGCCGCGCCATATCGTGCTTGCCGAAGGCGAGGACCCGCGCATCGTCGAGGCGGCCGTGCGGTCCGTGCGGGAGGGCATTGCCCGCATCACGCTCGTCGGCGGTCGCGGGGCCGTGGAGGCGCGGCTCGCCGCCACTGGCGCGGAGCCGGGCGAAATCCGCATCGAGGATCCCTCGACGTCGCCGCTCACGCCGCGTTTTGCCGCCGCCTATCATGCATTGCGCCGAAGCAAGGGTGTGAATGAGGCCGCCGCCGCCGAAGCCGTCCGCTCGCCGCTCGTCTTTTCCGCCATGATGGTGCGGGAGGGCGAGGCGGACGGAACGGTCGGCGGGGCGGTCGCCACCACCGCCGATACCGTGCGTGCGGCGCTCCAGGTCATCGGCCGCGCGCCGGATGCCGGCCTCGTGTCGAGTTTCTTCCTGATGATGCTCTGCGCGCCCCACCATGTGAAGAAGGGCGCCTTCGTCTTCGCCGATTGCGGCCTGGTGGTCGATCCCGATGCGGCGGGCCTTGCCGATATCGCGGTCATGTCGGCGCGCTCCTACGAGGCGCTCGCCGGCAAGCCGGCGAAGGTGGCGATGCTCTCCTTCTCGACGGCCGGCAGCGCCGC
>CBIMFD010000074.1:0-13467 GCA_966243085.1 uncultured Shinella sp.
GGATAGAGCTTGATCGTGCGGTTGGCGAAGATGCGCCCCAGACGCTCGTCCATGCTGGTATCGACGAGCTTCGGCTCGCCGATGGCCGCGATCATCCGCTCCGGCGCGCTCGCATAGAGGCTTGCATTGTCGCGGCACGCGAGCAGATATTCCTGCAAGCTCAGCGTTTCTCGCGCTTCGTTTGCGTAGGCTTTTGAAAAGAGGTCGAAAACGTCGCTGCCGTCGGTTCGCATGGAACCCTCCCACAGTCGTCGGACCGGACCGCCGCATCGGTTTGGGGTCTCTGCTTACTATACGGCGCAGACACGACTTTTGTTCCCCGCAATGACAAAAAAGAAGCATTTCTTCGCGAGACGACCCGATGCTTCCTGCGACTGAACGTAGAGTTCGTTCGCCGAAAGATTGCATTAACCCTCGATACGTTTGTCCCGGCGCCCGATGCAACCAACGTTTTCTCCTTCCCGTTGGACACCTACAGCCGGCCCATGGGGGGCGGCATCTATCAAACGGAGAAGAAGATGAAGACCACGGTTCTCAAGTTCTCGATCAGTCTGTTTGCCGCCACGGTCATCGCTATTCCCTCCCTCGCACAGGAAGGGGGACTTGGCGTTGGCGTCGGTGCTTCCGTTGGAGGCGGCAATGGCGCCAACGTCGGCGTCGGCGCATCGATCGGGGGCGCTCAGGGCGTGAATGCGGGTGTGGGGGCATCGGTCGGCGGCGGCGACGGGATCGACGCCGGGGCGACCGCTTCGGTCGGCGGATCGGGCGGCGTCGATGCAAGTGCCGGAGCCAGGATCGGCGGCGGCAGCGGCGTCAATGCCGACATCGATGCGAGTGTCGGAGGCAGTAGCGGACTGAATGCAGATGTGGATGCATCCGTTGGCGGCGACAGCGGCGTCGGCGTCGGCCTCGGATTGGGGCTTGGCGGAGGGCAGGCTGGCGGCGCAGACGGCGGAAGCGCGGACAGCGACAACAGCGCAGCCCAGATTCAGGCGTTCAACCAGATGTCCGACTCCGAGAAACGCAAGCTGATCAGGCGCTGCCGGGACATATCTTCCGGGGGCGGATACGACGCCGCTTTGGTCAAACTCTGCCAGATCCTGAAATCGACTGCGTCGCGTTGACGGCTGCCGACAGCAACTCGAAATTCCGGCAAGGGAAGATCGGGCGCTCATGGGCCCGGCCTTCCCGCCCGGGCTTCGTCGATCAGCCGGCCGCTCGACTGCGTGAACCGCCCGAGGTCTACGCCTTCAGATAGTTGATCACCGCATCGGCGATCATGCCCTTGTGGCGCGTCATCGTCTCAGGTTCGGAAAGGTCGCGGCGGAAGATCATGCCGAACGTATAGCGGTTGGAAACGCGGAAGAAGCAGAACGCGCTGATCAGCATATGCACGTCGATCGGGTCCGCCTGGCGCGTGAACACGCCTTCGGCCTGGCCGCGCTCGAGAATGCCCGCAATGGTCTCGATGACGGAGACGTTGAGGTCGCGGATCGCTTCCGAGCGCATCATATGCGCGGCGCGGTGGATGTTCTCGATGCTGACCAGCCGCACGAAATCCGGGTTGGACTCGTCATGGTCGAAGGTGGTGGAGATGAGGGTGCGCATCGCCGCTTCCGGGGAGAGGCTTGCCAGCTTCAGATCCTCCTCGAGCGTGCGGATCTTGCGATAGGCGCGCTCCAGTACGGAGAGATAGAGCCCCTCCTTGCCGCCGAAATAGTAGTAGATCATCCGCTTGGACGTGCGCGTGCGCTCGGCGATGGCATCGACGCGCGCGCCGGCAAGGCCATGCGTGGCGAATTCCTCGGTGGCGACGACGAGGATGTCCTCCTTCGTCCGCTCCGGATCGTTCTTTCGGCTTGCCTCGCTCCTCGCCACCGTTCCTCCGCCGCTTTCCAGCGATCTACCTGATTTCCGGAAGGAAAACCTCACCGGAACCCGCCGGTCGCGGGCCTCGCGCATCCCTCTCCTCTATGCAGTCATATTGAGGTTGCGGAGGTCTTTCAAGGCATGGCACTTGACATACGTACTAGTTCGTACATTTTATGAAACGTCAAAGCGGCCGGGAGGAGGCGGCTGTGGCGCCGTGCCCCTAACGCAAACGACCGGACCTGCGCTAGGAACGAACGGGCCGCGCAAGCGGCGATCCGCTTTGGGAGGAGCGCAATGGTTCGCATCATCGATTTCTGCTTCTGGCTGCTGAAGGCCGCGATCGCCGCCCTTCTGGCGGGCATGGTCGTGCTGGTCTTCGGCAATGTCGTCCTGCGCTATGCCTTCAACACCGGTATCACCTATTCGGAAGAGCTCTCGCGCATCTTCTTCCTCTGGCTCACCTTCCTCGGCGCGGTCGTCGCGATGCGCGAGCATGGGCATCTCGGCGTCGATTCGCTGCTGCGCCGCTTGCCGCCGGCCGGCGCGAAGATCGCCGTCCTCCTCGGCCAGGCGCTGATGCTGTGGGCGACCTGGCTGATGATCAGCGGAAGCTGGACTCAGACGCTCATCAACCTGCATGTCTCCGCCCCGGCGACGGGCATCTCCATGGGCGTCTTCTACGGCGCGGGCCTTGCCTTCGGCATTCCCGCCCTCCTCATCATCCTTGGCGACATGGTGGGCGTCGTGACCGGCCGCATCGACGTCACGACCGCCGAATTCGTCAAGGACAGCGAGGACGAACTGGCGCTGGAGCACCCGCCGGAACCCTCCCTCGCCACCCCTTCCGTGAAGCGTTGAGGCCGCGCCGATGACCGTATCGATCTTCCTCGGCGCCCTCCTCGTTCCCATGGCGCTCGGCGTGCCGATCGCCTTCGCCCTCATCCTCAGCGGCGTCGCCCTGATGATGTATCTCGGCCTCTTCGACGCGCAGATCGTCGCGCAGAACGTGCTGAACGGCGCCGACAGCTTCCCGCTGATGGCGGTGCCCTTCTTCCTTCTCGCCGGCGAGGTGATGAACACCGGCGGCCTTTCGCGCCGCATCGTCAACCTCGCCATGGCGATGGTCGGGCATATCCGCGGCGGGCTCGGCTTCGTCGCCATCTTCGCGGCCTGCATCCTGTCGAGCCTTTCCGGCTCGGCGGTCGCCGATGCCGCAGCGCTCGGCGCCCTGCTCTATCCGATGATGCTGAAATCCGGCCACGATCCGGCGCGCACCGGCGGCCTTCTCGCCTCCGCCTCGATCATCGGTCCGATCATCCCGCCCTCGATCGGCTTCATCCTCTACGGCGTCGTCGGCGGCGTCTCGATCACCAAGCTCTTCCTTGCCGGCATCTTCCCCGGCATCCTGATCGCGGGCGCGCTCTGCCTCACCTGGCTCTTCGTCGCGCGCAAGGAGCAGTTCGCGCTGCCGCCACGCCAGAGCAGGGCCGTTCGCATGAAGGCCTTCGCCGACAGCCTCTGGGCGCTGATACTGCCGGTCATCATCATCGTCGGCCTGAAGTTCGGCGTGTTCACGCCGACGGAAGCGGGCGTCGTCGCCGCGGTCTACTCGCTGTTCGTGGCGATGGTCGTCTACCGGGAACTGCCGCCGGCAAAGCTCTTCGGCGTCTTCGTCTCGGCGGCGAAGATCACGGCGGTGGTCATGTTCCTCGTCGCCTGCGCCGCCGTCTCGGCCTGGCTCGTCACCGTCGCGGACGTTCCCGGCGAGCTCGTGTCGCTGCTCGAACCGCTGATGGACAACCAGACCCTGCTGCTGCTCGCCATCATGGCCCTCGTCGTCGTCGTCGGTACGGCCATGGACATGACGCCGACCATCCTCATCATGACGCCGGTGCTGATGCCGGTCATCAAGCAGGCGGGCATCGACCCGGTCTATTTCGGCGTCCTCTTCATCATCAACAATTCCATCGGCCTGATCACGCCGCCCGTCGGCACCGTGCTCAACGTCATCTGCGGCGTTTCCAAGTTGAACATGGAACAGCTCATGAAGGGCGTCATGCCCTTCCTCATCGCCGAACTCGTCGTGCTCATGCTGCTCGTGCTGTTTCCCCAGCTCGTCACGGTCCCCGTGGCGCTGATGGGGCATTGAGACTTGCGGAAATTCAACCGGCCAAGCGCGAAGGCGCGGCCAAACCTGGGAGGAGACATGCTTGAAACACTGAAGAAACTGGCGCTCGGGGCCATCGTGCCGATGGCGCTGCTCGCCGCGCTGCCGGCCTCGGCCGAAATCCGCGAGCACCAGATCAAGTTCGCTGCCGCCAACAACAAGGGCCACCCGCAGGTCACCGGCATGGAGAAGTTCGCCGAGCTGGTGAAGGAAAAGAGCGGCGGCAAGATCGAGGTCAAGCTCTTCCCCGGCGGCGTGCTCGGCGGCGACGTGCAGACCGTCTCGGCGCTGCAGGGCGGCGTCATCGAGATGACCGTGCTGAATGCCGGCATCCTCGCCGGCAACGTCAAAGAGTTCGGCGCCGTCGACCTGCCCTTCCTCTTCAACAGCGGCGAGGAAGCCGACAAGGTGATGGACGGCCCCTTCGGCACGAGCCTGATGGAACTGCTGCCCGATACCGGCCTCGTTGGCCTCGCCTATTGGGAGCTCGGCTTCCGCAACCTCACCAACAACCGCCATCCGATCACCAAGCTGGACGACATCAAGGGCCTGAAGATCCGCGTGATCCAGTCGCCGATCCCGATCGAGCTGTTCAACAGCCTCGGCGCCAATGCCGTGCCGCTGCCCTATACCGAACTCTACACGGCGCTTGAGACCGGCACCGTCGACGGCCAGGAGAACCCGGCCGCCAACATCCTGAACGCCAAGTTCTACGAGGTGCAGAAGTACATGACGGTCACCCGTCACCAGTACAACCCGCAGATCGTGCTCATCAGCAAGAAGTTCTGGGACGGCCTCAACGACGAGGAAAAGGCCGTATTCCAGTCTGCCGCGACCGAGGCCCGCGACTACCAGCGCAAGGTCTCGCGCGAGGTCGACGCCAAGGCGATCGCCGACATCAAGGCGACGGGTATGGAGGTGAACGAGCTTTCGCCGGAGGAAACCCAGAAGCTGCGCGATGCCGTCAAGCCGCTGATCGACAAGTTCGGCGCCGAGATCGGCCCGGACACGGTCGCTGCCCTCTTCAAGGAACTCGACACGATCCGCGGCAAGTAAACCGCCCTCCCGGCCCGCTGCACCGGCGGGCCGGCCACACCTCAACGGATTGCGAGAGATGATCCAGACGCTGCTCAAACCGATGAAGGCCGGCCTGATCGGCGCCGGCATTCAGGCATCGCTGACCCCGGCCATGCACATGCGCGAGGGCGAGGCGCAGGGCTTCTCCTACGACTACGAACTGATTGACCTTGCCCGCATCGGCGCGGCGCCTGCCGACCTGCCGCGCCTTCTCGCCGAGGCCGAGGCACGCGGCCTTGCCGGGCTCAACATCACCCATCCCTGCAAGCAGAGCGTGATCCCCTATCTCGACGACCTGTCGCCGCAGGCCCGCGATCTCGGCGCGGTCAATACGGTCGTACTGCGGGAGGGCAAGCGCTTCGGCCACAATACCGACTGGTGGGGCTTTGCCGAGAGTCTCCGCCGGGGCCTGCCGGATGCCGACCTCTCCTGCGCCCTGCAGCTCGGCGCGGGCGGCGCCGGCGCGGCCACCGCCTATGCCCTCCTGTCGCTCGGCCTTAAAAAGCTGCTGGTCTTCGACCAGGAGGCCGAGCGCGCTGAAGCTCTCGCGCAAAGCATGGCCGCACTCTTTGCCGATGCAGAGGTCGAGGCCGCCGAAGATCTCGGCGCGGCTATGCGCGTCGCCGCCGGCCTCGTCCATGCGACGCCGACCGGCATGGCGAAATATCCCGGCCTGCCGCTGCCCGCCGATCTCCTGGAACCGCGCCACTGGATCGCCGAGGTCGTCTATTTCCCGCTCGAAACCGAGCTTTTGCGCGAGGCCAGGCGCCGCGGCTGCCGGACGCTCGACGGCGGCGGCATGGCGGTGTTCCAGGCCGTCGGCGCCTTCCGCCTGTTCACCGGCCGCGAGCCCGACCCGGACCGCATGCTCGCCCATTTCAACACCCTCGCCCGCTGAGGATTTGACAGAGGACGCCGCGATGAAGACCTCGATAGCAACCGTCTCCCTCAGCGGCGATCTTCGCGACAAGCTCGGCGCCATCGCAAAAGCCGGCTTCGACGGGGTCGAGATCTTCGAGAACGATTTCCTCGTCTTCGACGAAAGCCCGCGCGACCTCGGCCTTATGGTGCGCGACTTCGGGCTGGAGATCACCCTCTTCCAGCCCTTCCGCGATTTCGAGGGCATGCCCGAGCCGCTGCGCAGCCGCACCTTCGACCGCGCCGAGCGCAAGTTCGACGTCATGCAGGAAATGGGCACCGATCTCGTGCTCGTCTGCTCCAACGTCTCCAGCGCCGCGCTCGGCGGGCTGGACCGGGCCGCCGCCGATTTCCACGAACTTGGCGAGCGGGCCGCAAGGCGCGGCCTCAAGGTCGGCTACGAAGCGCTCGCCTGGGGCCGGCACATCAACGACCATCGCGACGCCTGGGAAATCGTGCGCCGCGCCGATCATCCCAATATCGGCCTTATCCTCGACAGCTTCCACACGCTGGCGCGCAGGATCGACGTCAACTCGATCCGCTCGATCCCGAAGGAGAAAATCTTCATCATCCAGCTTGCCGACGCGCCGAAGATAGACATGGACCTTCTCTACTGGAGCCGGCACTTCCGCAACATGCCGGGCGAAGGCGAGCTGCCGGTCGAAGCCTTCATGGCCGCCGTGGCGGAGACCGGCTATGACGGTTATCTCTCGCTGGAGATCTTCAACGACCAGTTCCGCGGTGGTTCGCCGGGCGCGATCGCCGCCGACGGCCACCGTTCCCTCATCTATCTCGGCGACCGGGTCCGCAGGGCCGATCCCGGCCTTTCTCTCGCCGTGCCGGCCATGCCCGAACGCAGCCGCGTGGAGGGCATCGCCTTTATCGAGTTCACCGTGAACGAAGCCGAAGCGCCCGACCTCGAAGCCGTGATCGCCACCCTCGGCTTCCGCCGGCAGGCGCGCCACAAGTCGAAGAACGTCACGGTCTTCCGGCAGGGCGATATCCGGCTGGTCGTCAATGCCGACGACCGCGGCTTTGCCGGCTCATCCTATCTCGTGCACGGCACCTCCGCCTATGCGATGGGCCTGATGGTGGAGGATGCCCGGGCCGCGTGGGAACGGGCCGTCGCGCTCGGCGCGGAGGCCTTCGAGCAGCCGCTCGATCCCGGCGAGATCGAGATGCCCGCCGTGCGCGGCGTCGGCGGCGGCGTGCTCTACTTTCTCGACCGGAAGAGCGACCTCGCCCGCATCTGGGACATCGAGTTCGACCCCGTGGACGACTGCCCGGACACGAAGGATGCAGGCTTGTCGCGCATCGACCATGTGGCCCAGACCATGCCCTACGAGGAACTGCTGACCTGGCTCCTGTTCTACACCTCGATCTTCGAGGCGGAGAAGACGCCGATGGTCGACATCGTCGATCCTTCCGGCCTCGTGCGCAGCCAGGTGGTCGAGAACGGCGAAGGCTCGCTGCGCATCACCATGAACGGCGCGGAGAACCGCAACACGGTCGCAGGCCGCTTCATCACCGAAACCTTCGGCTCCGGCATCCAGCATCTCGCCTTCACCACGGACGACATCTTCGCGGCGGCGGATGCGCTTGCCGCAAACGGCTTTTCCGCGCTCGAAATCTCGCGCAACTACTACGACGACCTCGAAGCCCGCTTCGGCCTCGATCCGGACCTTACCGAACGGCTCCAGGCCAGGAACATCCTCTACGACCGCGACGAGCACGGCGAGTATTTCCAGCTCTACAGCCCCACCTACCGGGAAGGCTTCTTCTTCGAGATCGTCGAGCGCCGCGGTTATAGCGGCTACGGCGCGGCCAACGCGATCTTCCGCATCGCCGCGCTGCGCCGGCATCTGCGCCCGACCGGCATGCCCCGCGCCTGAACCGTGGCGGCACCGCCGACACAGCCGCCTTCGCGCATGGCGGGAGGCCGTCTATCGAGGCACTTCCTCATAATTGTGCATCCACAGGCGGCGCGGTAACCTGATCTCAATAAAATTCGTCGTTTAAAGATAGAATTGCATCGCGGTGCCGTCACGGGACGCATCGGCGACGAGACGCTACGGCCAGGACGGCCAAAAATTCAAGCGGCATGAAGCCCAGAAGAGGAAGTGGCCTGACGCGGCGATCACGGCTCCAGCGCGAGGATGTTTTCAATGATGCATTTGGAGGATTTCAAGGGGGCGGTCATCGTCATGGCCCATCCCGACGACGAGATTCTCTGGGCAAGTTCGATTCTTGCCCATGCCAGGAAGATCATCCTGTGCTACGACGAGGCGCCCAACAGCCCCGAAATCACCGCCGGACGACGGACACTGTTAAATGATTTCCCGCTGAAGACGGCGATAAGCCTCGGCATCACGGAATCGAGCAGCTACCAGACCACCAACTGGCGCCGCCCCGTCGAAACGCCTTACGGCCTGCTGTGCGGCCGCAATGCCGAGACCTACGAGCGGAATTTCCACCTGCTAACGGAAGCGCTCGAAAAGCACCTCGAAGAAGGCGATGTCGTCGTCACGCACAATCCCTGGGGCGAGTATGGGCACGAGGAGCATGTCCAGGTGTTCCGCGCCGTCGCCCACGTTCAGAAGAAGCGGCCCTTCCGGCTCTTCGTGACAAACTATGTCAGCGATCGCGCCCTCTATTTCATGGAGAAGAACGCCCGTCGCCTCGGCGCACCCTCGGCGCCCCTGCCGACGGACAAGGCGCTCGGGGACACGTTCAAGCGGCACTATCAGGTGCACAATTGCTGGACCTGGGAGGACGACTACGAGTGGCCGGACCACGAATGTTTCTATGAGGTGACGGCCCCGGAAGCACCGTTGCGCGACAACGAGCGGACGATGGCGTCGGGTCCCGTCAACGTCATCTGGCTCGACGAGCACTCCATCATCTGGCGCAGGGACCTGCGCACCTGGAAGCGCCGCTTCATCACCGCCATGCTGCAACTGTTCCGGCCAAGCCGCTCCGCCTGACCCCTCAGCCCTTCGCGATCGTGTCTCCCGCCTTCTGAGCCGGCTCTCATTCCTCCGAAAGGCCGAGAGCGGCGCGCAGCTCGGCCTTGCTGTGCCGTGCAAAGCGCATGGCGGCCAGCCGCCCGCCCATCATGTCACGCGGCGGCAGCGGTGCGGCAAGATGGGCGGCCGCGTCGTCCGCGGTCACCGCCACATGCCGGAGGTTTTCCAGAACGCATAACCGGTGGCAAAGCGATCCCCGCCGCACCACCACGGGAAGGCCGAGCTGGACGGCGCGGCCGAAAATGCCGCAGGCATGGTCGCCCGCCGGCGGATAGAGGCACCACACCACGTCGCTTGCCGCGTAGGCGCCAAGCAATTCGGCATCCGAGACGATCCGGTCCACCAGGACCCCGCCCGCTTCGCGCAAGGCCGTAGCATGGCCCTCCATCTCCTTTGCCGTCTTGCCGCAGGCGATGAAGCGGAAGCGGGACTGCAGGCCGGCCGACCGGGCATAGATCCGGGAAAAGAGATCGAAACCCTTCTGCCGCTCCTGCGCGCCGATGGCCGTCAGCACAAGGCGGCGGCCCGGTCGCCTTTCATCACGCAGCAGTTCCAGGGCGGTGCGCTCCTCCGCGGTCAGATCCCAGAGCTGGAAATCGTAGATCCAGCCATCGGCGATCGCCGCGAAGGCCGGGAAGACGTCGAACGGCAGGACGGTCAGCGTGCGGATCGCATCGATACGCCGGAGCCGGCCGAGCACGCCGCGCCTCAGCCGGTGCCGGCGGCGCCGCGACACGACCAGCGGCGTCGGACGCAACAGGAGGCCCGCCGTCCGCCGCCCCATGAGGGCACGCAGCAGACCGACGAACACATAGAGAAGGAAACTCTCCTCGACCGCCACGAACAGGACCGGCGCGCGCGAGAAAAGAATATCGCGCAGCCGCCCCGGCCGCGCGCCGAACAGCCGCTCGAGCGCGCGAAGATAGGCAGGAAACCGGCCGCAGGCGGAGGGCGCATGGACGAGCGGAGACCTCGTCTGATCGGCCGGCGGCGCGATGCGTGCCTGCCGCTGCCACCGGCTTCCGGGTGGTGCGAAGTTTTCCAGCAGCAGACCCGATCGCGCAAACGGACCCGCTGCAGCCGGGCGCTCGGAGCTCGACTGCATGACTTCCCCCAACATCGTCGCAAACCAACCGGGTCGTCCCCGCCCGGAAGAACCGCCGGAGAGCCACAGCGCCTGCCGACCATTTTCCAAACCCGCACGAAAAGGCGATCATCAAAGGAGATATACAACCTTTTCGCTAGTATCGTGACCTTAGCTTGTCCTTTGCAAATTTCAAGCGGGATTTTACAACCTGAGGAAAGTGTCCGCGTGTAGACACCCGTGGCCGTCCCTGCCCCGGGCCGCCGCTTGCCCCCTCTGGCCTGAGGGGCCATAAAGGGGTGCCAAAACGCCGGGGAGACTGAATGAAACTGAAGGAATTTGCCGCCTGCATCGGCCTGTCGCAGACGACGGTGAGCCGCGCGATGAGCGGATATCCGGAGGTGAAGCCGGAAACGCGGGCGCGCGTGCTGGAGGCGGCCGAACGGCTCGGCTACCGGCCGAACATCAGCGCGCAGCGGCTTGCGACCGGCCGGGCCGGCGCCATCGGCATCGTTTTCCAGGGCGGCGGGCGCTTCGGCCCGCATTCCAGCGAATTCATGGGCGGGCTTTCGACGCGCCTGCAGAAGGACGGCATCGACATCCTCGTCTCGACCGTCGAGACGGAAGCCGACGAGGCAGAGGCCTACAGGCGCCTCGCCGCCAGCAAGCGGGTGGATGCCGTGGTGGTCCACACGCCCAAGGTCGCGGACGCGCGCATCGCCCTCCTCCAGAAGCTGGGCCTACCCTTCGTCGTGCATGGTCGCAGCGAGGCCGAAAGGCCCTTCGCCTTCCTCGACATCGACAATTTCGGCGCCATCGCCACCGCGACGGAGCATCTCGCGGGCCTCGGCCATCGCCGGATCGCCCTCATCAACGGCGATCCGGCAAACACCTATGCGCGCGACCGGGACCTCGGTTACCGCACGGCGCTTGCCCGCCGCTCCCTCGCCGTCGACCCGGCACTCATGGGCCATGGCGAATTCACCGACGAAAACGGCTTCCGGCTGATGCAGGGTTTCCTCGCTCTCCCCGCCCCGCCCACCGCGGTCATCGCTGGCTCGATGATGTCGGCACTGGGCGCTATGCGGGCGATCCGGATCGCAGGGCTCGCCGTCGGCAGGGACGTCTCGCTCATCGCCCATGACGACGTCTTTCCCTATCTCAGCCCTGAAAACTTCGTGCCGCCCGTCACCACGACGCAATCGCCGATCCGCGCGGCGGGCGAGCGGATCGGCGACATGGTGTTGGCGCTGTTGCGGAGCGAAACGCCGAAGGCGTTGCAGGAAGTCTGGCCCGTCGATTTCCGCGTGCGCGGCTCGACCGGCCCGGCACCCGGCTGAACTCAGACCTTGAGTTCGCAGCGCCCCTTCTCCGTCTCGATGGCGAGATCGAGCACCTTCTGGAGGTCGGCGGCATGGCGAAAGCCGGGCTCGACCTGTTGCTTCGCCGCCACGGCGGCGGCGAAGCGCTGGTAGTTGGTCGGCACCGTGCCGGCGTCGATCTCTCGCCACACAGCCTTTTCCACATCCTCGCCGAGGCAGCCGCGCAGGCGCGAACCTTCCGTCGAGTGGATGACCTCCAGCGCGCCCCTGTCGCCGTGCATGCGCAGGCGCAGCTCGTTGAGATGACCGGTCGCCCAGCGGCTCGCATGGATGACGCCGAGCGCGCCGTTGGCGAAGTCCACCGTCATGGTGAAGCTGTCATTGGCATCGAGGTCGTATTCGCCGATGCGGTTGTCGGGCGCCTTGTCGAAGGCCCTCAGGCGCGCGAAGACGTGCTCCACGTCGCTCGCCGCGCCATAGCCGGCAAAGTCGAGGATATGGATGCCGACGTCGCCGAGCACGCCGTTGGAGCCGTGCTTGGTAGAAAGGCGCCAGAGCCATTGGCTTTCCGTCGCCCAGTTGCCCCAGGCCTTGGAGACCAGCCAGCTTTGCAGGTAGGAGGCCTCGACATGGCGCACATGGCCGATCTCGCCGGAAAGCACCATGGCGCGCGCCTTCTGCAGCGGCGCGACGTTGCGGTAGGTGAGGTTCATCATGGTCACGAGGCCGGAGGCCTCCGCCGCCCGTGCCATCTCGTCCGCCTTGGCATGGTTTTCCGCAAGCGGCTTCTCGCACATGACATGCTTGCCCGCCGAAAGCAGCGCCAGCGTCGTCGGGTGATGCGCCCGGTCCGGCGTCACGTTGGTCGCCGCGTCGAAGCCGTCCCAGGCGATCGCGTCGTCCAGCGAGGTGAAGACGTTGCGAATGCCGTGCTGCTCGGCGAAGGCCCTGGCGCGCGAGGGGTCGACATCGACGGCGCCGACCAGTTCGACACCCTCGATCGCGGCGAAATGCTGGGCATGGTTGTTGGCCATGCCGCCTGTTCCAAGAACAAGAAGACGCATCGCTTTCCTCAGCGGTAACCGGCTTCGCCGGCCTCGTGGAGTTTCGGGCCGCGCTCTTCGATGGGTTCCAGCGCCTTTTCCACCGGCACGTTCGGCGCATCGTGGATCGCCGCATAGGTTCCCTGCGGGTTGAAGGCCCATTTCACCCCGTTGACGAGCACCTTCTGCACCGTCCCGTCGTGATAGGTCGGATAGGTCTCGTGGCCCGGACGAAAATAGAAGACATTGCCGGCCCCGCGCCGCCAGGTGAGCCCAGAGCGGAACACCTCGCCGCCGGCAAACCAGGAGATGAAGACCGTTTCCAGCGGTTCGGGCACGGAGAACTGCTCTCCGTACATCTCCTCGTTTTCCAGCACGAAATTCTCGTCGAGGCCTTCGGCGATTGGATGGCGCGGATTGACGACCCAGACGCGCTCCCGCTCGCCCGCCTCACGCCATTTCAGTGCGCAGGGCGTGCCCATCAGGCGCTTGAAGATCTTCGAGAAATGGCCGGAATGCAGCACGAGGAGACCCATGCCTTCCCAGACCCGTTTCGCCACGCGCTCGACGACCGCGTCATCGACCGCGCCGTGGTCTTTGTGGCCCCACCAGACGAGCACGTCCGTGCCCGCAAGCCGCGCCTCGGTGAGCCCATGCTCCGGTTCCTGCAGCGTCGCCGTCGTGGCCTCGATGGCCGGGTCCCTGTTGAGCGCATCCGCGATCGTGTTGTGCATGCCGTTCGGATAGATCGAGCGGACGACCGCGTTCGTCTGCTCGTGGATGTTCTCACCCCATACGATGGTGCGTATTGCCATGTGCCGTTCCTTCAAGGCCGAAAATTGAAACCGCTTTCAATTCGCGCAACCGATAGAACCAGACCCGCTTCTTGGCAAGCGGGGGCCCTGCCGATTCCGGCTCCCTTTCAGTGGAATGTCGATTTGGAGAAAAGGTTCAGCAC
>CBIMFD010000075.1:0-13451 GCA_966243085.1 uncultured Shinella sp.
TCGAGCGGCGCGTCATAGGCGATGTTGACCATGTCCTCGCCGATGGTGATCAGCGAGCGGCGCAGCGCCAGATCGTAGATCGCACGGCCATAGTCTTCCGCGTTGATGATCGTCACGGCTTCGGAGGCGAGGCGTGCGAGATACTGCGGGATCGTCAGGTCGCCGACCTTGCCGTCCACAGGCAGGTGGGTCTTCAGGGTGATGGTCGTCGCGATCTTGCCCATGCGGATCGTGTCGCCGGCGAGCTCATAGATCTTGCGGTGCAGCGGCTCGAAGAAATGGATGGGCTTGAGGAAATCGGAGACGCGGTAATAGGCATCGTTGTTGACGAGAATGGCGCCGAGAAGCGCCTGTTCGGCCTCGACATTGTTCGGCGCCTCGCGATGATGGGCTTCCGCCGGCTCCCGGCCGGCCTGGTTCAGCTTGCGCACCGCGTCGTTCATCGCCGCGAATCTCCCCGTTGCTGTTTGCGAAGGCCGGTGGTTTCCGGCCTTTCGGCCCGGGGGTCAAGCGCTTACCGCCCTGCCGACGCTTTAGGCCCGCTGTTAGACTTTTCCACAGGCCCCGAGGACACAGCAAGCGCGGAATTGCCCGCGCCCGCCTCTTCGTTGTTGACTCGCCCCGAATCTCAGAGCGAGGCCTCCTTCGGGAACTGCCGCGCGCCGCGCTGCGCTCCCTTCGCGTCTCCTTCGTGCGCACGCAGGCAGTCCTCGCCGCGCCCGATATAGTCGCGCGTCAGCGGCACGGACCGCTGATCGTGCACGAGCTGGATCTGGAAGACCACGAGGTTCTGCCAGCGGAAGGCGCTTTCCGAGGCGGCGAGATAGAACTCCCAGATGCGGCAGAACTTCTCGTCGTAGAGGGCCTTCGCCTCCTCGCGCCGCGCCATGAAGCGCTCGCGCCAGTGGCGCAGCGTCTCGGCATAGTGGAGCCGCAGGATCTCGATGTCCGTGATGGCGAGCCCGCTCTTTTCCACCGCCTGCATCACCTCCGAAAGGGCAGGGATATAGCCGCCCGGGAAGATGTACTTCTCGATGAACGGGTTGTTGGCGGTGGGCCGGTCCGTGCGGCCGATCGTGTGCAGCAGCATCACCCCGTCGCGCTTCATCAGCGCGGCGCTCTTCTTGAAATAGGTGAGATAATTCGGCCGGCCGACATGCTCGAACATGCCGACGGAGACGATGCGGTCGAACGGGCCTTCCGCGTTGCGGTAATCCTGCAAGAGGAATTTCACCTCGTCGGCAAGCCCGGCGTCGTTCGCCCGCTTGACGGCGAGGGCGTGCTGTTCGTCGGAGAGCGTCACGCCCGTCACCTTGGCGCCGAGCTGACGGGCGAGGTAGAGCGCCATGCCGCCCCAGCCGCAGCCGATGTCGAGCACGCTCTGGCCCGGGCGGTTGATGTTGAGCTTGGCCGCGATGTGCCGCTTCTTGGCAAGCTGCGCATCGTCCAGCGACAGGTCAGGCCGCTCGAAATAGGCGCAGGAATATTGCCGGTCCTCATCGAGGAAGAGGTCGTAGAGCGCGCCGGTCAAGTCGTAATGGTGCTGCACGTTGCGGCGCGAGCGCACCACGCTGTTCTTCTGGCGTATCCAGCGGAAAAGGTAGCGTGCCCGCTCCAGCGTGCGGTTCCAGGCGGTGTCGTAATATCTGAAATCGGGATTGCCGGTGAAGACCGTCTTCAAGAGGCCGTACATGTCGCCCTCGACGATGTCGATTTCGCCGGTGCCGTAGCAATGGCCGAGATAGTAGGCCGGATCGAAGGCGATGCCCCAGAGGGCCTTGCGGGTGTTGATGCGCATGTGGACGGGATTGCCGGTGCCGTCGCCATAGGCCTGGCTGCTGCCGTCGGGGTAGGTAATCTTCAGGTTTCCGGTCTCGACAAGGCGGGAAACGAGCGTCTGAATAATGAACTTCATTCGGTAAACTCCGTCACGCTTAAAAACCTGGCGGAGCGGGTCTGGTCGGAAACCGGCCTGTAGAAGCGGCCCGACCGCCAATCCAGTCTAACGAAGTATAAATATTAATGTACCGGCGCGGATTTCAACCCGTGTTTTTTGGCCTTTGACAAAAGCGGACGGGCCGGCAAGGCCGGCCCGTCGATTGCACATGGCAAAGAGGACGAAGGAGCGAGTAAGGCAGCTCCCCGAAACAAATGAGCCGGCAAGGCCGGCTCACTGTCGCTCTCAGGCTTCGTCGCCTTCGAGGTCGGCTTCCGGATCGAAGAAGTCCGCGGCCGTCAGGGCGTCTTCGTCGACGCCGTAGATGGCGTCGGCGGAGGTCAGGCTTTCGCCCTTGGCCTGGCGCTCGGCTTCGTCGGCGGAGCGGGCGACGTTGATCTCGATCGAGATTTCGACTTCGGCATGCAGGTGCAGGACGACCTTGTGCAGGCCGATCGCCTTGATCGGGGTGTTGAGCTCGACCTGGTTGCGGCCGACGTTGAAGCCTTCGGCAGCCAGCGTCTCGATGATGTCGCGGGCAGCGACCGAGCCGTAGAGCTGGCCGGTTTCGCCGGCGGAGCGGACGATGACGAAGGACTTGCCGTCGAGCTGTTCGGCGACCTTCTGGGCTTCCGACTTGCGCTCGAGGTTGCGGGCTTCGAGGGTCGCGCGTTCGGATTCGAAGCGCTTCTTGTTGGCTTCGTTGGCGCGCAGGGCCTTGCCGAGCGGCAGCAGGTAGTTACGGGCAAAGCCGTCGCGAACCTTTACGGTTTCGCCCATCTGGCCGAGCTTGGCGATGCGTTCGAGGAGGATGACGTCCATTTTCAAGTTCCTTTCTAGAGTTCAGGTATTCGGGTTGTCTTTCCCGGCCGGGCCGGCGGGCGTGAGCGCGATGGTGCGCCGCGTGTCCGAAAGGCCGAGGACGAGGATGGCGAAGATCGGTAAGGTGAAGAGCAGTACCGAGACATAGGCGAACCACAGGGCGATGAGCCGCCAGGGCTTGCCGCGCGTCCTGAAATGCAGGCTCGCAAAGCCGGCGAGCACGAAGCCGGCACCGAAGGTGCCGCAGACGAGCGCGCCGACGATCGCCGGCACGCCGCCGACGAAGGCAAGCACGAGACCGGCGAGAAAGAGGAAGATCGCATTGCGGGGCATGCGCAGCGAGGAGGGCATGTCCTCGCGCGGGCGAAGGCCCTTGCCCGAAACGCGCACGATGAAAGTGGCGACGTAATAGGCGGCGAACAGCAGGAACACCCAGAGCGCGCCCTGCACCAGCGGCAGCGCCAGTGCGAAGATGGACTTGAGCTGCGCGATGGCGGCGGCATCGGGATTGTAGAGCGGCTCCTGCGCCTTCAGCGTCTCGATGACGATGTCGACGAGCTTGCCCGCCATCGCGCTGTCATAGCCGACGATAGCGCCGACCGCGATCATGCCGAGCGTGACCATGACGGCGAGGTGGACGAGAATGCCGGACAGAGGATACCAGGCGATCGCGTCTTCCGGGCCGCCGAGCTCGGAAGCGGGGCGGGCGAGGTTCGCAAGGTTGCTCAGCCAGCCGGCCGGGATCAGCGTGATGATGACGATGAGCGCGGCGAAATAGGACGAGACCAGCACGGAGGCGATGGCGCCGCCGGCGAGAACGGCGATGAAGGCGCTGGCATTGCCCCAGCCGAGGCCGGCGATCAGGATGGGAAGGGCCGACGCTGCGTAAAGCACGATGGCGAGCGACGACTGCGCATTCGCGCTCAGCGAAAGCAGAGCGGCGGTCAGGCCTGCGATCAGGCCGATCGCGATGGAAGTCGGCGTCAGGGTCTTCACGTTCGCTGTCCTGTCCGGTCAGACAGTTAGAGGAGTTTCCTGACAATCTGGTTCAGGATCGTCTCCCCAACATGGGTTCTGGCTTTAAAAAAAGCCGGCGGCTCCGATCCGCGCCCACCGCGGAAGGGAAATGGGAAGGCGGCAGAACCGTCTTCCCCGGAGTCAGGTATCTCGGCCCGACGCTGAGTCAGGCCGTAGAGTCACGTCCTTACGCTACGACGTAGGGCAGCAGGCCGAGGAAGCGGGCGCGCTTGATCGCCTTGGCGAGTTCGCGCTGCTTCTTCTGGGAAACGGCCGTGATGCGGGACGGAACGATCTTGCCGCGCTCGGAGATGTAACGCGACAGAAGACGGACGTCCTTGTAGTCGATCTTCGGAGCGTTTGCACCCGAGAAGGGGCAGGTCTTGCGGCGGCGGTGGAACGGGCGGCGTGCCGGAGCGGAAGAAATATCAGCCATTGTCGTTGTCTCCTTCTGCTTTGATTACGCGCGGTCTTCGCGGGCCGGGCGGTCGCCGCGCGGCGGACGGTCGCCATCGCGGCGCGGGCCGCGGTCGCCGAAGTCGCGGCGCGGGCCGCGGTCGTCGCCGTCGCGGCGCGGGCGGTCGTCGCGGTCGCGCTTCTGCATCATCGCGGACGGGCCTTCTTCGTGGGCTTCGACGGCGATGGTCATGTAGCGAAGAACGTCTTCGCTGATGCGCATCTGGCGTTCCATCTCGTGGATGGCAGCGGCCGGAGCGTCGATGTCCATCAGCGCGTAGTGGGCCTTGCGGTTCTTCTTGATGCGGTAGGTCAGGGACTTGAGGCCCCAGTTCTCGACCCGGCCGACCTTGCCGCCGTGTGCTTCGATCACGCCCTTGTACTGTTCGACGAGAGCGTCGACCTGCTGGGCGGACACGTCCTGGCGGGCCAGGAATACATGTTCGTAGAGAGCCATGTGGCTTTGCCTTTCTTGCGTTTGATCTACACCCGGAACCGGCGCCAAGCCTCAACGACAGTTCTCAAGGGCGAAGCCCGAAGCAAGAAAAGCGTTAATCCAGACGGTCGAGAGCGGAGACACGGGAGGCCGGAGCCCTTGGCCCCAAACGGCAAATCCGAAGATTTGCCGGCCCTCCGTTCAGCCACCAGCCGGTGACCCGGGTGTTTTGAACAGCGCGCTTATACGGATTTTTCGGCCGAAAGCAAGGCCTGCCGGGCAAATCGGCTGTGCCATTGCGAAACGGCGCGGGAACCAAAGGGCGAATGTCGCGTTCTCCCGGCAACCCAACCAGATGGAGTGACAGACATGCAAGACCCCAACCTTGTCAATCGTCCCCCCGAAGATCGCTACGATCGCCCTGCGGAAGACCGCGGCCCCACCGTCGTCAACGCCCGCAACGGCAGCGGCACGGGCGGCTGGGCGGTGGCCGTGATCCTCGCCGTCCTCGTCGCGGTGGGCATCTTCTATTTCGTCGGCAGCGGAACGCCGGGTGACGGCGTCGACACCAACGCCAATACCTCGGCCATCACGCAGGACAGCGCGCCGGCCGGCGGCACGGCGACCGACGGCCAGACGGGCGGTGCGACCGGCACCCAGCCGATGGACGCCCAGCCGGGCGACAGCCAGCCGGCTGAAGGCGGCGGCGCAACCCCGTCCACGCCGTAACGTCACCCGCATGGGGCACGCGACACAAAACCCGCCGGAAACGGCGGGTTTTCTCTTGTTACATCGGTGCCGGGTAGAGCCGGTGGATGCGGCGGATGCCGTTCATCACGTCGGCGGAAAGTTCGAGGTCCTTGGCCGCGATATCCGTCTTCAACTGCTCCATCGACGTCGCGCCGATGATGACGGAGGCCATGAAGGGGCGCGTCAGGCAGAAGGCGAGGGCCATCCGGGCAGGATCGATGCCGTTTTCCTCGGCAAGCTCGACATAGGCCCGCACGGCAGGCTCCTGGTGCGGCTGGTAGCGGCCCCCGAGATCGCCGTTCGTCGTCAGGCGCGAGCCGTCGGGCTTGGCCCCGTCGAGATACTTGCCGGTGAGAAGGCCCGCAGCGAGCGGCGAATAGGCGAGAAGGCCGACCTCCTCGTGATGCGAGACCTCGGCAAGGTCGAGATCATAGGGCCGGTAGAGGAGATTGTACTCGTTCTGGATGGAGGCGACGCGCGGCAGGACCTTTTCCTCCGAGAGCTTGAGCATCTGCATGACGCCCCAGGCCGTGTCGTTGGAAAGGCCGAGCGCCCGCACCTTGCCGGCCTTGACGAGGTCGCCGACGGTGTCGAGGATTTCCGCGAGGTCGGCCGCGACCTTGGCCCGGTCCTGCCCGGAGGGATCGTAGCTCCAGGCGTTGCGGAAGTGGTAGTGTCCTCGGTTCGGCCAGTGAAGCTGGTAGAGGTCGACATAGTCGGTCTTGAGGCGCGAAAGGCTGTTGTCGATGGCTTCGAGAATGCCCGCCCGGCTCATCGGCGCGCCGCCGCGTATATAAGGACGGCCGGAACCGGCGACCTTGGTGGCGAGCACAAACTTGTCGCGGTTGCCGCGCGCCTTCAGCCAGTTGCCGATGAAGCGCTCGGTGTCGCCATAGGTTTCCGGCGAGAGCGGCGTGGTGGGGTAGAGTTCGGCGGTATCGATAAAGTTGACGCCCTGGGAGAAGGCGTAGTCCAGTTGTTCGTGGGCGTCCTGCTCGCTGTTCTGCGAGCCCCAGGTCATTGTGCCGAGGCAGATTTCCGACACGCTTATGCCGGTCCGGCCGAGCGGATTGTATTTCATGGGAGAGGAAAATCCTTTGATGGGAAAACGGCGCGAATGTAAGCCGCCCGCCGCGAAGTGCAAGACGCAAGCCGCAATTCCCTGTGTGAAGCGCCCGGAAAGGAGGTCTTGAGGAGGGACGAGGCCGGCCGCACGCCTTGACTTGCGGGGGCGGAATGTGAATGGAAAGGAAAACGGAAGACGGGAGAAACCCCTATGAGCGTAGCATTCACCTTCCCCGGACAGGGCAGTCAGGCCGTCGGCATGGGCAAGGATCTGGCCGACGCATTTCCGGAAGCGCGCGCCGTTTTCGCGGAAGTCGACGAGGCCCTCGGCCAGAAGCTCTCGACCATCATGTTCGACGGACCGGAAGAAACGCTGACGCTGACGGCGAACGCCCAGCCGGCGCTGATGGCCGTCTCCATCGCCGTCATGCGCGTGCTCGAAGCGCGCGGCCTGACGCTCAAGGACAAGGTCTCCTACGTCGCCGGCCACTCGCTCGGCGAATATTCCGCGCTTTGTGCCGCCGGCACCTTCTCGCTGGCCGATACGGCGCGGCTCCTGCGCATCCGCGGCAACGCCATGCAGTCGGCCGTGCCGGTGGGTGAGGGCGCCATGGCCGCCATCATCGGGCTCGAGCAGGGCGATGTCGAAGCCATCTGCAAGGAAGCCTCCGCCGGCGGCTCCTGCCAGATCGCCAACGACAATGGCGGCGGCCAGCTCGTCATCTCCGGCTCCAGGCCGGCCGTCGAGGCCGCAGCGCGGCTCGCGACGGACAAGGGCGCCAAGCGCGCGCTGATGCTCGCCGTCTCCGCCCCCTTCCATTCCGCCCTGATGGCGCCGGCCGCCGACGCCATGCGCGAGGCGCTCGCCGGCGTTGCGGCCAGGGCGCCCGTCGTGCCGGTCGTCGCCAATGTCCGCGCCGCGCCGGTAAACGATCCGCAGGAGATCGTGCGCCTCCTTGTCGAGCAGGTCACCGGCCAGGTCCGCTGGCGCGAGACCGTGGAATGGTTCGCCGGCAACGGCGTCACGACGCTTTACGAGGTCGGCTCCGGCAAGGTGCTGACCGGCCTTGCGCGCCGCATCGACAAGTCCGTCACCGGCATCGCCATCAACACTCCCGCCGATATCGACAACGCGCTCGCCACCCTCATCGGCTGATCTTTCTTCAAAGGAACGGAACCATGTTTGATCTTTCCGGCCGCAAGGCTCTCGTTACCGGCGCGTCCGGCGGCATCGGCGAGGAGATCGCCCGCATCCTCCATGCTCAGGGCGCCATCGTCGGCCTGCACGGCACGCGCGTCGAAAAGCTGGAGACGCTGGCGAACGACCTCGGCGACCGCGTCCACATCTTCCCGGCGAACCTTTCCGACCGCGCCGAGGTCAAGGCGCTCGGCGAGAAGGCCGAGGCCGAGCTCGGCGGCGTCGACATCCTCGTCAACAATGCCGGCATCACCAGGGACGGCCTCTTCGTGCGCATGAGCGACGAGGACTGGGACGCCGTCCTCGAGGTGAACCTCACCGCCGTCTTCCGCCTGACGCGTGAGCTGACCCATCCCATGATGCGCCGCCGCTACGGCCGCATCATCAACATCACGTCGGTCGTCGGCGTCACCGGAAATCCAGGCCAGGCGAACTACTGCGCCTCCAAGGCCGGCATGATCGGCTTCACCAAGTCGCTGGCCCAGGAGATCGCGACACGCAACGTCACGGTCAACTGCGTTGCCCCCGGCTTCATCGAAAGCGCCATGACCGGCAAGCTGAACGACAAGCAGAAGGAAGCCATCATGGGCGCCATTCCCATGAAGCGCATGGGCACCGGCACGGAGGTCGCGTCCGCCGTCGCTTACCTTGCCTCGTCGGAAGCCGCCTACATGACGGGCCAGACCCTGCATGTGAACGGCGGCATGGCGATGATCTGAACGACGATCCGATGAAGGGTCAAATGCCCGGCGATGCAGCATAAATTGCATGTTGACCGCTGGCGCACCGGCTATTTTCGGACTTTGCGGCAGGCTTAAACCGTGTTAATCGGGCCATGACTGCCAGCAGTCGACCGGCAAAAGCCTGAGCGATCGGGCGGTGCAGAGCAGTATCGCCGATGCCCTCTTGCCGGTTGCAGGGATTGCCGGATGTGTTCTTGAGGCACATCGGGCGTGTTGAGTGCCCGGTGCCGTGACAGGCACCGATCAAAAACAAAGGTCGAGGAATCCGACATGAGCGATATCGCAGAACGCGTAAAGAAAATTGTCATTGATCATCTGGGCGTTGACGCCGAAAAGGTCAGCGAAGGCGCAAGCTTCATCGATGATCTTGGCGCGGACTCGCTCGACACCGTCGAACTGGTCATGGCGTTCGAAGAAGAATTCGGCGTCGAGATCCCGGACGACGCAGCCGACTCGATCCTGACGGTCGGCGACGCCGTCAAGTTCATCGAGAAGGCCCAGGCCTGATCCGCATCGATTTCCGGCGGGCCGCCCGAAAGGCGGCCCGTTCAGGTCTCGCAAAGAGGCCGCGCTCCTCTATTGAGGCAACGAACACAGAATTCTACAGGGTGGATCACGGACGATGAGGCGTGTCGTTATCACGGGTACCGGCATGGTATCCCCGCTTGGCTGTGGCACCGAAATCACCTGGAGCCGGCTTCTCGAAGGCCGCAGCGGCGCGGCAAAGGTAACGGCCTTCGAGGTCGAGGACCTTCCCGCCAAGATCGCCTGTTCCATTCCCCTCGGCGACGGTTCCGACGGCACCTACAATGCCGACCAGTGGATGGAACCCAAGGAACAGCGCAAGGTCGATCCCTTCATCGTCTACGCGGTCGCCGCCGCCGACATGGCGCTGGCCGATGCCGGCTGGCATCCCAAGACCGACGAGGACCAGACCGCGACCGGCGTGCTGATCGGCTCGGGCATCGGCGGCCTCGAGGGCATCGTCGAGGGCGGCTACACGCTGCGCGACAAGGGCCCCCGCCGCATATCGCCCTTCTTCATTCCCGGCCGCCTGATCAATCTTGCCTCCGGCCACGTCTCGATCAAGCACAAGCTGCGCGGCCCGAACCATTCGGTCGTCACGGCCTGCTCGACGGGCGCGCACGCCATCGGCGATGCCAGCCGCCTGATCGCGCTCGGCGATGCCGACGTCATGGTGGCGGGCGGCGCCGAATCCCCGATCTGCCGCATCGCGCTCGCCGGCTTTGCCGCCTGCAAGGCGCTGTCGACCGCCCGCAACGACGACCCGACCGCCGCCTCGCGCCCCTATGACCGCGACCGCGACGGCTTCGTCATGGGCGAGGGCGCCGGCATCGTGATCCTGGAAGAGCTGGAGCACGCCAAGGCGCGCGGCGCGAAGATCTATGCCGAAGTCGTCGGCTACGGCCTTTCGGGCGACGCCTTCCACATTACTGCGCCGTCCGAGGACGGCGACGGCGCCTATCGCTGCATGACCATGGCGCTGAAGCGCGCCGGCATTTCGGCAAGCGAGGTCGACTACATCAATGCGCACGGCACCTCCACCATGGCCGACACGATCGAACTCGGCGCGGTCGAGCGTCTCGTCGGCGATGCGGCCCCGCGGATCTCCATGTCGTCGACCAAGTCGGCGATCGGCCATCTGCTCGGCGCGGCCGGCGCGGTGGAGGCGATCTTCGCCACGCTCGCGATCCGCGACAACATCGCGCCCCCGACTCTGAACCTCGACAATCCCGATATCGAGACGGCGATCGACCTCGTGCCGCACAAGGCCCGCAAGCGCGAGATCAACGTGGCGCTGTCCAATTCGTTCGGTTTCGGCGGGACGAACGCATCGCTGGTTCTCAAGCGCTATCAGGCTTGAACCCACAACGCCGGCAAGGCTCCTCATCCGCCTGCCGGCACTTTTCCCTGCGGGGAGAAGGGACATGGCCGCAACCTCCCGGCCTATCGACCGATCGAGCGGTTCATCCCGCTTTTGCCGTATTGCTCTGGTGAACACGTCGGGCAATACCAGAACCATGAGGACAGTCCGTGAGCGACACGAACGATTCCGGCGAAACGCAGTTCGGCCGTGGTGAGGCATCCGGCCAGCCGCGCATCATCCCCAAGTCCGCCAATGAGGCCCTTCGGCCCGAACCGGTGCCGGAACCGCCGAGCCGTCGGCGCTCGCGCAAGGCCCGCAGCCAGATCGTCATCTTCCTGAATTTCGTCATGACCGTGGTCGTCTTCGCGACGCTCGTCGGCATCGGCATCTTCTATTACGGCGTGAAGAGTTACGAGGAGCCGGGTCCACTCGCTGCCAACACCAATTTCATCGTGCGCAGCGGCGCCGGCACCAACGAAATCGCGGCGAACCTCGAACGCAACGACATCATCACCGACAGCCGCGTCTTCCGCCTGCTCTCGCGCATCTATCTCGACGGCGACACGCTGAAGGCCGGCGAATACGAGATCAAGGCCGGTGCCTCCATGCGCGAGATCGTCGAACTCCTGAAGTCCGGCAAGTCGATCCTCTACAGCGTTTCCGTGCCGGAGGGGCTGACGGTCAAGCAGGTCTTCAAGCGCCTTTCCGACGATCCGGTGCTGGAAGGCGACCTGCCGGAGGAGCTTCCCGCCGAAGGATCGCTGATGCCAGATACCTACAAGTTCTCGCGCGGCACCAAACGCGTCGATATCCTCCAGCAGATGGCGGCCGCCCAGAAGAACCTCATCGAGCAGATATGGGAACGGCGCGACGACAATCTGCCGATCGAAACGCGCGAGGAATTCGTGACGCTCGCCTCGATCGTCGAGAAGGAGACGGGCAAGGCCGACGAGCGCCCGCGGGTCGCCTCGGTCTTCCTCAACCGGCTCGAGAAGGGCATGCGCCTGCAGTCCGATCCGACGATCGTCTACGGCCTCTTCGGCGGTGACGGAAAGCCCTCGGATCGCCCGATCTTCCAGTCGGACCTCGAAAAGCAGACGCCCTACAACACCTATATCATCAAGGGCCTGCCGCCGACGCCGATCGCCAATCCCGGCCGCGCGGCGCTGGAGGCGGTCGCCAACCCCTCCCGCACGTCGGACCTTTATTTCGTCGCCGACGGCACGGGCGGCCACGTCTTCGCCGAGACGCTGGACGAGCACAACCAGAACGTCCGCCGGTGGCGCAAGCTGGAAGCGGAGAAGGCGGCGGAAGCCGCCAAGGAAGCGGGCGCGGCCGACGCGGACTGACCCGCTTTCCCGACGATACGGCCCCGGCTTTGCCCGGGGCCTTTTCGTTCCGCCACCTTTGATGTGGATCGACGGCCATTCCCTCTGCCGGACGGTTTCCAAGCCCGCCGAACTGTTCCACCTTGAGGGAGGATTTCGTGTGCCGCGCGCACGCTTGCGGCCTGCTTCCCGCGGCCGCCACTGGAGGCTGACATGACGTTGCAATCGATGACCGGCTTTGCGCGGGTCGAGGGGACCAGCGGGCGCACCCGCTGGGCCTGGGAACTGCGTTCGGTCAACGGCAAGGGGCTCGACCTGCGCCTGCGCCTGCCGCCCGGCTTCGAGGCGCTGGAGGCGGATGTGCGCCGCCTTGCGGGCGAGGCCTTCTCGCGCGGCAATATTCAGGCCGGCCTTGCCGCCAGCATCAGCGAGGCGGAGGTGGAGCCGGTGGTGAACCAGCGGGCGCTTGCTGCCGTGCTTGCGCTGCGCGACCAGCTTGCCGGCGCGGTCGATCCCGCCCCGCTCAGGCTCGACACCCTGCTTTCCGTACGCGGCATCGTGGATTTCCGCGAGGCGGAGGAAAGCGAGGCGGAGCGGGCAGCGCGCGACGCCGATATCCGCGCCGGCTTTGCCGAAGCGGTCCGGCGCCTCGGCGACATGCGGCGGAAGGAGGGAGCGGCCCTTGCGGATGTCCTGCTTGCCCAGGTGGCGCGCATCGAGGCGCTGACCGCCATCGTGGAGGGGGACCCCTCGCGCAGCGTCTCGGCGATCGCCGAGCGGCTTTCCGGACAGGTCGCAGCGCTCCTGCAGGGCGCTTCCGCGCTCGACCGCGACCGGCTGCACCAGGAAGCGGCGCTGCTCGCCACCAAGGCGGACCTGCGCGAGGAGATCGACCGGCTGACCGCGCATGTCGCCGCCGCGCGCGAACTCATCGCCGGGGGTGGGCCGATCGGCCGAAAGCTCGATTTTCTCGCACAGGAATTTAACCGGGAATCGAATACCATCTGTTCCAAGTCGAACGCGGCTGCTGTAACGGCTGCAGGCATCGAACTGAAGGTCGTCATCGACCAGTTCCGCGAACAGGTCCAGAATCTGGAGTAGGCCATGGCCGAGCCGTCGAAGCAGATCCACATCGAACGCCGCGGGCTCATGCTCGTCATCTCCTCGCCGTCGGGCGCCGGCAAGTCGACCATCGCGCGCAATCTCCTGGAGGCCGATGCGGGCCTCAGCCTGTCGGTCAGCGTGACGACGCGCCAGCGCCGCGCCAGCGAGATCGCCGGCCGTCACTACCACTTCATCACCCAGCGCGATTTCGAGGCGCGGCGTGATTCCGGCGCCTTGCTGGAATGGGCCGAGGTGCACGGGAACTTCTACGGCACGCCGCGCGAGCCGGTGGAGGCGGCCATGTCCGAGGGCCGTGACATGCTGTTCGACATCGACTGGCAGGGCGCCCAGCAGCTTCAGGAGAAGATGCCGGCCGACGTCGTCTCCATCTTCATCCTGCCGCCCTCGATGACGGAACTGCAATCGCGTCTCCACCGCCGCGCGGAGGATACGGAAGAGGTCATCCAGACCCGTCTTGCCAATTCCCGCGCCGAGATCGACCATTGGCGGGAATACGATTACGTCATCCTCAACGACGACCTCTCCGTCGCCTTCGATGCGGTACAGAGCATCGTGAAAGCCGAGCGCCTGCGCCGCGACCGCCGGCACGGGCTGTTCGAGTTCGTGACGGGGCTGGTGACGGAGAAGCCGGTTCTCGGATAGCAGCATTGTAGCAAACCGCACCCCCCTCTGCCCTGCCGGGCATCT
>CBIMFD010000076.1:0-13395 GCA_966243085.1 uncultured Shinella sp.
GTCGTCCTGCGTTCCGCCTTATTGCGGCAGCAGGTCCTCGTCCGGCGAGCCGGCCGGCTTTTCCATGCCGTAGCCGGTCTGCAGCGCCAGTTCCGTGGCGCCGTCCATGCCGTAGATGTCGTCGCGGAACTGGACGATGCGGTCGCGGGCCGACCAGGCGGAGATGTAGACGAAATAGACCGGAACCTCGACGGCCAGCTTGATCGGCGTGCTGACACGATCGCTGATAACCTTCTCGATCTGCTGGCGCGACCAGCCGGGCGTATCCTTCAGGAGCCAGGTCACGAGGTCGCGGACGTTCTGCACGCGCACGCAGCCGGACGATTCGAAGCGCATCAGCTTGTTGAACAGGCCCTGCTGGGGCGTGTCGTGCATGTATTCGTTGTTCTCGTTGTAGAAGTTGATCTTCGTCGAGGCCATGGCGTTGATCTTGCCCGGGTCCTGGCGGAACATCAGGTTCGGCGCCTTGTCGGCGAACCAGTCTACGGTCTCCGGTGCCACTTCCTGCCCGTTGCCGTCGAGAAGACGGATGTTGTTGCGCGCGAGATAGGTCGGGTCCTTGCGCATCAGCGGAACGATGTCCTTCTCGACGATCGAGCGCGGTGCGGTCCAGTAGGGATTGAGGATGACCTCGTAGATCTTGGAATTGAGAATATGCGTCGGGCGGCTGGCGCGGCCGACCACGGCGACATGGCGCAGCGCCACGCGCCCGTCCTCCACGGCCTCGACGGCGGCGGCCGGAATGTTCACCATCACGTAACGCTGACCGAGATCGCCGGACATGGTCTGCAGGCGCACCAGGTTGGTGTTGAGCTGGCTGAGGCGCGTGGTGGCGGGCACGTTCATGGCCTTCAGCGTATATTCGCCGAGCACGCCGTCCTGCGGCAAGCCGTGGCGGGCCTGGAAGCGCTTCACGGCGCCGTCGACGTAGGAATCGAAGGAATCCGAGATGCCGGCCGAGCGCGCGAGGTCGCCGGAGATCATCAGGCGCTGGCGCAGCGCCTGCACGCCCGGATCGACCACGCCGATCCGCAGCTTCTGCTGCGAGCCGACCTGCGGCCAGCCGCCGGCGGAGACGATCTGCTGGTAATCGGAAATCGCCTGCTGGATGTTCGGCACGGCGCCCGCGCCGAGCGTGGGATTGTTGGAGGTGACGGCAGCGGCCGCGCGCGAGACCTTGGCGTCGAACTGGTCGTCCCAGTTGCCGCGGCGCGGAGCATTGAGAATGTCGTCGAGGGCCGATTGCGCGAACGCCTGCCCGGCAACGGCGGCCGCGCCGAAGGTTGCAGCAGAGCGCAGGAACGCGCGGCGCGAGAACACATCAATTCCGGTTTTGCGAGACATTTATCCTACCATCTCCTGAACGCCGCAAAGGCGGCGCGGTGCATGCGGCACGGCGACCAAGGGTCATTACCCGATGCAGCTATCACGAACAGGGTTAATAAACGCAAACCGGCCCCGCCGCCCGCGCATACCTTAAGCCCATGGTCCGGGTGTCATAGCAATATGGCCAATTCGTGTCTCGGGCATGGGAGAGTATCGCCTCCCCTCACTCATTCCGGCCTGAGCATGATGGCAGAGAGGCGAGGCAGAACCTGAAAAGCCGGACGCGCAGGGGACGCGGCCGGCTTTATGGAGGAGGTCGGAAAGAACGCCGGGATTACAGGCGATAGAGGATCGAGTCGTTCCAGAAGCGGTCGAGACGCTGGAGCAGCTTGTTCATCTGGCTGAACTCACCCTCGCCGATGCCGCCGACCTTCTGGATCGAGCCGATATGGCGCTCATAGAGGCCTGCGACTGTCTCGGCGACTTCCTGGCCGCTTTCCGTCAGCGAGATGCGAACGGAGCGGCGGTCGATGCGCGAGCGCTGGTGGTTGATGAAGCCGAGATCGACCAGCTTCTTGACGTTGTAGGAGACGTTCGAGCCGAGATAGTAGCCGCGCGAGCGCAGTTCCCCGGCGGTCAGTTCCGAGTTGCCGATGTTGAAGAGCAGGAGCGCCTGGACGGCATTGACGTCGGAGCGACCGGCGCGGTCGAATTCGTCCTTGATGACGTCGAGCAGACGGCGGTGCAGCCGTTCGACGAGATGGAGGGATTCGAGGTACAGGTTGCGGATCGCGTCTTCCTGCGGATCGATGGCGGGGGCCTGCTGCGGCTTGATCTTGGTGTTCATGTTACTGCCTCACTGTTTCGTTTGGCGGTGTTGGTTTGTTTCCCGCCTTGAGTGAGAACCTAGCGAATGCATCTAAAATTCTACTTAAACCGCAGCCTTAACAGCGCCTTACCGGAAGGCGACCCTGTCTCAGGGTGAATCAGTCCTTACCGTACGGGCCTGCCGGCGGCGCTGGAGGAAGAGCGCGATGCGGAAAAGGACAAAGACGGCGGCGACCGCAAGATGCGTCATGACCAGCAGCCGGTTGATGCCGAAGATCGAGGGATAGACCTCGTGCATGGCGATCTCCGTGGCGGCCGCAAGCAGCCAGATCACGGGTCCCCAGGAGACGAGGAGCCAGAGGCCGACCGCGGCGACGGGAAAGAGCACGGCAAGCACCGTGGAGGCCGCCTTCCAGGTCGGCGGCAAGAGGTCGAACCGCCCGCGCCCGTCGAAGGAGAAGCCCGTCAGCATGGCCCAGTATTGCAGCGCGAACCACAAGGAGGCCGCCGCCACCAGCCGCAGGAACAGCACGAACAGCGTCTCGGTCAGGCTTGGTCTCGGGCCCTTGGCAGAATCAGCAACCATCCGGGGACAGTAAGGGCAAGGCCGGTGCGCATAAAGCCTCCAAAGCGCATCATGCACGGCCATATGCCGCAGCCTCCCCTCCCTGCGCGCGATTTGATTGGCGAGCCCGGCATGGTAAGGAGGGCAAAAACCATCCATGCAAGGAAATGCATCATGAACATCGTCGATGAGATCACCGGTCATCGCCGCATGCGGCGCAACCGGAAGGCCGACTGGACGCGCCGGCTGGTGCTGGAGAACCGCCTGACGGTGGACGATCTGATCTGGCCGGTCTTCGTGGTGCCCGACTCGAACGTCGTCGATCCGGTCGCCGCCATGCCGGGCGTCGACCGCATGAGCGTGGACAGGCTGGTCGAGGCGGCGAAGGAAGCGGCCGACCTCGGCATTCCGGCCATCGCCACCTTCCCCAATGTCGAGATGGACCTGCGCGACGAGACCGGCTCCAACAGCCTTGCGAGCGACAACCTCATCAATGAGGCGACGCGGGCGATCAAGAAGGCCGTGCCGAACATCGGCGTCATCACCGACGTCGCGCTCGATCCCTTCACCAGCCACGGCCATGACGGGGTGCTGCGCGGCGACGTAGTTGTCAACGACGAAACGGTCGAACTGGTAGCGAAAGCCGCCGTCATCCAGGCCGATGCCGGTTCGGACATCATCGCGCCGTCCGAGATGATGGACGGGCGCATCGGCGCGATCCGCCATGCGCTGGACGCGGCCGGGCATCAGGACGTCGGCATCATGTCCTATGCCACGAAGTTCGCCTCCGCCTTCTACGGCCCCTATCGCGACGCCATCGGCACCGGCGGCCTGCTCAAAGGCGACAAGAAGACCTATTACATCGACCCCGCCAACGGCACCGAGGCAATGCGCGACGCCGCGCTCGACGTCGAGGAAGGCGCGGACATGATGATGGTCAAGCCCGGCCTTCCCTATCTCGACATCTGTTGGCGCATGAAGGAGGCCTTCGGCCTGCCGGTCTTCGCCTATCAGGTCTCGGGCGAATACAGCCAGATCAAGGCCGCGGCCCTCAACGGCTGGATCGACGGCGAGCGCGTCATGCTGGAGACCCTCCTTTCCTTCAAGCGCGCCGGCTGCGACGGCATTCTTACCTATTTCGCGGTGGAGGTGGCACGGCTGCTGGCGAAGAAAGGGTAAGGCGGGAGGCTTCCTGAAGGCCCCTCCCCGACCCTGCCCACAAGGGGGAGGGACTTACATCGCGGCGCCCTCTGCCGGAAAATGGGGAAGGAAGAGCAAGCCGCTTGCTTTCTCCCCCCTTGTGGGGGAGATGCCGGCAGGCAGAGAGGGTCTTCGTGACCCCGTCACCCACCCGTTGTTTTCCCTCAAAACATCCCCATATCTCTTCCATATTCCACCACGGAGACAGCGAAATGAGCGCAGACTTCAACGAGACGCGGGTTCCGACGACGGACTGGCAGGCCTATCGCGGCGTGCTGTCGCGGCGGATCTTCGCCTTTCTGATCGACTACGCCATCATCGCGCTCCTGTGGGTCCCGGCGGCCGTGGTCGTGTTCTTCCTCGGCATCCTCACCTTCGGCCTCGGCTTCCTCCTCTATCCGGCGCTCTTCGCCATCGTCGCCATGCTCTATTTCGGCCTGACGATGGGCGGACCGAGCCAGGCGAGCGCGGGCATGAACGTCATGGGTCTTGCGCTTGCCCGCGTCGACGGCCGGCCGGTCGATTTCCTGACGGCCATCGTCCATCTCGTGCTGTTCTGGATCGGCAATGCGCTGCTGACGCCGTTCATCGTGCTCATCGGCCTCTTCACCGACCGCGGGCGGTTGCTGCACGACCTCCTGCTCGGCACGGTGATGGTTCGCCGCGACCGCTATTGAGGACCGTCAAAAGCCGCAGGCGAAATCCTCCAGTTGACCTTTTGCCGAACTGCGCCATGGTATTGGCATAGAAACGTCACACAGCGACGGAGTCGCCTTACGGCCGATGAACACGCAGGCAACATCCTCTCCCCAGTTCTATCTCACCGCGCCGGCGGCATGTCCCTACCTGCCGCAGGAGATGGAGAGGAAGGTTTTCACCCATCTCGTGGGTGAGCGTGCGCCCGAGCTCAACGACCTCCTGACCCAAGGCGGTTTCCGCCGCTCGCAGAACATCGCCTATCGCCCGGCCTGCGAGACCTGCCGCGCCTGCATCTCCGTGCGCATCCTCGTCAACGAGTTCACGCCCCGCCGCACCATGCGCCGCGTGCTTTCCGCCAATGCCGACCTCGTCTCGCGCGAATATCCGGCAGAGCCCTCCAGCGAGCAATATTCGCTGTTCCGCCATTATCTCGACGCCCGTCACCAGAAGGGCGGCATGTCGGACATGTCCGTGCTCGACTATGCGATGATGGTGGAGGATACGCATGTCCACACCAAGATCATCGAATACCGCCTGCGCGAGGAAGGCTCCGGCCTGAAGGAGCGGCCGCAGGGCGAGCTCATGGCGGTGGCGCTGACCGACCGCATGGGCGACGGCCTGTCGATGGTCTATTCCTTCTACAATCCCGAGCTCGATAGCCGTTCGCTCGGCACCTTCATGATCCTGGACCATATCCGGCGCGCCAAGGCGCTCGGCCTGCCGCACGTCTATCTCGGCTACTGGGTGAAGGGATCGCGCAAGATGGACTACAAAACAAAGTTTTTGCCGCAGGAGCACCTGATGCCGCGTGGCTGGGAACGCTATGACGGGGAAACGCCTGCAACATAATCCAGAATCGGTTCCCCTCCTTGTCCCAGACGAATGACCCCGCCCTGCACCGCAAGGGCCTTCTCATCACCGCCATGGGCGGCCTTGCCCTCTCCTTCGACATTCCGCTGATCCGCTCCGCCGCCGGCGAGGTCTGGTCGGTGCTGGCGACCCGCAGCATCGCCACCTTCGTGACGGCCATCCTCGCCTGGTCCGTGCTGCGCTTCGCGCTCGGCAGGCGCACAGCACTGATCGCCGGCCCCATGGGCCTGCTGATCGGCCTTTTCTATGGCATCAATTCGCTGACCTTCATGCTGGCGGTGTTCAACACGACGACGGCCAACGTCGTCTTCATCCTCGCCTTCACGTCGATGTTCGCGGCGATCCTCTCCTGGGTCTTCCTCGGCGAGCGGCCCGCCAACGCCACGCTTTTCACCATGGCGGCCATGGTCGCGGGCGTCGTGCTGATCGTCCATGACGGCCTTGCGAGCGGCAACCTCTTCGGCGATACCATGGCGGCCTGTTCGGCCTTCCTGCTGGCCTCGGCCATCACGCTGAGCCGCCGCAGCGGCCTCGACATGGGCTTCGTGCCGCTCGTTACCGCCCTCGTTCCCGGCATCGCCGCGCTGTTCCTCCTGCCCGATACCGGGTTCGAGATCGCCCATCCCGGCTTCATCCTGTTCAACGGGCTCGTCATGATCCCCTTCGCCTTCTTCTGCCTGGCGACGGGCCCGCGCTACCTCTCCGCGCCGGAAGTGGGCATGTTCTACCTGCTCGAAACGGTGCTCGCCCCGATCTGGGTGTGGATCGTCTTTGCCGAGACGCCTACCACGCAGACCCTCATCGGCGGCTCCATCCTCATCCTCGCCCTCCTCGCCCACTCCCTCTGGCAGATGCGCTCGAAAGCCCGCGCCGCACGGGCAAGCGACGCGGCGGCGGAGTTTCCGTTCACGGGATGAGGCTTGAGGTTGGCGGCGTGCGATGTTATAACTCAGTTATAACGGAGCCAAGCCAATGAACATCACCATCCGCAAGATCGGCAATTCCGAAGGCATCATCATTCCGAAGGACATCCTTGACCGCATGGGGGTCAAGGCCGGGGATGAGATCACGATGACGAGCGAAGGTGGAAAACTCATTCTCACCGCAGCTGATGGCGACTTCGACCGACAGCTCGAACACGCCGAAAAATTCATGGATCGCTACAAGGTAGCACTCAAGAAACTTGCCGAATGAGTATTCTTTTTCTTGCCCGCCCTGTCGTCGAGCGACTGCATGCCATCCAGATAGAACGGTTCGGCGGAGCCGATGGGTTGCGCGATGAGAACGCTTTCGCGTCGGCTCTATCCCGCCCCGTCAACAAGGCCTTTTACGGCTGCGAGGATATATTCGAACTCGCGGCGGCATATCTGTACGGGCTCGCGAAGAATCATGCCTTCGTGGATGGTAACAAGCGCATCGCAATCGTGGCAGCAGCCGCCTTCCTGATGGACAACGGCTTTGAGATAGCAACCGACGATGCAACACTTTACACTTTCGTCCTCGCCGTCGCCGCCGGCGAGATCGATGAAGAGGGCGCAACGCGCTTCCTGCGCGACGTCAGCGTCCCCTATTCCGGCTGATCAGCCGCTGAACTTGCCGCTGCGCGGGAAACCCTTCGGAACGGTACGGCCGGCGCTGGCGCGGTCGGCGAGCCATTCGGCGAGTTCTTCCTTCGTGCGCACGAAATTGCGGCCGGCGCTGTCGTCCCAGGAAAGGCCTTCCTCGATGGCGAAGCAGCGGATGTCCGAGACGCCGCCGTCCTTGTAGCGCTGGAGACGCACGCCCTTGCCGCGCGTCATTTCCGGAAGCTGCGCGAGCGGGAAGATCAGCATCTTGCGGTTCTCGCCGATGACGGCGACATGGTCGCCGCGCACCGGCACGACGAGCTTGGCCTCGTCCGGCATCCCGACATTCATCACCTGCTTGCCCTTGCGGGTATTGGCGACCATCTCGCTCTCGGCCACCACGAAGCCGTTGCCGGCCTGCGAGGCGACGATGACCTTGAGAGCGGGATCGTGGACGAAGGCCGTCAGCACGTCCTGATCGTTCTCCATGTCGACCATGATGCGCAGCGGCTCGCCATGGCCGCGCCCGCCCGGCAGCTTGTCGGCGCCGAGCGTATAGACCTTGCCGCCCGTCGTCATGACGAGCACCTTGTCCGTCGTCTGCGCCGGGAAGGCCACCTTCAGCGCGTCGCCCTCCTTGAACTGGAGGCCGGACGTGTCGGCGATATGGCCCTTCAGCGCGCGGATCCAGCCCTTTTCCGAGATGACGACCGTGATCGGCTCCTTCTCGATCATCGCCTGCTGGATGGCCTCGACGTCGGCTTCCGGAGCGCTGGCGAACTGCGTGCGCCGGCGGCCGAGCTCGGTGGCCTTGGCGAATTTCTTGCGGACCTCGCCGATCTCCCAGGCGACGGTCTGCCATTGCTTCTCGTCGGAGGCAAGCAGCGCCTCGATCTCCGCCTTCTCCTTCGAGAGGTTGTCGAATTCGGTGCGGATCTCGAATTCCTCGAGCTTGCGCAGCGAGCGCAGGCGCATGTTGAGGATGGCTTCGGCCTGCACGTCGGTGAGCGAGAAGGTCTCCACGAGGGAGGTCTTCGGCTCGTCCTCCTCACGGATGATGCGGATCACCTCGTCGAGGTTGAGATAAGCGACGAGATAGCCGCCGAGGATTTCTAGGCGACGGTCGATGGCGGCGAGCCGGTGACGCGAGCGGCGCTGGAGCACCTCGCGCCGGTGGGCGAGCCATTCGACGAGAACGTCCTTGAGGCCCATGACCTTCGGCACGCGCCCCATCGAGAGCACGTTCATGTTGAGCGGTATGCGGCTTTCGAGCTCGGAGAGCTTGAAGAGCGATTCCATCAGGATCGTCGGATCGACCGTGCGGCTCTTCGGCACCAGGACGATGCGCACGTCCTCGGCCGACTCGTCCCGGATGTCTTCGAGGAGCGGCAGCTTGCGGGCGATCAGCAGCTCGGCGATCTTCTCGATCAGCCGCGACTTCTGCACCTGATAGGGGATTTCGGTGACGACGATCTGGTAGCCGCCGCGGCCGAGGTCCTCGGTCTCCCATTTCGAGCGCACGCGAAAACCGCCGCGGCCCGTCTTGTAGGCCTCGACGATGCTCTCGCGGCTGTCGATGATGATGCCGCCGGTCGGCAAGTCCGGGCCCTGCACGAATTCGACGAGCTTTTCGACATCCGCTTCCGGATTGCGGATGAGGTGAAGCGCGGCGTCGCACAGTTCATGGACGTTGTGCGAGGGAATGGAGGTCGCCATGCCGACGGCGATACCGGAGGAACCGTTCGCGAGCAGGTTCGGGAAGGCGCCCGGCAGGACGACCGGCTCCTCGTCCTCCTCGTTGTAGGTCGGGCGGAAGTCGACGGCGTCCTCGCCGATCCCTTCCAGCAGCAGCGAGGCGACCTCTGTCATGCGCGCCTCGGTGTATCGATAGGCGGCCGCATTGTCGCCATCGATGTTGCCGAAATTGCCCTGCCCGTCGACGATGGGGTAGCGCTGCGAGAAATCCTGCGCCAGGCGCACCAGCGCGTCATAGACCGACTGGTCGCCGTGCGGGTGGAACTTACCGATGACGTCGCCGACGATACGCGCGCACTTCTTGAACGAGGAATTGGACCGAAGGCCCATTTCGCTCATCGCGTGGATGATGCGGCGGTGAACCGGCTTCAGGCCGTCGCGCACGTCCGGCAGGGCGCGCTGGGTGATCGTCGACAGCGCATAGGCAAGGTAGCGCTCTTCCAGCGCCGCCTTGAGATCGACGGGTTGAATGTGATCGTCTCCGCCATCCGGCGGCAAAGTGTTTTGTCCCATGGGTCTTGACTAGACCTCCTGCCGATTCGCGGCAAGGAATCCGGGCGATCCGGCTGTGGATAGCGGTTTATAAAGGCTGTTTGGAAACTGTCGCGACCGGCGGAGAATCCCGTGGAAAGTCCCCGCGGCATGAATATATTTGCCGCACCGCCCGTCTAGGAGCGGTAACGGCAAGGCAGCCGTCCAAGAAATCCAGAAAGAGAGCCTATTCATGATGCGCACCTCCCATTTCCGCACCCTCCTTGCGGGCGCCGCGCTCGCCGCAATGGCGAGCCCCGCCTTCGCTCTCGACGGCGCGGACCTGCTGGCCAAGCTGAATGCGGCCTATGCCACGAGCGGCGTTACGGTCAGCTCCCCGAACATCGCCGTAGACGGCTCGACCGTGACGCTGGAAGGCGCAGAGCTGAAGGCCACGGGCACCGAGGCGCCGCTCAAGCTCGGCACCGTCACCATGGACGGCGTCGAGGAAGACGGCGACGGCGGCTACACGATCGAGACGATCTCCTTCGAGGACATCAACGTGACGGAAACCGATACGACGGTTTCGGCCAAGGACATCTCGGTAAGCGGCGTTTCCATTCCCGGCAAGGTCGCCGACGGCACGCTCGACTCGCTGATGATGTACGAATCGGCCACCACCGGCCCGGTCAGCGTCACCGCCAAGGGCAAGGAAGTCTTCTCCATGTCCGGCGTGGAAGCGAACCTCTCGCGCATGGACGACGATGCCGGCCTCGAATTCGACGCCACGCTCTCCGACCTCAAGGCCGACCTGTCGACGGTCGAGGATCCCAAGACCAAGGACGCGCTGGACACGCTCGGCATCCATTCGCTGGAAGGCGAAGTCACCATGTCGGGTAGCTGGGAACTGGCGAGCGGCAAGCTGGCGGTGGACGAATACGCCTTCGACTTCAAGGATATCGGCCGTCTGAACCTCAGCCTCGCCTTCTCCGGCTATACGCTCGACTTCCTGAAGAACATGCAGGAGGCGCTGAAGACCGCCGAGGCCAACCCGAACAAGGACGAGGCGAACGCCGCCATGGGCATGGCCATGATGGGTCTCGTCCAGCAGCTCACCTTCAACAACGCCTCCATCACCTTCGAGGACGCCTCGATCACCAGGAAGCTGCTCGACTATGCCGGCAAGGAACAGGGCGTGACGGGCGACCAGCTCGCGCAGTCGCTGAAGGGCATGGTGCCGCTGATGATCGCCCAGCTCAACATGCCCGACCTGCAGAACCAGATCTCGGCCGCCGTGAACACCTATCTCGACGACCCGAAGAGCCTGACGATCAGCGCCGAGCCGAAGGAGCCTGTGCCGTTCCCGATGATCATGGGCGCCGCCATGGGCGCCCCGCAGACCATCCCGCAGGTCCTCGGCGTTTCCGTCACGGCCAACGCCGAGTAAGCCTTTCGGCACGTTCGGAACGAAAAGGCCCGGGCATCGCCCGGGCCTTTTCTTTCAGCGCGCCGGCACCGGGGCCGACCATTCGACGCGACGCGTCGCGTACATCGTGGCCGCGATGGAGACGAAGGAGATCAGCGCGCCGGCGAGCAGCGCATATTCGTCCTCGCGCAGAACGAGATACATGACGCCGTAGGCTGCGAGCAGCACGGCGCCGAGCGCGACACCGTTCCTGCGGCTGCCCGTGGCGCTGCCGAGATAGGCGGCGATCAGCACGGTCGTCGCCAGCGCTGCGGTGGCATAGGCGGCGGCAAAGCCCGTATGCTCGGCGAGCGCCAGCAGCAGCACGTAGAAGACGATGAGCGCGAGACCCGTCAGCACGTACTGAATCCAGTGCACCATGCGCCCGCCCTTCAGCTCCACCACGAAGACGGCGAGGAAGACGAGCGAGATGAAGCCGATCGAATATTTCAGCGTGCGCGAGACGACCTGGTAGAACTGCACCGGCTCCACGAGGTTGATGCTCATCATGCTGCCGGAGAGCGGCAGGACCGGGCCGGCGGCGACACGATCGAGGCCACGGGCGAGATAGGGGATCGTCCATTTCGCGGAGAAATCCGAAGCCGTGATCGTCTTCTCCTCCGGCAGGAAGAGGCCCTCGAAGCCCGGATGCGGCCAGTTGGCCTTCGCGGAGAAGGTCGTCGTCTGGCCCGCGGGCGCGACGGCGAAGCTGCGCGAGCCGTTCAGCGACAGAGCGATCTCGAAGGCGAAGCCGTTTTCGACGAGCGGCTGCTCGACCGGCCGGTGCACGCCGGCGCTCGGCCGGGGCTTGGCATGGCCGTCGGGACCGGCCACGCTCTCGGCGAGGATCTGCCGCATGCCGGGATCGAACGGCCGCGCGACGCCGCCGTCGATCCTGACGCCCGCATCGGAGCGGATGCCGGTGATGTCGCTGATGTTGAGCACGAGGATCGCCCGGTCGAGCCGCGGCGTGCCGGCGAACTGGGCGAGGTCCTGCAGGATATTGCTGCCGAAACGGCCCTTGAGCATCAGCGCGCCGTTATAGACGGGAAGCGTATAGATCGAGAGCTTTCGCTCCTCCGTCCTGAGGTTCGCCGTCACGTCCAGCGTCTCGGGCATGACGAGCGCCCATTCGGTGGCGGCCGCGACGATCGTGCGCCCATCGACCTCGCGACTGCGCTGCACGTCGAAGGGCACGGCGAGATAGGGCCCGTTGATCGCCTGGTCGCCGCCCCAGCCGTTGGCGATGCGGCTGGAAACATCCCTCGCCCGCTGCGCCCGCTCCTCCGTCAGCCCCCAGACGAGCAGCAGCGGCACGAGGAGCGCAACGGAAATGATGCCGATCATGATGAACTTGGCGCCCGGCGAGCGCAGGAAGGCTGCGACGTTGCCGTGCGGCGCGGGATAGGAAAACTGCGGGGATGGCATAGCGGAAGCGGGTTCGTCCGCCTGAATTCCGGTCATGAAAAGTCCCTCCGGTTGAATCGTCTTTGTAGAAGCAGATTCACGCTAGGAGTGCATTTCGACCGATTGCGCGCGGAATTGGGAGCGCCCGGCGGCGAATTCGCGGCATTATGACGTCTTTTGAGGAACCCGGCCTGGGCCGGGTTCCTCATGATCGAAAATTATTGAAGGACCTGGACGACGGTGCGCGTCTGCGGGTTCACGATGACCCGCTGGTCGTTGACGACCGTGTAGGCATAGTCGGCCTGGCCGTCGATGGTGTGGATTTCGACCGTATCGGGCAGGACGGCGCCGACAGCGACATCCCCCTCGAAGACGACCGAAGGAACCTGCTGTTCCATCACATAGGTGCGCACTTCGCCCGGCACGACCACCGTGGACTGGGTGGTGACCGGGTCCTGCACGATGACCGTGTCCTGGGCATGGGCCGAGGCCGAAAGCGCCAGAAACGCCGCCGCCGTGCCGATAATGAACCTGTTGTACATAGTCGTTCTCCTCTGCTTGAGGCGAGGGAAACGGACTTGTCGGGCAAGTGTTCCGGGGCGAAGGCCGCGCGGGCGGCCTCCGTTCGAGGACATCAGTCCTTCTTGGACGGAACGACCCGGAGCGCGAGTTCCCGAAGCTGCGTCGGCGTTGCCGGCGACGGGGCGTTCATCAGGAGGTCCTGCGCCTGCTGGTTCATCGGGAACAGCGAGATTTCGCGGAGATTCTTCGCACCGACGAGCAGCATGACCACGCGGTCGATTCCGAAGGCGCAGCCGCCGTGCGGCGGGGCGCCGTACTGGAAGGCGCGGTAGAGGCCGCCGAAGCGCTCTTCCACATCCGCCTGCGAAAGGCCGACCTTCTCGAAGGCCTTGACCATCAGTTCCGGCGACTGGTTACGGATCGAGCCGGAGGCGATCTCGAAGCCGTTGCAGACGGCGTCGTACTGATAGGCCTTGAGTTCCAGCGGCTCCTTGCTGTCGAAGGCTTCGAGTCCTCCCTGCGGCATGGAGAAGGGGTTGTGCGCGAAGTCGATCTTCTTCTCGTCCTCGTTCCATTCGTAGAACGGGAAATCGACGATCCAGCACATTTCAAAGCGGTCGCGATCGACGAGGCTCAGCTCCTCGCCGGCGCGGGTGCGCGCTTCGCCGGCGAACTTGTAGAACTTGGCCGGATCGCCGGCGACGAAGAAGCAGGCGTCGCCG
>CBIMFD010000077.1:0-13369 GCA_966243085.1 uncultured Shinella sp.
GCATCGTCAAGCCGATCTTCTCCTTCCCCGGCGGTCGGCGCTTCCACTTCGCCGATCCCGACGGATATGAGCTTGCGGTCTGGTCGGAAACATAACTCGGGCAGATTGGGGTGGGCGGCCAAAGCCTTTCCACCCCCTGGCACCTCATTCGCCGCCGCCCAGCGAGTGGACGAAGACGGCGAGTTGCTTGACGGCCGGGTCGCCGAGGCGGGGGAGCCAGGCGGGCATGACGCCGTGCTTGGGTGAGCGGACCTGCGCGGCGATGGCGGCCTCGCCCTCGCCCTTCAGCCAGATGGCGTCGGCAAGGTCCGGCGCGCCCATCTCGCGATTGCCCTTGCCGTCCTCGCCATGGCAGGCGGCGCAGTTGTCGGCAAAGACCTGGCTGCCGGGCGCAACAAGGCTTTCGTCCGACGGCGTGCCCGTCAGGCTGACGACATAGGCGGCGACCTGCTTGATCTCACCGGGTTCCAGGATATCGCCGAAGGCCGGCATTTCCGAGATACGGGTCTCCTCGTCGCCCGGATGGCGGATGCCGTGGGCGATGGTCTGGTAGATGTCCTCCACCGTCCCGCCCCAGACCCAGTCGTCGTCGTTGAGATTCGGGAAGCCCGGCCCGCCGGCCGCGCCCGAGCCGTGGCACTGGGCACAGTTGACCTTGAAGGCCGAGGCCCCGCCCGAGATCGCGAACTGCGAGAGCTGCGGATCGGCCATGATCTCCTCGATCGAGGCCTTGGAGATGCGGTCGACGAAGCCGGCCTGCGCTTCCTTGGCGCCGGCAAGCTCGGCGGCGATGTTGGCACGGCTCGACCAGCCGAGCATGCCCCTGGTCGTGTCGGAGATCAGCGGCCAGGCCGGAAAGGCGATCGTGTAGGCGACGGCCCAGAGGATCGTCGCGTAGAACGACCAGACCCACCAGCGGGGCATCGGATTGTTCAATTCCTTGATGCCGTCCCATTCATGGCCGGTGGTTTCGACGCCCGAGATTTCGTCAATATGTTTTCCGGCCATGATCAGTCCTCCTTGAGGGGGATTTCGGCGGCCCGTTCGGCGGCCTTGCGGCCGCCCGGGCGAAGGGTGAAGACGACGACGGCCAGGAAGAACAGCGTCATGGCGGCAAGGCCCCAGCTATCGGCGAAGTGGCGCATGGCGGTATAGGTTTCCATGAGCCCCTCCTCAGCGATAACCGCTGGCATCGTCATAGGTGGAGAAGTCCACCAGCGTGCCGAGCATCTGCAGGTAGGCGACCAGCGCATCCATTTCGGTGAGCCTTGCCGGATCGCCGTCGAAATCACCGAACTTGGCCTTGGGATAGCGGGCCTCGATGCCGGAGGTGTCGGCATTGGGATCGGCCTGCGCCTTCAGGTCGGCTTCGGCGTTTTCCAGCATCTCGTCCGTATAGGGCACGCCGACGGCACGGTTGGCCGAAAGGTTCATCGAGACGGTCTTAACCTCAAGCGGCGTCTCCTTGAGGAAGGCGTAGCTCGGCATCACCGATTCCGGCACGACCGAGCGCGGCTCGACGAGATGCTGGACGTGCCATTCGTTGGAATAGCGGTCGCCGACGCGGGCAAGGTCCGGCCCCGTCCGTTTGGAGCCCCACTGGAACGGATGGTCGTACATCGATTCCGCCGCCATCGAGTAATGCCCGTAGCGCTCGACCTCGTCGCGGAAGGGCCGGATCATCTGGCTGTGGCAGAGATAACAGCCCTCGCGGACATAGATGTCTCGCCCGGCAAGCTCCAGCGGCGAATAGGGCCGCATCCCCTCGACCTTCTCGATGGTGTTCTCGAGGTAGAAGAGCGGGGCGATCTCGACGATGCCGCCGACGGAGACGACGAGGAGCGAGCCGACGAGGAGGAGCGTCGCGTTGCGCTCGAGGATGGCGTGTTTATCAAGAATGGACATGGATCCGCCTCCTATTCGGCCGGCTGCAGGGCGGGCGCGGTGCCCGGGATCGAGGCTTCGTCACGCTGATAGCCGCGGATTGTCATGGTCACGTTGTAGGCCATGATGAGCGCCCCGGTGAGATAGAGGCCGCCGCCCACGGCGCGCAGCACGTAGTAGGGGAACATGGCCGCGACCGTTTCGGCGAACGAGTAGACCAGGAAGCCCTGCTCGTCGTATTCGCGCCACATCAGGCCCTGCTGGATGCCCGCCACCCACATGACGGCGGCGTAGATCACGATGCCGAGCGTGGCGAGCCAGAAGTGCCAGTTGACCATGCGGATCGAGTAGAGCCGTTCGCGCTTCCACAGCTTCGGAACGAGGAAGTAGATCGCGCCGAAGGTGATGAGGCCGTTCCAGCCGAGCGCGCCCGAATGAACGTGGCCGATCGTCCAGTCCGTGTAGTGGCTGAGCGAGTTGACCGACTTGATCGACATCATCGGCCCCTCGAAGGTCGCCATGCCATAGAAGGCGATGGCCATGACCATCATGCGCACGACCGGGTCGGTGCGGATCTTGTCCCAGGCGCCCTGGAGCGTCATCAGGCCGTTGATCATGCCGCCCCAGGAGGGCATCCACAGCATGATCGAGAAGACCATGCCGAGCGTCTGTGCCCAGTCGGGCAGCGCCGTATAGTGCAGATGGTGGGGACCGGCCCAGATATACATGAAGATCAGGGCCCAGAAGTGGATGATCGACAGGCGGTAGGAATAGACCGGGCGGTTCACCTGCTTGGGCACGAAATAGTACATCATGCCGAGGAAGCCGGCCGTCAGGAAGAAGCCGACGGCGTTATGGCCGTACCACCATTGCGTCAGCGCATCCTGCACGCCGGAGAAGGCCGAATAGCTCTTGGCGCCGAGGAAGGACGCAGGGATCGCCAGGTTGTTGACGATGTGCAGCATGGCGATGGTGACGATGAAGCCCAGGTAGAACCAGTTCGCCACGTAGATATGCGGCTCCTTGCGGGTCATGATCGTGCCGAGGAAGGCGACGAGATAGGCGACCCAGACGATGGTGAGCCAGATGTCGACATACCATTCCGGTTCGGCATATTCCCGGCTCTGCGTGATGCCGAGCAGATAGCCGGTGGCCGCCATGACGATGAAGAGATTGTAGCCCCAGAAGACGAACCAGCCGAGATTGCCGCCGAAAAGGCGGGCGCGGGAGGTGCGCTGGACGACGTAGAAGGACGTCGCGATCAGCGCGTTGCCGCCGAAGGCGAAGATGACCGCGGAGGTGTGCAGCGGGCGCACGCGGCCGAAGTTCAACCAGGGTTCGATGTTGAGGTCGGGAAAGGCGAGCTGCGCGGCGATGAAGACGCCGACGAGGAAGCCGACCACACCCCAGAACACCGTGGCGATGACACCGTACTTGATGACCTCGTCGAAATAGCCGTCGTCCGCGGTGGATGGGGCAGCGGCGGCCGGCGCGAAGGAGATGCGCCGCACCATGACCAGCGTGCCGGCAAGCAGCACGAAGAAGAGGACCCACATATGGGCCTCGAAGAGCCTGTCCCTGGCGAAGGCGACGCCGAGCAGCGCCAGAAACGCCCCCACCGCCAGGACGATTGTTTCCGTTACATATTTCATCGTTGGCATCCCCCAACTCGTGACTGTCCCGCAACAGCCCCTTCCCTCGCGGAATCGGCCCGTTGCGCTCGAGTGAGCCTTGGCAGATGCGTGCGGCAATATCCTTGACATGGATCAAGGCGAGCCGGCGGAAGCGGCGGCATCTAGAGACAGGTTGACGCAGCCGCGCCGGAACGCGGCTTCTCCCCGAAGAGGAAGCACGACACATGACGGACTACGCTGGCATCGCACGGCTGCTTTCGGACCGCCCGACGGACGCCGTTTCCCTCGACTGGCTGAACAAGGCTCATGACGCGCAGCTCACGCTATGCGAGGCGCTGGAGGAGATCGCCGACAGCCTGCCGGCCAATATCAACCGGCAGAAATGCATCTATGCGGCAAAATCGCTGGTGCCGCTGGTCAACGGCATCCACCGCTACGAGGAGGAAGCGCTGTTTCCGCTGCTCGAATGCCTGCAGGCGGGCGACCGCCAGATCGTGGACGCCATCGCCCGGCTGAAATTCGAGCATGTGGAGGACGAATGCTTCGCCGAGGAACTGACCGACACGCTGACGCGGCTCGGCAGCGGCGACCGCTCCGTGAACGCGGAAGCCGCGGGCTATATGCTCCGCGGCTTCTTCGAATCGATCCGGCGCCACATCGCCTTCGAGCAGCAGTTCGTGCTGCGCGGCCCGGGTCTTGTCGCGTAAAGCTCAGGCCGCCATCGGATCGCGCGTCTGCATCACGTCCTGCAGGACGAGGATGGCGCCGAGGACGCTTCCGGACGCCGACAGGCATGGCGTCATGCGGCAGCGGATCGTAGCATTGTCGCGGCGCGGCGAAACATAGTCGTATTCGATCACTTCCCCGGCGAAGCAACGGTCCAGAAGCCGCCTGACGCGGCCCTCGAAGCGCTGCGTCCCGATGAATTCCGCGATATGGCGTCCCACGAGGTCGATCGGCTTTTCGGCGAACCGCTCCGCGTTCAGAGGGTTGGAATAGAGATAGCGGTAATCCGTGGTGACGACGGCGACCCGGTCCGGCAGACTGTCGAGGATCGCCTCGTTGAGAAGGCCGTCCTCGACGACGCGCGGCACGGGCTGGGCGCGTGCCGCCTCGGGCATCCCGCCGATGCCGAACATGGCCGCGGTTTCGTCGGCGCCGAAATAACGATCGAGCAGCAGCTTGAGATTATGCGCCTGCTGAAGGACGCAGCTCCGATCGTCCGCCTCCTCCCGCAGAAGATCGACCACGAACCGGAATTGTAGACGGAGTTCGGAGACATCGGCCGCCTCCTTCTGGATTACGGCCACCAGAGCCGGCTCGATTTCCCTGTCCAGCATGGAAACCAGCTTTTCGTTTCCCGTCTTCACAGCATGCTGAAGTTGCGAATATTTAAACCAGAACAACTCTATAAGAGCTTTCAACTGATGCTCCCTGAATTGCTGAAAACTACAGCAATTGTATTGCTACATTATCTCGTCCGTTCAGAATCAGGAATCTTCTTTGACGCACCTCCCGAATTCGCCATCCAAAGCGCTTACATTAGCAAAATGGTAACAGCGGCGCGGGCGATGTCAAACGCAAATTTGGCCGAAAGCCAAACAATCGGGAACAGGAAACGTATTCGCAATCAGTCGTGAAGAATGAAAGAGAGGCGATCAAGTATTGAGGCTGTGCTTAATGTTCCAGCGGTCGTGATACCACAGCCACTGGCCGGGATATTCGCGCACCCATTGCTCGACCTTGTCGTTGAGCTTCTGCGCCGTCGCCTCGACATCCACCGCGCCGTTTTCCTTGCGGGGGATCGCCATCGCCGGCTCCAGTTCCAGCCGATAGCGATTGCCCGGCAGGCGAATGCAGCGGGCGGGATAGACCTCGCAATCGAACTGGCGGACGAGCTTGGCGAGCAGCGGGTTCGTCTGCACCTCGCGGCCGAAGAACCTCGTATGCAGGCCGCGGGTGAACTTCTGGTCGACCAGAACGCCGACCGGCCCGCCCGCCTCCAGCTTGCGCGCGAGCGTGAAGGAGGAACCGGCATGGGAGGGCACGAGCTGGCCCATGCGGGCACGGCGGAACTCGAACACCTTGTCGGCGACGTAGGGATTGTTCGGCGGGCGGAAGAGCACCGTCACGTCCAGCCCGAAGGCCGCGCCCGCCACCGGCAGCAGCTCGAAATTGCCGGTATGGGCGGTGAAGACGATGAAGGGCCGCGGGTTGTCGCGCAGGTCCGTGAAGAGCGGGATGCCGGAGACCTCGACGCGGCCAGGCGTCGTCTTCTCCGGGTCGAAATCGAACAATCGGTCGAGGAAGACATATTCGGCAGCAAGCCGGCCCATATTGCCCCAGGCATCGAGTGCGATCGCCGTAATCTCCGCCTCGGACTTCTCCGGGAAGGCGTTGCGCAGGTTGGTCAGCGTGAGCGTGTGACGTTTCGTCTTCGGGCCGAACCATCGCGCGACACGGTCGGCAAAATCGATCGCGCCGTCCGCCGGCAAGAGCTTCAGGATGTTGAGCAGGCCGAAGGCGAACTGCGCGACAAGCCAGTCCTTGGAATTGCGGAGCGCCAGGACGAGGCGTGTGATCAGCATCCGCAACGGCGTCAATCCAGCTTCAGGACGATCTTGCCGAAGATCTGGCGCGATTCCATGCGTTCCAGCGCGGTCGCGATGCCGTCGAAGGTAACCTCCGTGTCGATGACCGGATGGACGATGCCGCGCGCCATCTTCTGCATGGCGTTCGCCATGTTCTCCATGCGGCAGCCGAACGAGCCAAGGAGCTTGAGCTGCTGCTGGAAGAGCATCATCAGGTTCATGTCGGTGGAGACGCCCGAGGTGGAACCGCAGGTGACGAGGCGCCCACCGCGCTTGAGGCAGAGCATGGAGCCCGCCCAGGTGTCCTTGCCGACATGCTCGAAGACGACGTCGACGCCCTTCTTCTTCGTCAGCTTGCGCACGACGCCCTCGAAGCGGTCCTCGCGGTAGTTGATAACGTGATCGGCGCCGAGCGCCTTGGCCTTCTCGATCTTGTCGTTGGAGCCGACCGTGGTGATGACGGTGCAGCCGATCTTCTTGGCGAGCTGGATCGCCGCCGTGCCGATGCCCGAGCCGCCGGCATGGACGAGGATCGTCTCGCCGGATTCGAGCCTAGCGTTGTCGAACAGCATGTGCTCGACCGTGCCGAAGGTGACGGGCGCAAGCGCCGCGCCGACCGCGTCGACGCCGGGCGGTGCTGGGACCAGGAGGCGTGCGGGAAGGTTCACCTTTTCCTGCGCGAAGCCGTCGAGATGGAAGCCGTGCACGCCGCCGACATGTTCGCAGAGATTGTCGCGGCCTTCGCGGCAGGGCTTGCAGAGGCCGCAGGTGCGCGCGCCGTAGATGGAGACGAGTTGGCCGGGCAGCACGTTGGCAACGCCCGGACCGAGCGTCTCGACGACGCCGGCCGCTTCCGCGCCGATGACGAGCGGCATCTTGCGCTTGGCGAACGCCATGCCGCGCCAGCCCCAGACGTCGATATGATTGAGCGCGACGGCCTTGACGCACAGTGTCACCTCGCCGGGGCCGGGTGCATCCGGCTCCGGGATGTCGGTCAATTCGAGCTTGCGGTCGTCGAGGAGTTGCAGGGCACGCATGGCAATATTCCTATCAGGCCGGTTCGGCCGTCATCACGAGGCTGGCGTTCTGGCCGCCGAAGCCGAAGGAGTTCGACAGGACGGCACTCACCTTACTGTCGCGCTTCACGTTCGGCACGACGTCGAGCTGGATCGTCGGGTCGGGGTTCTGGTAGTTGATGGTCGGCGGCAGGGTGCCGGTCAGCATGGTCTGGATCGAGAACACCGCCTCGACCGCACCTGCGGCCGTGAGCGTATGGCCGATCATCGACTTGTTGGAGGAGACCGGAATGCCCGCCAGCCTGTCGCCGAAGACGGTCGACATGGAGAGATATTCCATCTTGTCGTTCTCCGGCGTCGAGGTGCCGTGGGCGTTGATATAGCCGATGCCGCTCTCGTCCATGCCGGCGTCTTCCAGCGCGGCGCGGATCGTCGCGATGGCGGGGCCGCCGTCCGGCGAGGAGCGCGTGCGGTGGAAATGATCGGCCTTCTCGCCGCAGCCTTTCAAGATGCCGAGCACCTTCGCGCCGCGGGCGATGGCGGATTCCAGCGATTCCAGCACGAGCGTCGCCGCGCCTTCGGCGATGACGAAGCCGTCACGGTCCTTACTGAACGGCTTGGAGGCCTTGGTGGGCGGGTCGTTCTGCGTCGAAAGCGCGGAAAGGAGCGCGAAGCGGATGAGCGCTTCGGCCGTCACCGAGCCGTCGGTGCCGACGGTGAGCGCCCGGTCGGTGCGCCCTTGGCGGATCGCCTCGACGCCGAGCTGGATGGCCGTCGCGCCCGAGGCGCAGGCCGTCGATAGCGTCACCGGCAGGCCGCGCGTGCCGTAGCGGTCGGAAAGGCGCTCGGAGATCGAGCCGAAGGCCCAGGCCTCGTGCAGGGCCGGGTCCGGCTTCTCGCGCAGCACGGAGAGGAAACGGTCATAGGCATCGCCCGGACGCTGCGAGGCCGGCGCGCGGTCGGCGAGCGCGAAGCGGTCGCGCCAGTCGGGCTCGATGGGCGGAGCGGCAAGGAAGAGCGGGCCGCCGAACTCGCCGGAAAGTCCGGCCTGCGCCAGCGCCTCGTCCGTCGTCTCGCGGGCGTAGGCATAGGAGCGTTCGACCGGGTTCTCGACGGGCACCTCGATGAAATCCACCGTGCCGGAAATGCGGGTGTTGAGCCCGTCGACCGGGAAGCGCGTGATGCCGTGGATGCCCGAGACGCCGCCGGTTAGCGCAGCCCAGTTGTCCTTGAGCCCTTGCCCCAGCGAGGTGACGACGCCCATGCCGGTGACGGCGACGATGGGACGACCGAGATGATCCCTGTAAGCGGCTTTCGTCATGGCCGGACCCTCACTTTTCTGAGACAAGGACTGCGACGCCTTCGCCGCGCGAATGGCCGACCGTCGTGACGACGGCGGTGGAGGCGGATGCGCTCATGGCGGCTTCGGCGGCTGCATCGAACGGCGCGACCTTGACGCCGGATCCGAGCGTCAGCGCAGCGAGCGCAAGGCCGAGCGGGAACTGCGCTTCGAGCGCCTGGCCGGTCACCGCGCTGTAGCCGCGCACGGCGCTGCCGGAAAAGCGCTTGCCGAGCCAGGCCTTTTCGCGGGCCGTGATATCATGCGCGCCGGAGGCACCGGAGAAGATTACCGTGGGTTCGATCCCCACCTCTTCCGTCATGCGATCGAGCCGCGTTTCCAGCCGGCCCTCGTCGCGCGCGCCGCGGTCGCCGCCGATGGCCTCGATGGTCGCGTAGATGCGCGCGCCGCGGGCTTCGGCATGTTCGCGGGATTCCAGGATGAGGAAGGCGGCCGCCGAGCCGGTGATGATGCCGCCGCCGGCCTTTTCGTCGCGCGACCAGAGCGGCGTCCAGCCGCCCGTCGCATGGGCGCTGATGGCCTCGTAGAGCAGGATGACGTCCTGCCGCTCGGCGACGAGCGCGCTGCCGACGAGCGTATGCGTCGACTGGCCGGCACGGATGCGGTGGAAGGCGGTCTCGACGGCGCTGATGCCGGCCGCTTCCTCGCCCATGAAGGTGCGCGAGGAGCCCGTGACCTTGTGCACGATGGAGATGTTGCCGGCGAGCAGGTTGGAAAGCTGGGCGAGGAACAGCGTCGGGCGCAGTTCCGTCGTCAGCTTCTCGTTGAGAAGGCGTTCGCGGTCGTTGCGCTTCAGGCCCTCGTCGACGATCAGCGAATCGACGTTGATGTCGCGCTCGCCGCCGCCGGCCGCAACGATCATGTCCATCGTGCCGCAGGCTTCCGCGTCGTCCTTGAAGCCGGCATCGTCGAGCGCGAGGCCTGCGGCAAAGACGCCAAGGCGCTGCCAGTTCTCCATCTGCCGCTGGTCGCCGCGCTTGGGGATCTGCTGGTTCCAGTCGATCTCCGGCATCGGATGCACCGGATACGGTGCGAAGCGCTCCGTGTCGATCTTGAGGTCCGGCGCCGCCGCACCGCCGAGAATCTCGACATGCGCCTCGGCCCCGACACCCTGACAGGTGACGATGCCGACGCCGGTGATCACCACATCGTTCTTCGCCTTCACCATCATCATTTCCCTTCAGCGGACGCTGCGAGCGCCTCGAACAAACCCACCTCGCCGGCGCGCGTGCGCACGATGTCGGCGAGCGGCACCTCGGCGAACGGCATGGTGCGGAGCTTGAGCTGCGCGTCGCACACCTTCTTGCCGGCCGACGTGATCTTCGTCTTGGTCACGGCATAGCCCGATCCGTCATGCTCCAGCACGGCCTCGATGTCGAGCACCGCGTCGGGCGTAACGAAGGTGCGCATCTTGGCCCCGTCGACGCTCATCAGGAAAGGCATGGCGGCGAAATCGGAGGCCGCCAGCACGAGGAAGCCGGAAGCCTGCGCCATCGTCTCGATGAGCAGCACGCCCGGGACGAGCGGCATGCCGGGGAAATGGCCTTCAAAGACCGGGCTTTTCGAGGGCACGACCGAGCGGGCGGAAAGCACGCGGCGCGCGCCGTCGACGGCCTCGACCCGGTCGATCATCTGGAAATATTCAAGCAGCATCGGGTTCATGCCTCCGGCGGGTTCCGGAAAATCGAAAGGCCTGCCGCAAGGCAGGCCGAAAGCCGCGCGCACCGGGATCGTCCGGACGGGCCGCCGGGCGGCGGCTGGCGCGCCGTGCGTCAGGCCTTGGCAGCCCGCAGTTCGTCGATCTTGGCGCAGAGGTTCTTCAGGACGAAATACTCTTCCGTCGCGACCTTGCCTTCGTTGACTTCCTGCGTCCACTGTTCCAGCGGGATCTTGATGCCGAATTCCTTGTCGATCGCGAAGACGATGTCGAGGAAATCGAGGCTGTCGATGCCGAGATCATCGATCGTGTGGCTTTCCGGCGTGATCGTCTCGCGATCGATCTCGCTGGTTTCAGCAATGATGTCGGCAACCTTGTCGAATGTAGCAGTCACGCCCATACCTCATGAATCTATAGTCGGGCGATCCTATATGGAAAACCGACGCGATTGCCAATGGGGTTGATGAGGGACCTGCATTGTCGGCGCGGCTGTGTTGCGTGCGCAACAGGGCCGCAACCGCCGGTCAGAGCGCCGTCAGGGAACGTGGTGACCCGCGGCGGAAAGCCATCGGATCGGTATCCTGCACGGTCGGTCCCCTTGTCCGCAAGCGAAATAATCCATCGCACGCGCCCGCCATTTGATTTTGATCAAGTGAAAGCCGCGACGGCTGCGCTAGGATTTGACAATAGTCAGGAAGCGCCATTTTGCCGCGAGGCGACCCGCTTCAAGTTCTGGTCAGCGTGCGGTAGCACGGCGTCATGTGTCGCCGTCCGCCGGGCGAAAGGAAAACGAGATGGAAGTCCGCCGCCAAGATATCCATAATTCCGACATCCCGCTCGTATGCCGCGCTTGCGAGGCCCGGCACGGCGGCGTGTGCGGCGCTCTGACGGCCGAGCAGCTCGTCGAGCTCAACAGGCACTCCTCGCGCCATCGCCTGGAAAGCGGCGCCGAGGTGATCGGCCAGGGCGAGACGGTGGTGAACTATTCCAACATCATGCGCGGCGTCGTGAAGCTGACGAAGGTGATGGCGGACGGCCGCCAGCAGATCGTCGGCCTGCAGTTCGCGCCCGATTTCCTCGGCCGGCCGTTCCTCGAAGAAAGCGCCATCACCGCCGAGGCGGCGACCGATAGCGAGGTCTGCAACTTCCCGCGCCATGTGCTCGACCGGTTGGTGAAGCGCACGCCGGAGCTGGAGCACAAGCTGCACCGCCAGGCGCTCAAGGAGCTGGACGAGGCGCGCGACTGGATGCTGACCCTCGGCCGCAAGACGGCGCAGGAGAAGGTCGCGAGCTTCCTCTATCTCATCGCCACCCATATCGACCCGGAAAGCGTCGACCATTCGTCCTTCGACCTGCCGCTCTCGCGCGCCGACATCGCCGATTTCCTCGGGCTGACGATCGAGACCGTCAGCCGGCAGTTCACCAAGCTGCGCAAGGAAAACGTCATCCGCATCGAGAACAACCGCCATGTCAGCGTGCCCGACATGGACCGGCTGATGCGCTACGCCAGCAACGACTAGGACCGGTCGGCTTTAGCGGGAAATGACGACCTTCGTGTTCGACAATCCGTAACGGTTCGCCATCTTGAAGAAGGTCGCAGCATTGTCCGGATGCAGGCGCACGCAGCCATGCGAGGCCGGGCGGCCGAGGCGGCGCGTGTCAAAGGTTGCATGCACCGCATATCCGCCGTTGAAGAAGATGGCATAGGGCATCGGCGCATTGTCGTATTTGCGCGAACGGTGGTTGCGCGAGGCCCATTTCGCCTTCCAGCTCCCCGTCGGCGTGCGATAGCCCTTGCGGCCCGTCGAAACGTGCCAGCGGTACTTCACGATACCGTTCTCCTTGACGACCATGGTTTGCGAAGAAAGACTGACCTGGGCAACGAGATTGGCGGCCGCTGCGGTTTCCGCCTGAAACGCGCCAAGAAGCAATGCGGCTGCCGCCGCAATCAACACACGCATGACTTCCCCTCTACTTCGTTCGGGCACGGCTTGAGCGCCGTGTCCCGGTGCAAGACAGAGTATGGACGTTTCAACCTTCCGCAATATTGACGGGCCGGTGAAAAGAAAACGAAGTTAAGCGTAAAATTTTAGTGATTGGCTTGCCGGTGCTCAAAGAGCAGCCAGAAGCGCCAGGATCAGCACCGTCGCGGCGAGAACGGCACAGGCGCCGGAGAAGACCTTCAGCGAAAGGTCGATGTCGGCGACCGCCGCCACGGTCCGCCCGCTGGCATTCATCATCGGCTCGTCCACGCGCGCGCCGCCATAGATGCGCGGGCCGGCAAGGCCGATGCCGAGCGCGCCGGCCATCGCCGCTTCCGGCCAGCCGGAATTGGGCGAACGGTGGAGGCCCGCATCGCGCAGCGCCGTGCCGATCGCCGCCCGCGCTGCCGCCCTGCCCTTCGCCGTCCAGGCACCGGCGGCGATGAAGAGGATGGAAAGGCGCGCGGCCGGCCAGTTGGCAAGATCGTCGAGGCGCGCGGAGGCCCAGCCGAAATCGAGATATCTCTCGTTCTTGTGGCCGACCATGGAATCGGCCGTGTTGAGCATCTTGTAGGCGAAGAGGCCCGGCAGGCCGAGGACCGCATACCAGAGGGCCGGCGCGACGACACCGTCGGAAAAGTTCTCCGCAAGGCTCTCGATACCGGCGCGGCAGACGGCAGGCTCATCGAGCGTCGCCGGATCGCGCCCGACGATCATCGACACGGCCCGCCGCCCGCCTTCGATGCCGCCCTGCTTGAGGCCGTCCGAGACGGCGCGCACATGATCGTGTAGGCTCTTCTGGGCGAGGAAGACGGCGACGATCACCGCTTCGAGAATAGAACCGACGAGGCCGAGCGAGGCGAGCAGCCGATGGGCGAGGAAACCGACGAAGAGGCTTGCGGCGAGCAGCACGGCGATGGCCGCCGCGCCGTTGAAGCGCCGACTTTCGGCGGAAAGGCGCCGGTCGTTGAAGAGCCTGTCCATGAGGCCGATGGCGCGGCCGAACAGCACCACCGGATGCGGCACGCGCCGCCAGAGCGCGTCCGGATCGCCGACGACGCGGTCCAGCACGAGCGCGAGGAAGAGGATGAAGAACGCTTCCGCCATGGTTCAGCCCGTCGCCCCGGCCAGCGCCGCCGAGAGCCGCGCATCGCCCGCCTCGTCCGGCGCAAGGCCGAAGCGCAGCCAGCGCCGGTTATAGTCGAAGGGCCTGACGAGGATGTGGCGGCGGCAGAGCGATTCGTG
>CBIMFD010000078.1:0-12989 GCA_966243085.1 uncultured Shinella sp.
CCGCGCCGCAGACCACCCATGCCCGCCGCTCGCTGGTCCTCTTCGCCCTCGTCTGCCTTCAGGCGACGCTCGGCATCCTCACGCTGGTCTGGCAGGTCCCCCTTGGCTGGGCGCTCGCCCACCAGGCCGGCGCTCTCATCGTGCTGGGTTTCGCGGTCGCGCATTGGCGCGGTTTTTATGGGGAAATGGAACGGTAGGCGGAGCGCCCCTCATCCCGCTGCCGCGACCTTCTCCCCGCAAGCGGGGAGAAGGGAAACGCCGCTCGGCTTCCCTGACCCAAACTATTTATGTGAAGAATAGTGACGCCGTGTGGTCCCTTCTCCCCGCTTGCGGGGAGAAGGTGCCGGCAGGCGGATGAGGGGCAGTACCGCCCGCTCAGCCGTTCAGCATCAGGTCCATGTTCTGCACCGCCGCGCCCGAGGCGCCCTTGCCGAGATTGTCGAGGAGGGCGACGAGGTTGACGTGCGGGGTGCCGGCGGTGCCGAAGACGTAGAGCTTCATGCGGTCCGTATCGGCCAGCTCCACGGCGTTGACGCGGGGGAGCGCCGCGCTTTCCTTGAGACCCACCACCTCGACGATGTCCTGGCCGGCATAGTGATCGGCCAGCACCTCGTGGATCGAGCCGAGCGAGGCATCGTCGTTGAGGTCGGCAAGGTAGAGCGGCACCTGGACGATCATGCCCTGCGCGAACTTTCCGACGGAGGGCGAGAAGAGGGGCGCGCGGGAGAGAAGGCCGTGCACCTGCATTTCCGGCACATGCTTGTGCTTGAGGGAAAGGCCGTAGAGGAAGTGCGGCGCGTCGATGTGCTCGGGATGGTCGGCGTTCTCCATCTGCGCGATGAGCTGCTTGCCGCCGCCGGTATAGCCCGAGACCGCGTTGACCGTGACCGGATAGTCCTCCGGCAGGATGCCGGCAAGGCGGAGCGGACGCAGGAGCCCGATGGCGCCCGTCGGATAGCAGCCGGGATTGGCGACGCAGCGGGCACCCGCGATCTTCTTCGCCTGCTCGCGGTCCATCTCGGCAAAGCCGTAGGTCCAGTCCGGATTGATGCGATGCGCGGTCGAGGTGTCGATGATGCGCACCTGGTTGTTGCCGGCGACCATGGCGACGGCCTCCTTCGAGGCATCGTCCGGCAGGCAGAGGACCGCGACGTCGGCGCTGTTCAGCATGTCCTCGCGCAGCTTCGCATTGCGGCGCTCGGCTTCGGGAATGGACAGGAGTTCGACATCGCTGCGGCCGGCCATGCGCGTGCGGATCTGCAGACCCGTCGTGCCGTGTTCACCATCGATGAAGATCTTTGGTTTCATCTGCCATCCATCCTTTTCATGATTTGCCGCCGATATAGACCCTTGCCGTGTCGCATTCAACGCCGTTCGGCGAGCCATTCGGCGCGAAGGCCGAGCATGTACATGGCGATAGTCGAGCCGGCGATGGCGGTGATATCCGCATGATCGTAGGCCGGCGCCACTTCCACGACGTCAGAGCCCACCACATGCAGCGCCCCGAGCTTGCGCAGCACCGAGAGGATCTTCGCGCTGGAGGGGCCGCCGGAAACCGGCGTACCGGTGCCGGGCGCGCAGGCCGGGTCGAGACAGTCGATATCGAAGGTGAGATAGGTCGAGCGCGCGCCGACATGGCGCACGATCGTGTCGGCAAGCTCGCCCGCGCTCATCTCCTCCACCTCGTAGCCGTAGACGATGCGGATGCCGCAATCCTCCGGCGCATGGGTCCGGATGCCGATCTGAATCGAGCTTTCGGCGTCGATCAGGCCCTCGCGCACGGCGGTGCCGACGAAGGAGCCGTGGTCGATGCGACCCTTCTCGTCCGGCCAGGTATCCTGATGGGCGTCGAACTGCACCAGGGAAAGGGGGCCGTATTTCTCCGCATGCGCGCGCAGCAGCGGCAGCGTGATGAAATGGTCGCCGCCGAGCGTCAGCATGTAGGCGTCGGACTTCAGGATCTTGCGGGCTTCCCGCTCGATCGCCGCCGGCGTCTTCTGGTGGTTGCCGTAGTCGAGCAGGCAATCGCCGTAGTCGATGACGGCCATGCCCTCGAAGAGGTCGCGCTCGAAGGGGTATTGCGGGTCGTTGTCCATGATTGCCGAGGCGCGGCGGATGGCCTGCGGCCCGAAGCGCGCGCCGGGCCGGTTGGAAGTGGCGGCATCGAAGGGAATGCCCCAGACTACCGCATCCACGTCCTTCAGCACCTTGGTGTAGCGCCGGCGCATGAAGGAGAGGATGCCGGCATGGGTCGGGTCCGATGCGGCGCTCTTCAGCGCCCTGGCCGTGATGGCGTGGTCGATCGTCTTGTTGGCCATGAATGTCCCTCCTGATGTGGCGGGACGTTCGCCAATCGCGGTCTTGAAAGCAAGGGATTTGTGCGGGCGTGAAAGCGAAGATAGGACGGGGAATCGTCGACGGCGCCGGGCTGCCCCTCATCCCGCTGCCGCGACCTTCTCCCCGCAAGCGGGGAGAAGGAACACCGCTGCGCTGTTTTCCGCCCGTTTGGCAGGACGTTGCCACAACGCCCTTCTCCCCGCTTGCGGGGAGAAGGTGCCGGCAGGCGGATGAGGGGCGGCCCACTTGTTCCTAAAAACGAAAAGGCCGGGGCGAACCCCGGCCTTTCCTGAAGAACACGTCTTCCGAGCGATCAACGCTTGGAGAACTGGAACGAACGGCGGGCCTTGGCCTTGCCGTACTTCTTGCGTTCGACGACGCGCGAGTCGCGGGTCAGGAAGCCGCCCTTCTTGAGGATCGAGCGCAGGCCCGGCTCGAAGTAGGTCAGCGCCTTGGAGATGCCGTGACGAACGGCACCGGCCTGGCCGGAAAGGCCGCCGCCGGCAACGGTGGCGTCGATGTCGAACTGGCCGTCACGGGCAGCCGCGACGATCGGCTGCTGCAGGATCATCTGCAGGACCGGGCGTGCGAAATAGGCTTCGAAAGACTTGCCGTTGACGGTGATCTTGCCGGAGCCCGGCTTGACCCACACGCGGGCAACGGCGTCCTTGCGCTTGCCGGTGGCGTAGGAACGGCCCTGGGCGTCAACCTTCTTGACGTGAACCGGGGCGGAAGCGGCCGGAGCTGCAGCGGCGACGCCGAGGTCCTTGAGCGAGGAGAGGTCGGCCATTATCAGGCGCTCCTTGTGTTCTTGCTGTTCAGCTTGGCGACGTCGAGGGCGACGGGCTGCTGGGCTTCATGCGGATGGTTGGAGCCGGCGTAGACGCGCAGGTTCTTCATCTGGCGACGGCCGAGCGGGCCACGCGGAACCATGCGTTCGACGGCCTTCTCGAGGACGCGCTCCGGGAAGCGGCCTTCGATGATCTGGCGAGCCGTACGCTCCTTGATGCCGCCCGGGTAGCCGGTGTGCCAGTAGTATTTCTTGTCGGAATACTTCTTGCCGGTGAAGACGACCTTGTCGGCGTTGATGACGATGACGTTGTCGCCGTCGTCGACGTGGGGCGTGAAGGTGGCCTTATGCTTGCCGCGCAGGCGGTTCGCGATGAGGGTAGCGAGGCGACCGACAACGAGGCCTTCGGCGTCGATGAGGATCCACTTCTTCTCTACCTCGGCGGGCTTCTGTACGAAGGTTGCCATGGGAGTAGCTCTTTCCTTGGGTCCCGGAGCCTTGTGGGCCGCAGGCGTTTCTTGTTGCTTGGTTTGGCTCCCTTGCGGATGCCAAAAATCGAACGCGGCCCGAGGGGACTGCGATCTGGGCGGCTTATAAGCGAGAGCGGATGAGGCGTCAAGGGACGCGATCCGAGTGATGCTAAAGATAGAACAACAAAAACAATGGCTTAATTATGAGGTATTTCAATACCGCAAATTATCGCGGCGGAATCGAGTAGGTCGCGGTGGCGTGGGCCACCAGATCGTCGTTGTCCGCATCGAAAATCGAGGCTTCCACCACCGCCAGCCGCTTGCCGAGCTTGAGGAGCCGGCAGGTGCAGGAGAGGGGCCCTGGCTCGGGCTTGCGCAGGAAGTTGATGTTGAGGTTGGTGGTGACGGCGAGCGCCACGGGGCCGATATGGGCGAGCACCGCGCACCAGGCGCCGACATCGGCGAGCGCGAAGAGGGTGGGGCCGGAAATCGTGCCGCCGGGGCGCAGGTGCCGCTCGTTAGGCTCGAGCCGCATGACGACCGTTCCGGGTCCGACCTTCATCACCTCGAAAACCTTGCCGTCCGTATGGAGCTGCGGAAAGTCGGCTTCGAGGAAGCGGTTCAGCGCCTCCGGGTCCATGATCGGCATCAGTTGCATGGGCATCTCCTCCCGCCTGCTTTACAGTCGGTCCGGCGGGCGCGGCAAGCCCTCTCAAAGTCTATGCCGGCGTGCTTGAAACCGGCGGCGGTGCGGCGTAGACCGCAAGGGAGGAACATGAAGGAGGCGATCATGGCGGATGTGGTGACGTTCAGGAAAGAGGAGGCAGCCGGCCTTGTGCGCGTCGAGCGCGCGGAGCCGATCCTCAGGATCACGCTCGACAACCCGCCGGCGAACGCCCTTTCCATCGCCACGATGGAAGCGCTCGGCGCGGCCCTCGATGCCGCCGCGGCCGACGATGCCATCCGCGTCGTCGTGCTCGCCTCGACGGGCAAGGTCTTCTCCGCCGGCCACGATCTCAAGGAAATGACCGCACGGCGCGCGGATGAAGACGGCGGGCGCGCCTTCTTCGAGAAGACCATGCGCATGGCGGCCGACATCATGCTGAAGATCGCCGCGCTGCCGCAGCCCGTGGTCGCCGAGGTCGACGGGCTTGCGACCGCCGCCGGCTGCCAGCTCGTCGCAAGTTGCGACCTCGCCGTCTGCACCGATACTTCGGCCTTCTGCACGCCGGGGGTCAATATCGGTCTCTTCTGCTCGACGCCGATGGTCGCCGTCTCCCGCGCGGCCCATCCCAAGCAGGCGATGGAGATGCTTTTGACCGGCGAGACGATCGATGCCTCAACGGCCAAGGATTTCGGCATCGTCAACCGCATCGTGCCGCAGCAGTATCTGCATCAGGTCGTCGACAAATACGCCGCCGTCATCGCCTCGAAATCGCCGCAGGCGCTGCGCATCGGCAAGGCCGCCTTCCGCGCGCAAGCCGGCCTGCCGCTCGCCGACGCCTACGATATCGCCGTCGCCACGATGACGGACAACATGCTGGTGGACGACGCGAAGGAGGGCATCGGCGCGTTCCTCGGCAAGCGCATGCCGGAGTGGAAGTGAGGAACCGTCAGCCGTAGTGATAACGGCAGGCGGCGATTTCGAGCACTTGTGCCGCGCCGCTGCCGGTCACGCGGTAGACCAGGCGATGTTCCTGCGTGATGCGGCGGGACCAGAAGCCCTTCAACTCGCCGCGTAACGGCTCGGGCTTGCCGATGCCGGAAAACGGCTCGCGCCGGCATTCCTTGATCAGCGCCACGATCTTCTCCACCGTCTTGCGGTCGGTTTCCGTCCAATAGGTGAAATCGCCCCAGGCTTCGGGGGAGAAGCAGATCTTCATTCGCCGGCGGCGAGCTCGTCGAGCGATTTGATCATGCCCTCTGCCGCGTCGAGCGACCGGATGGAGCGCAGGAGATGCTCACGGTTGGTGGGGCTGGCTGTGAGATAGAGGGTCTCCTTCCAGCTTTCGAAATCCGCGAGGGACATCACGACCATCGGCTCGCGGTTCTGCCGCGTAACGATCAGTTCGTCCCGGTCGGCCTCGACGCTGTCGAAGTGCTTGGCGATGTTTGCGCGCAGTTCTGAAAGACTGACGACCTTCATGACGTGATCCTTTGTACGGAGCTTTGTACATAGATCATTTGGGCCGGAATTTCAACGTTCAAGCCAGCTTCAGCACCAGCACGCCGGCTGCGATCACCGCGCCGGCGAGGTAGCGCCAGACGCTGGCCTTCTCCTTCAGCACGAAGACCGAGATGAGGAGGGCGAAGACGATGGCGGTCTCGCGCAGCGCCGCGACGGTGGCGACGGGGGCCTTCGTCATCGCCCAGAGGGCGAGGCCGTAGGAGGCGATGGAGCCGGCGCCGCCGAAGAGGCCGCGCGCCCAGTTGCGCTTGACATGGCTCCAGACGGTGGCCTTGCCGCGGCGTGCGACGGCCCAGCTAAAGAGCAGCACCGGCGGCAGCAGCGACATCCACAGCGTATAGGAAACGGCATTGCCGGAGACGCGCGCGCCCGCGCCGTCGACGAAGGTATAGGTGGCGATCACCACGGCATTGGCGAGCGCCAGCAAGATGGCGTGCCGGCCGCCGCGGCGCGATTCGAAGGCGAGCGTCAGGACGCCGGCCGAGATGACGAGGACGCCGGCCATGGCCGCGGGGGTCAGGTGTTCGCCGAGCACCACGCCGCTCGTCATGGCGACCAGGAGAGGCGCGGTGCCGCGCATCAGCGGATAGACGAGACCGATGTCGCCGGCGCGGTAGGCGCCCGCCACGAGCTGGAAATAGGCGAACTGCAGGAAGGCGGAGACGAGGATGAACGGCCAGGCCTCCGGCTTCGGAAGCGGCACGAAGGGCAGGAAGAAGAGGCCGACGGCGCCGGCGCCGAGCGCCACCATCGCCGCATCCAGCGATTTGTCCGTGCCGGCTTTGACGATGGCATTCCAAGTCGCATGCAGGGCCGCGCCGAAAAGCACGAGGAAGAGGACGTCTAGCGGCAATCTGGGACCTCGGAGGCGGGCAGGCGAAGGGAAGGCTCTTCATCCGCCCAAAGTGGCCAATTTGCAATCCGGAATTTTTCGGGATGGCCGGTCAAGCAAGGCGGAAACGGCCGAATGTGACCCGGATTGGTACAGATCGCCGGTCGATGCGGCTTTCGGCACGTTCAGCTTCTTTAAGGTTTTGCGCTAGGTTACCAGTCTGGAAGACGTGTGAGAGACAGTCGCCAAAGCCGGAGGAGGCAGCGATGAACCACGATCACTATCCCGACCGCTACATTCGCGAGATCCTGAAATCCGTGCATACGATCGCCGTTCTCGGCGCCTCGCCGAACGATGCGCGGCCGAGCCACGGCGTCATGGGTTTCCTGCTCGGCAAGGGCTATCGCGTCATACCGGTCAATCCCGGTCACGCCGGCAAGCAGATCCTCGGCCAGACCGTCTATGCACGCCTTGCCGACATCTCCGAGACGATCGACATGGTCGACGTCTTCCGCGCGGCAAGCCAGTTCCCCTCCGTCGTCGATGAGGTGCTGGCGCTCTCCCCGCTGCCGTCCGTGCTGTGGGGCCAGTTCACGGTGCGCGACGATGCCGCCGCCGCCCGTGCGGAAGCGGCGGGCATCCGGGTCGTCATGGACCGCTGCCCGGTGACCGAATATCCGGTGCTGATGCTCAAGGCGTCCTGACGCAGGGCGCATATTGACTTCACGTTGCGTTATCCCAATTCTCCGCCGAGAACGGGGTAACGCCATGAATCACGATTCCTATCCGGATTATTATCTCGCCGACATCCTGCGCTCGACCAAGGTGATCGCGCTCGTCGGCGCCTCGCCGAACCCGGAGCGGCCGAGCTATCGCGTCATGGGCTTCCTCCTGCGCAAGGGTTACCGCGTCATTCCGGTCAATCCCGGGCAGGCCGGCAAGGAGATTCAAGGCCAGCCCGTCGTCGCGCGCCTTGCCGATATCCTCGAGCCGATCGACCTGATCGACGTGTTCCGCGCCGCCGAGGCGCTGCCTTCCGTCGTCGATGAGGCGCTGGCGCTCGCCCCTCTGCCGAAGGCGATCTGGGGTCAGCTTTCTGTGCGTCACGACGAGGCGGCCGCCAAGGCCGAGGCGGCCGGCGTGAAGGTGGTCATGGATCGCTGCCCGGCGATCGAATATCCGCGCCTCGTCGCCTGACGATTGTGGCGACGGCGCTTTGCGCGCCTTGGCCCCGACGTGGAAAATCTTTCTTTGACCGTCTCCTATCTCTCTGGAATAGTGCAGAAAACGCAGCCAGGGAGGCTCATTCATGACCACGAACAAGCCCGGATTTTCCACACTTGCTATCCATGCCGGCGCTCAGCCGGACCCGACGACCGGCGCGCGTGCGACGCCGATCTACCAGACCACCAGCTTCGTCTTCAACGACACGGACCATGCCGCCGCGCTCTTCGGCCTGCAGGCTTTCGGCAATATCTATACCCGCATCATGAACCCGACGCAGGCCGTGCTCGAAGAGCGCGTCGCCGCGCTCGAAGGCGGAACGGCGGCGCTCGCCGTCGCCTCGGGCCATGCCGCCCAACTCCTCGTCTTCCACACGATCATGCGGCCCGGCGACAATTTCATCGCCGCGCGCCGGCTCTATGGCGGCTCGATCAACCAGTTCGGCAATGCCTTCAAGAGCTTCGACTGGCATGTGCGCTGGGTCGATCCGCTCGATCTTTCCGCCTTCGAAAGCCAGATCGACGACAAAACCAAGGCGATCTTCATCGAGAGCCCGGCCAATCCCGGCGGCACTTTCGTCGATATCGCGGCCATTGCCGAGATCGCCCATCGCCACGGCCTGCCGCTCATCGTCGACAACACCATGGCGACGCCCTATCTCCTGCGCCCGCTGGAGCATGGCGCCGATATCGTCGTGCAGTCGCTGACCAAGTTCATGGGCGGCCACGGCACGTCGATGGGCGGCATCATCGTCGACGGCGGCACCTTCGACTGGTCGGCCTCCGGGAAATATCCGGCGCTCTCAGAGCCGCGGCCGGATTATGCCGGCATCGTGCTGCACGCCACCTTCGGCAACTTTGCTTTCGCCATTGCCTGCCGGGTCCTGGGCCTGCGTGATTTCGGCCCCGCCATCTCTCCGTTCAACGCCTTCCAGATACTCAACGGCATCGAGACGCTGCCGCTTCGCATGCAGCGCCATTGCGACAATGCGCTTGCCGTCGCCAAGTGGCTGAAGACCCACGACAAGGTGCCCTGGGTCAACTATGCCGGCCTTGAGGACAACGAGAACCACGCCCTTCAGCAGCGCTATTCGCCGAAGGGGGCAGGGGCCGTCTTCACCTTTGGCCTCAAGGGCGGCTACGAGGCGGGAAAGCGCTTCGTCGAGGGGCTGGAAATGCTCTCGCACCTTGCCAATATCGGCGATACGCGCTCGCTGGTCATCCACCCGGCGTCCACCACGCACCGCCAGCTCACCGAGGAGCAGCAGGTGGCCGCCGGCGCGGGTCCGGATGTCGTGCGCCTTTCCATCGGCCTTGAGGACGTGGCGGATATCATCGCCGATATCGAGCAGGCGCTGGCCAAGGCCTGAGGGCTTGTCCCTCATCCGGCCTGCCGGCCCCTTCTCCCCGCAAGCGAAGAGAAGGAAACATGCGGAGTGCTTTTCCCGTTCGTTGTCTACATTGCTTGAGGAAACCGGTGCATCATCCCCTTCGCCCCGCTTGCGGGGAGAAGGGGGCGGCAGCCGGATGAGGGGCGCTTCGCTCACGAAGGAATGGATAGCCTTATGACCAAGATACGCGATTTCGACATCATCGGCATCGAGCCCGAAACCGGCCGCCCCGCCGCCGACCGGCTGATCGCGGGCGACCCGGTCTTCACCACCTGGAACATCGAGGAGGCCGAAGGCGGGCTCTATGCCGGCATCTGGCAGTCGACGCCGGGAAAGTGGCGCATCCAGTACGAGGAGTGGGAATATTTCCACATCCTCGAGGGGCACTCGATCGTCGTTTCGGAAAACGGCGAGACCAAGCACCTGAAGGCCGGCGACCACCTGATCATCCGGCCCGGCTTCAAGGGAACCTGGGAAGTCATTGAAACGACCCGCAAGGATTACGTCATCCGGCTTTAGGTTCTTCGCATGCCGTGATCACCATGCGAGCTCCAGCGCCTCCAGTCCGTGGAAGTGATAGACGTCCTTCACCACGGGCTTCTTGGCGATCCTGAGGCCCGGAAGGCGCTGGAAGAGGATCGGCAGGGCGATGTTCAGCTCCAGCCGGGCGAGCGGCGCGCCGATGCAGAAATGGATGCCTGCGCCGAAGGAGAGGTTCGCGCCCTCGTCGCGATCCGGCTTGAAGGTGAGCGGGTCGGAGAATTTCCTCGGGTCGAGATTGGCGGCGGCGAGGATCATCGCCACCTTCTCGCCGCGGCGGAACCGGATGCCGTCGAATTCGACCTCCTCGAGCGCATAGCGCTGGAAGATGTGCACCGGCGCGGAGATGCGCAGGCATTCCTCCACCGTGCGCTCCGTCGCCTTCGCATCGGCGAAGAGCATGGCCGGATCGGCGCCGTTCTCCAATATGGTGCGCACGGCATTGCCGATCTGATGCACCGTCGCCTCGTGGCCGGCATTGAGCAGCACGATTGTGGTGGAGACCAGCTCGTCCTCGGTGAGGAGCTGGCCGCGATGTTCGGTATGCACCATGTGCGAGAGCAGGTCGTCGCGCGGCTCGGCCCGGCGCTCGGCGATTACGCCGCGCACGTAATCGGAAAATTCCTCGGCCGCCCTGTCGGCATTGACCTCGTCCTCGCGGGTGCGGCCGAACATGTACATGCGCACATAGGCATGCGACCATTTGAGGAGCTGCGGCCCCATCGCGTCGGGAATGCCAATCATGCGGGCGATCATCGTCACGGGCAGGATATCGGCGAAGGCGGAGAGCAGCTCGACCCTGCCGTCCTTCTCGAAGCGGTCGATCGCCCGATGGCAGAGCGCGGCGATCTCCGGCGTCAGCTTCTCGATCATGCGCGAGACGAAGGCGCGGTTGACGAGGGTGCGCAGCCGCGTGTGCTCCGGCGGCTCCAGCTCCAGCAGCGACCAGGCCTCCGCGGCGTCGAAATGGGCAAGATGCGGCTGGGGTGCCGGCATCCCGAGTTCCTCGCGCGTCGTCACATGCAGGATCTGCCGGCCGAAGCGCCGGTCGCGCAGGAGGGCGTTCACATGGTCGTAGCCCGTGAAATACCACATCTTCTGCTCTTCCCACCAGAAGGTGTGACAATGCGCATGCAGCGCCGCATAGGCCGGATTCGGGTCGCGGTAGAAATCCGGATTGCGACCGTCGAGCGAAACGCGGCGGCTGGCGGGATCGATGGTGAGGAAGGGAAGATGCGTCGTCGTCATGGCCGTTGCCTTATCCGATATCGTTTCGGGGTAGAAGTGGGTGGTTCGTGTTTCAGGGCGCGATGTGTCACGGAGCGCCGGCATTCACCCTTCCTTCACCCTGTCTGCCATCCGGTTGTGGAAATCCGCGCTTCGGCCGCGCGCCGGTTAACCGCATTCTGGCATAGAGCGCCGCAAAACATGCGGCCGTCTTGAAGTCCGATACCCTGACACTCTATGTAGGGAGGACGAAACTTGCTGATTCCCAACGCTTGCGACGGGTTTCAGGGCCAATTGAGATGAAGGATTGACATGACAAATCCCGTAGATACCGCCATGGCTCTGGTGCCGATGGTCGTCGAGCAGACCAACCGCGGCGAGCGTTCCTACGACATCTATTCGCGGCTCCTCAAGGAGCGCATCATCTTCCTGACGGGTCCCGTCGAGGACCATATCGCCACGCTCGTCTGCGCGCAGCTTCTCTTCCTCGAGGCAGAGAACCCGAAGAAGGAGATCGCGCTCTACATCAATTCGCCGGGCGGCGTCGTGACCTCCGGCATGGCGATCTACGACACGATGCAGTTCATCAAGCCGGCCGTCTCGACGCTGTGCATCGGCCAGGCCGCCTCGATGGGCTCGCTGCTGCTCGCCGCCGGTCACAAGGACATGCGCTTTGCCACGCCGAACGCCCGCATCATGGTGCACCAGCCCTCCGGCGGCTTCCAGGGCCAGGCCTCGGACATCGAGCGCCACGCCAAGGACATCCTCAAGATGAAGCGCAAGCTGAACGAGGTCTACGTCAAGCATTGCGGCCGCACCTACGAGGAAGTGGAACAGACGCTCGACCGCGACCATTTCATGAGCGCGGACGAAGCGAAGGACTGGGGCCTCGTCGACCGGGTCATCACGAACCGCGAAGCGGTCGAGGGACCTGACGCAGCGTAAGGTCACGGTTTTGCCTCGGATGAAGCTATTGTGACACACTTGTAAGGTTCACAGGGCTTTATCCGTCCGGCAAAGGCGGTAATATTGGCCGTTAATGCTATGTTGATTTGTGACAGCCTAGCATTCGGTATTTCGGTGGGGGATTCGTTGCCACCGGGTCTGGGGCCCAGCCCTTTTTCCGGTCAGTACCCCTGGAGCCCTTGACGGATGGCGCGAGCGGTTCCGGCAAGGGCGGTTTGAGTGGTCCGGCCATCTCCGCAAGGAATGGGCGGCGTGCTGGAAGGAAAGTGATATGAGCAAGGTCAGCGGCAGCAACGGCGGCGACTCCAAGAATACCCTTTACTGCTCCTTCTGCGGCAAGAGCCAGCACGAGGTCCGCAAGCTGATTGCCGGACCGACTGTGTTCATCTGCGATGAATGCGTCGAACTGTGCATGGACATCATCCGCGAGGAGAACAAGACCTCGATGGTGAAATCCCGTGATGGCGTTCCCACGCCCCAGGATATCATCAAGGTCCTCGACGAATACGTCATCGGCCAGCAGCAGGCCAAGCGCATCCTGTCGGTCGCGGTGCACAACCATTACAAGCGCCTGGCGCATGCCGCAAAGGGCACCGACGTCGAACTGGCGAAGTCGAACATCATGCTGGTGGGCCCGACGGGCTGCGGCAAGACCTATCTCGCCCAGACGCTCGCCCGCATCATCGACGTGCCCTTCACCATGGCCGACGCCACGACGCTGACGGAAGCCGGCTACGTCGGCGAGGACGTGGAGAACATCATCCTCAAGCTCCTGCAGGCGGCCGACTACAATGTCGAGCGCGCGCAGCGCGGCATCGTCTATATCGACGAGGTCGACAAGATCTCGCGCAAGTCCGACAACCCGTCGATCACCCGTGACGTTTCGGGCGAGGGCGTGCAGCAGGCGCTTCTGAAGATCATGGAAGGCACGGTCGCTTCCGTTCCCCCGCAGGGCGGCCGAAAGCATCCCCAGCAGGAATTCCTGCAGGTCGACACGACGAACATCCTGTTCATCTGCGGCGGCG
>CBIMFD010000079.1:0-12725 GCA_966243085.1 uncultured Shinella sp.
GTGTCGATCCGCATCGTCGCGGAGGGCGAGGTGGAGACGGAGGACCGGGCCGGCGTCTACGGCCCGCATCAGGGCTTCGTGCCGCTCTGGCTCTATCTGCGCGAGACGCCGCTCACCAGGCCCGGCAAGCTGGTGCGCGAGGCGGCCAAGGCGGCGAACGGCGACAACGAGCTTGCCCGCATGCACGCGCTGATGGGCATGCTGCACGAGACCGTGGCCTACAGGCCCGGCGAGACGGCGTCCGACACGCCCGCCGAACTGGCCTTGGAGAAGAAGCAGGGCGTCTGCCAGGACCACGCCCACATCTTCATTTCCGCCGCCCGCCATCTCGGCATTCCGGCGCGCTACGTCTCGGGCTATCTCCTGATGGACGATCCGGAGCAGACGGCAAGCCATGCCTGGGCGGAGGTGCACCTTCAGGGTCTCGGCTGGGTCGGTTTCGACGCCGCCAACAATATCTGCCCGGACGAGCGCTACATCCGCCTCTCCACCGGCCTCGACTACAAGGACGCGGCCCCGGTTTCCGGCATGGTGATGGGCAAGGCGGCCGAGACGATGAACGTCTCCATCAAGGTCGAGACCGCCGGCCAGAGCCAGTCTCAAAGCCAGAGCTGACGCGCCGGCGGAGCCGGGCGCCCTGCAAAACCGGACGGGAGGCAGCCGAGGCCGCCTCGCCGGGAGGGACTAGCTGACGATGCTGCTGGCAATGCCCAGCATTTTCGTTTTCTGGGTCTTGGGATTGAGCTGGTCGGTGGTCAGCTTGCCGGAAACCGCTCCGCCCGCATAATGGCAGACCTCGACGGTGGTGGCGGAGCCGCCGACCTGGCGCACGGTGACGGTGAGCGTGATCCCCACGCCGCCTTCCACCCGGCCGTCGGCGCCGGAGCGCACCGAGCCGACCCCACTGTGGGAATAGGCAAGGCACCGGCCGATGGTCACGGTCACATGCTTCTGAAGCGTGGTGGGCGCATGGGTCGGATAAGGCGACCAGGCGACCGAGGCGCTCGCCTTCAGGGACTTGATGATCTCGCAGCCGAACTGGCAAAACTGGGCGAGATCGAGATAGACGATCGAGTTCGTGCTGCTTTCCTTGCCTTCCCAGCGGATCGCGGCGCGCGCCCGGGCCTCCTTGGCATAGCTTGCCAGCTTATCGGCGCCTGTCGTCAGGCTTTGCAGGTCGCTGACGCTGTTGCGCCGGATGCGCCGCAGATGCTTTTTGGCGAAATCGTTGCCGTTGAAGGTGATCGTATAGCCGTCACCCGTCACGGTCACCGCCGAATCGAGATCGGCTTCGTCGGCGACATTGGCAGTATAGGCGGAATTGCCTTCCGTGACTGACGCAGAAGCAGGCATGAGCGCTTTCCTCCATGGGTGGTGGTCAGCGCAGTTGACAATATTTCCCGACGCCCCGCAACACCATAGCGTGCATGGCGACAGGTTCGTACCTCGCTCGTCGCGGGTAGCATTCCGGCGGAATACCGGGGTGGAGAGGGCGTATCCCGCCCTCTCCATGCCGTTGCGTCAGTGGCTGTCCTTGCCGACCGCGTTGCCGCGGCAACCCTTGAGGAAGTCGAGGTCGGCGCCGGTATCGGCGCCTTGGACATGCTGCTGGTGCAGCCAGGCATAGCCCGACTCGGGCAGCTCGTGGCTCGGCTTCCATTCGGCGAGACGGCGCGCCAGCTCTTCCTCGGGAATATCGAGATGCAGCCGGCGATTCGGCACGTCCAGCTCGATCATGTCGCCGTTCTTCACGACCGCGAGCGGGCCGCCGACGGCCGCTTCCGGCGAGGTGTGCAGCACGACGGTGCCGTAGGCCGTGCCCGACATGCGGGCATCCGAGATGCGCACCATGTCGGTGATGCCCTTCTTGAGTACCTTCGGCGGCAGGCCCATATTGCCGACCTCGGCCATGCCGGGATATCCCTTCGGACCGCAGTTCTTCATGACCATGACGCAGGTCTCGTCGATGTCGAGAGCGTCGTCGTTGATCTTGGCCTTGTAGTCGTCGATATCCTCGAACACGACCGCCCGGCCCCGATGCGTCAGAAGATGCGGCGAGGCCGCCGAAGGCTTCAGCACCGCGCCCTTGGGCGCAAGGTTGCCGCGCAGCACGACGATGCCGCCCGATTGCGTCAGCGCCTTCTCCGCCGGCAGGATCACGTCCTCGTTCCAGTTGACGACGTCCTTGACCTCGTCCCAGATCGCCTCGCCCGAGACCGTCAGCGCGTCCTTGTGCAGGAGGCCCGCCTCGCCGAGACGCTTCAGCACCACCGGAAGGCCGCCTGCATAGAAGAACTCTTCCATCAGGTACTTGCCGGAGGGCATCAGGTTGACGATGGTCGGCACGTCGCGGCCGCAACGGTCCCAGTCGTCCAGCGAAAGGTCGATGCCGACGCGGCCGGCGATGGCGAGCAGGTGGATCACCGCATTGGTCGAGCCGCCGATGGCCGCATTGGTGCGGATGGCGTTCTCGAAGGCCTCCTTCGTCAGGATGTCGGAGGGCTTCAGGTCGTCCTTGACCATCTGCACGATGCGCCGGCCGGTGATCTGTGCCATGACCTTGCGGCGCGAATCGACTGCCGGGATCGCGGCATTGCCGGAAAGCGCCATGCCGAGCGCCTCGGCCATCGAGGCCATGGTCGATGCGGTGCCCATGGTGTTGCAGGTGCCGGACGAGCGGCTCATCGAGGCTTCCGCCTCGAGGAATTCGGCCTGCGTCATCTCGCCGGCCTTCACCATCTCGGAGAATTTCCAGAGGTGGGTGCCGGAGCCGACGCGCTCGCCGCGGAAATAGCCGTTGAGCATCGGACCGCCGGTGACGACGATGGAGGGCAGGTCGACCGAGGCGGCCGCCATCAGCAGCGACGGCGTGGTCTTGTCACAGCCGACCATCAGCACGCAGCCGTCCATCGGCTGGCCGCGGATCGTCTCCTCCACCGCGAGCGCGGCAAGGTTGCGGTACATCATCGCCGTGGGGCGGAAGGTGTTTTCGGACGCCGAGAACACCGGCACTTCCATCGGGAAACCGCCTGCCTCCCAGATGCCGGCCTTCACCTTCTCGGCGAGCTCGCGCAGGTGCCCGTTGCATGGGGTCATGTCCGACCAGGTATTGAGGATGCCGATAACGGGGCGACCGTCGAACAGGTCGTGCGGATAGCCCTGGTTCTTCATCCAGCCGCGGTGATAGATCACGTCGCGGCTGGTACCACCGTACCATTCCTGCGAGCGCAGCCTGCGCGGCCATTCAGCTTTCTTCTTCATCGTCCTGTCCTTGAAAGGACCGCCCGGCGCAAGCCGCCGGACGGCTTTGTCTCACGCCAGCGTGTAGGCGGTCTTGACGGTCGTATAGAATTCGTTGGCGTACTTGCCCTGCTCGCGCGAGCCGAAGGACGAGCCCTTGCGGCCGCCGAAGGGAACGTGGAAATCGACGCCCGCCGTCGGCAGGTTCACCATGACCATGCCGGCCTCCGCATTGCGCTTGAAGTGCGTGGCGTGCTTGAGGCTCGTGGTGGCGATGCCGGAGGAAAGGCCGAAGGGCGTGTCGTTGGCGACGGCGAGCGCTTCCTCATAGTCCTTGACGCGGATGACCGCGGCGACCGGCCCGAAGATCTCCTCGCGGGAAATCCGCATGTCGTTCGTCGCCTCGGTGAAGAGCGCCGGCGAAAGATAGAAGCCGGGCGTCTCGCACGTCAGCAATTCGCCGCCGAAGGCGAGCTTCGCACCTTCCTTTTGACCGATCTCGATATAGTCGGTGTCCTGCTTGAGCTGGCTCTCGTCGACCACCGGGCCGATATGCGTGCCGGCCTTCAGCGCATCGTCGACGACGATGCTCTTCAGCCGCTCGCCGACGGCCGCGACGAAGCGGTCGTGGATGCCTTCCGTGACGATGACGCGCGAGGAGGCCGTGCAGCGCTGGCCGGTGGAGAAGAAGGCCGAGTTGACGGCGGCCTCCACCGCGACGGAAAGGTCCGCGTCGTCGAGCACGACGAAGGGGTTCTTGCCGCCCATTTCGAGCTGGTACTTGCGGTTATGCTCGACCGAGGCGACGGCGACGCGCTTGCCCGTGCCGGTGGAGCCGGTGAAGGTGATGGCGTTGACCTCGGGACTGTCGAGCATGGTCTGGCCGACGACCGAGCCCTTGCCCATGACGAGGTTGAGGACGCCCTTCGGCAGGCCGGCGCGCACGAGGATGTCGACGATGGCCCAGGAACAGCCGGGAACAAGCTCGGCCGGCTTGAAGACCACCGTGTTGCCGTAGCAGAGCGCCGGGGCGATCTTCCAGGCGGGGATGGCGATCGGGAAGTTCCACGGCGTAATGATGCCGACGACGCCGACCGGCTCGCGGGTGATCTCGACGCCGATATTCGGCCGCACGGAGGGCAGCGTCTCGCCGGCAAGGCGCAGCGCCTCGCCCGCGAAGAAATCGAAGATCTGGCCTGCACGCACCGTCTCGCCGATGCCTTCGGCCAGCGTCTTGCCCTCTTCGCGCGAGAGCAGGCGGCCGAGCTCGTCCTTGCGGGCGAGAATCTCGTCGGCCGTCTTCCTCAGGATCGCATGACGCTCCAGGATGCCCGAGCGGGACCAGGCCGGAAACGCGGCTTTCGCTGCGGCGATCGCTGCCTTCGTGTCTTCGACGGAAGCGCGGGCATATTCGCCGATCACGTCGTTGGTATTCGACGGATTGATGTTCTTCACGCCGTCCGCGCCGACCCATTCGCCGGCAATCAGGTTCTGATGGATGGTCATGGCGCAAGGCCTCCTGTCATTCCCCAGGCGGCCTCGATGAGGACCGCCGCATCGGTTACAATTGGCGGATTTCGATCGTTTCTTCCTTGGCAATTGCCATAGGATTGCGCAGCGGCAGGCCGAAACCGTCCGCACCGATCTCGAACACGTCGCCCGCCTGCGTACGGATGCCGTCGCCGAAGGACAGCGTCGCCGTGCCGAACATGTGGACATGCACATCGCCCGGCACGCGGAACAGACCGTATTTGAAATGATGGTACTCGAGGTTGGCGAAGGTATGGGACATGTTCGCCTCGCCCGAGACGAAGGGCTTTTCCCACAGCACCTTGCCGCCGCGCACGATGCGCGAGAAGCCGCGGATATCGTCGGGCGCGGCGCCGACGCGGATTTCCGGGCCGAAGCTCGCCTGGCGCAGCTTGGAATGGGCAAGGTAGAGATAGTTGATGCGCTCCGTCACATGGTCGGAGAACTCGTTCGACACGGCAAAGCCGATGCGGAAGGGCGAGCCGTCGGCGGCGATCACGTAGATGCCGGCCATTTCAGGCTCCTCGCCGCCGTCGAGCGCAAAGGACGGGGACGTCAGCGCGGCGCCGGGCGCAACGGCCGCGACGCCGTTGCCCTTGTAGAACCATTCCGGCTGCACGCCCGTCTCGCCGGCCTTAGGCTTGCCGTTCTCGAGGCCCATGCGGAACATCTTCATGGAATCCGTCAGCGTCTCTTCGGCCGCTTCCGACGTCTTCTTGTGCATGGAATCGCGCGTGGCCGCGGAGCCGAGATGGGTAAGGCCGGTGCCCGTCAGGTGAAGATGCGCGGCATCGGGATGGGTGATCGGCGACAGGAGCCGGCCGGCGGCATAGGCCGCTTCCAGATCGACCTCCTCGCCGAGCCCCTTTCCGTCGATAACGGCCTTGAGGGACAGGCCGGCATTGGCCGCTTCCATGGCGAGCGCATAGACGCTGCCGGCATTCTTGACGGCGCGGCCCTTGCCGCCCTCCTCGCGCATCACGACGATGATCGAGCCATCGGTGTTAGCTACCTGCGAAATCAACATTTCCGTGTCCTTCCTGGAGCCGGTTCCGGCCAAGACTTCACATTTGCGGTGGACAGAAGTCACCGCACTGGCCGCGCCGGCGGCCGGTCAAACCGTTTTGCAATCCTTGTGGCTGACCGGTTTGCCGGTCAGCCCTTGTTCTTGTTGTAGACGTCGAAGAACACGGCGGCGAGCAGAACCAGGCCCTTGATGAGCTGCTGGTAGTCGATGCCGATGCCCATGATCGACATGCCGTTGTTCATGACGCCCATGATGAACGCGCCGATGACCGCGCCGGTGATCTTGCCGACGCCGCCCGAGGCCGAGGCGCCGCCGATGAAGCAGGCCGCGATGACGTCGAGCTCCGAGCCGACGCCGGCCTTCGGCGTCGCCGAGTTGAGGCGGGCCGCGATGATCATGCCGGCGAGCGCAGCGAGCGCCCCCATGTTGACGAAGGTGTAGAAGGTCAGCCGCTCGGTGTTGATGCCCGAGAGCTTCGCCGCCTTCTCGTTGCCGCCCATGGCGTAGATGCGCCGGCCGACCGTCGTGCGCGTCGTCACGAAGGTGTAGAGGGCGATGAGGACGCCCATGATGACGAGCACGTTCGGCAGGCCGCGATAGGTGGAAAGCTGGAAGCCGAGGAAGATCGCCACGGCCGCGGTGACCGCCATCTGGATGGCGAAGAAGGCGAAGGGCTCGTTCTCCGTCTCGTGCAGCGTGTTCATGCGCCGCTCGCGCAGGCCCGCATAGACGGCATAGCCGACGAGCAGGAGAACGACGATGAGCGCGACATAGTTCTTGATGAGGCTGGTCTCGGGGTCGGTGAGCGACAGGAAGTCCGGCACGAAACCCGTGGAAAGGATCTGGAATTCCTTCGGGAACGGGCCGACCGGCCGGCCGCCGAGCGCCACATAGGTCATGCCGCGGAAGACGAGCATGCCGGCGAGCGTGACGATGAAGGACGGGATCTTCTGGTAGGCGATCCAGTAGCCCTGCGCCGCTCCCATGGCCGCGCCGATGAGAATGGACAGCGGCACGACGACGATGGCCGGCATGTCCCATTTCACCAGCATGATCGCCGATATGCCGCCGATGAAGGCGACGATGGAGCCGACCGACAGGTCGATATGGCCCGCCACGATGATGAGCAGCATGCCCAGCGCCATGATGACGATGAACGAGTTCTGCAGCACCAGGTTGGTGATGTTGACCGGGCGGAAGAGCACGCCGTTGGTGACGATCTGGAAGAAGACCATGATGACGACCAGCGCGACGAGCAGGCCGTATTCACGGATGTTCTTGCGAAGGTAGTCTCCCACCGAGTGCTGGGTTGTCTTGGTCGCGGTATCGGTGGCCATTAGTGTTTCTCCCCGGAGCGCATGATGGCGCGCATGATGGATTCCTGGCTTGCTTCCGCCTTGGAAAGCTCGGCCACGATGCGTCCTTCGTTCATGACATAGATGCGATCGCAGGTCCCGAGCAGTTCCGGCATCTCCGACGAGATCATCAGGATGCCCTTGCCCTCGGCGGCAAGCTGGTTGATGATGGAATAGATTTCGAACTTGGCGCCGACATCGATGCCGCGCGTCGGTTCATCGAGGATCAGCACCTCGGGATTGGTGAACAGCCATTTCGACAGCACCACCTTCTGCTGGTTGCCGCCGGAAAGGTTGACGGCTTCCTGATAGATCGAATGCGAGCGGATGCGGAGCTGCGAGCGGTAGCCGGAGGCGATCTTGGCCTCCTGATGGCTGTCGATCACCGTCGCGCTGGAGACGCCCTTGAGATTGGCGAGCGTCGTGTTGTGCATGATGTTGTCGATCAGCACGAGGCCGAGCTGCTTGCGATCCTCGGTCACGTAGGCAAAGCCCGCGTCGATCGCCTTGGGGATCGTGGAAACGTCCACCGGCTTGCCGCGCATGAAGACCTCGCCGGTGATCTTGTGACCCCAGCTCTTGCCGAAGAGGCTCATCGCCGTTTCGGTGCGGCCTGCGCCCATCAGACCGGCGATGCCGACGACCTCGCCGGCGCGCACCGTAAAGCTCACGTCATGCAGGAACTGCCGGTCGCGGTGTTGCTGATGGAAGACGTTCCAGTTCTTCACCTCCAGCAGCGTCTCGCCGATCTTCGGCTCGCGCGGCGGATAGCGGTCCTCCATCTCGCGGCCGACCATGCCCTTGATGATGCGGTCCTCGGAGATGTCCTCGTTGTGACAGTCCAAGGTCTCGACCGTGCCGCCGTCGCGCAGGATGGTGATCTGGTCGGCGACCTTTTTGATCTCGTTCAGCTTGTGCGAGATGATGATGGAGGTCATGCCCTGCGCGCGGAACTCCACGAGGAGCTTCAAAAGCGCGTCGGAGTCCTTTTCGTTGAGCGAGGCGGTCGGCTCGTCGAGGATGAGCAGGCGCACCTTCTTGGAGAGTGCCTTGGCGATTTCGACGAGCTGCTGCTTGCCGACGCCGATATCGGTGATCAGCGTGCCCGGCGGCTCCTTGAGGCCGACCTTGTCGAGCAGCTCCTGCGTGCGGCGGAAGGTCTTCTTCCAGTCGATGACGCCGTTCGACGCCACCTCGTTGCCGAGGAAGATGTTCTCCGCGATCGACAGGAGCGGCACGAGCGCCAGCTCCTGGTGGATGATGATGATGCCCAGATGCTCGCTGTCGGAGATCGTGGAGAAGCGACGGACTTCGCCGTCGAAATGGATTTCGCCCTCATAGGAGCCGGCAGGGTAGACGCCGCTCAACACTTTCATGAGGGTGGATTTGCCGGCGCCGTTTTCGCCGACAAGGGCGTGAATCTCGCCTTCGCGGACCTTCAAGTTGACGTTGTCGAGCGCCTTTACGCCCGGGAACGTCTTCGTGATGCCACGCATTTCGAGAAGGGTCTTGCTCATATACAGTTTCCAGCGGCCATCCCCTGCCTAGTGACAGGGAAAGCGAGCCTATTCGCTCTGCGATCCGGATAAAAGAGGGTTCGCGCCAAAGCGCGAACCCCGGAGAAGGAAGAACGATCAGTTCTTCAACTGGTCGGCCGTGTAGTAGCCGGAGTCCTCGACGAGAATCTTCTCGGCGTTCGACTTGTCGACGGCGACTGGCTTCAGCAGGTAGGACGGAACGACCTTGACGCCGTTGTCGTAGGTCTTGGTGTCGTTCACTTCCGGCTCCTTGCCTTCCATGATCGCGTTGACCATCGTGACGGCGACCTTGGCGAGTTCGCGCGTGTCCTTGAAGACGGTCGAATACTGCTCATCGGCAAGGATCGACTTGACGGACGGCAGCTCGGCGTCCTGGCCGGTGACGACGGCCATCGGCTGGCCGCCCGAGCCGTAACCGACGCCCTTCAGGGCCGAGATGATGCCGATGGACAGGCCGTCATAGGGCGAAAGAACGCCATCGACGCGGCCGTCGGTGTAGGTCGAGGACAGCAGGTTTTCCATGCGGGCCTGAGCGACCGCACCGTCCCAACGCAGCGTACCGACGGTTTCCATGCCCGTCTGGCCCGACTTGATGACGATGTCGCCCTTGTCGATCAGCGGCTGGAGAACCGACATTGCGCCGTCGTAGAAGAAGAAGGCGTTGTTGTCGTCCGGCGAACCGCCGAAGAGCTCGACGTTCCACGGCTTGGTGTCCGGGAACTTGGCCTTCAGGCCGTCGACGAGGCTGGTGGCCTGGAGAACGCCGACCTGGAAGTTGTCGAAGGTGGCGTAGTAGTCGACATTGCCCGAGTCGCGGATGAGGCGGTCATAGGCGATGACCTTCACGCCGGCGTCCGCGGCCTTCTGCAGGATGTCGGAGAGCGTCGTGCCGTCGATGGCGCCGATGACCAGAACCTTGGCGCCCTTGGTGACCATGTTCTCGATCTGGGCAAGCTGGTTCGGGATGTCGTCGTCGGCGAACTGCAGGTCCGGCGTGTAGCCGGCGTCCTTGAACAGCTTTTCCATCGTCTCGCCGTCCGAAATCCAGCGGGTCGAGGTCTTGGTGGGCATCGAGATGCCGACCATGCCCTTGTCCTGGGCAAACGACGGCGCCACGAACGACGCGACGCTGATGGCGGCAGCGGCGAGAAGCGAAGTGATCATTTTCATTGAAAGGTCTCTCCCTTGTGCGCACTGGCCGGGTCGGGCCAGGCATTGATCTGTGCACGGGCGGGGTCATATTCAGACGACCTGGACTGGTGGGCAAAGGCCCGCCGGCCCCCACTCCCAAGGACCCCAGTGCACATTGGCGAAACCTCTCCTGAATTGCCATAACTGTCAAATGCAATGAGCTTCTAATTCGATATCAAAATTGATATACGACAACGGAAATGTAATATTTTTACCGATTGGAGTAACGATGCGTTTGGGCGACGACGTCGACGAGCAGCTCTTTCCGGGCGAAGGAAGCGACGATCTGGAAGGCGTCGGCCTGCTGCGCTCCGGCCTGAAACTCAGCCATCTGCGCATGATCGTGGCCATCGAGGAGCACAAGCAGGTGAGCGCTGCGGCGGATGCGCTCAACATATCCCAGCCCGCCGCTTCCCGCATGCTGACGGAAATGGAGACGATCCTCAAGGCGAAACTGTGCGAGCGCGTCTCGCGCGGCGTGGCGCTCACCGCCTTCGGGCGTGCCTTCGCGCGGCGCGCGCGCACGATCCTTCTGGAACTGCGCGAGGTCGACCGCGAACTCTCGGCTCTGAAATCGGGCACCGGCGGCTCGGTCTATCTCGGCGCGGTGACCGCGCCCGCCATCAGCCTCGCCGTGCCGGCGATCCAGCAGGTCAGCGCCGCCTATCCCGGCATCGAGGTCAACGTGCGCGTGGAAACGAGCAACGTGCTCGCCCGCGAACTCATCGCCGCCCGGCAGGACTTCATCATCGCCCGCGTGCCGGACGATCTCAATCCCCGCCTCTTCAACGTCACCGAGATCGGCATCGAAAAGGCGTGCCTCATCGTGCGCAAGGGCCATCCGTTGACGGAGAAGCCCGTCGTCGGCCTCGCCGACCTGCCGCATTTCGACTGGGTGTTCCAGCCGGCCGGCACGTTGCTGAGGCGGCGTATCGAGGAACTGTTCCTCGCCGCCGGCGTGCCGCTGCCCGCCACGGTCGTCAACACCTCGTCGATCCTGCTTACCACCGCCATCGTATGCGGATCGAACGCGATCGCGCCCGTGGCGCGCGACATGGCCGTCTTCGTCGCCGATATCGGCGCGCAGGCCGGCGAGATCGCCATCCTCGCCACGGATTTCGAGATCGACATCAAGCCTTACAGCCTTATCTCCATGAAGGGACGCGCGCTCCCCCCGAGCGCCAAACTGCTCTATGATCTGATCCTTCAACGCAGCCGGACGCTTTCGCCGGATTGAGGAGAGGCCATCCATGTTCGGCATGACCGTTTTCGAATCGGTGCTGGAGCGGCTGAAGGCCGAGGCGCGCGAAGCGGCGGACGACCTGCCGCCGGAAGAGGAAGACGTTGCCGTGGAGATCCGCGGCCTGCCCGCCGGCTTTGCCGGGCTGGGAATGGGCGAGACCTTCGTTTCCGCCCCGCAGGCCGCCGCCGCCTATCTCGACCTTTACGAGGAACCGGCACCGCAGCCCGCCGAGCCTGCGCCGGCCCCGCCGCCGCACCTCCTGCGCACCGCGCCGGAGGAGGTGGCGGAGGACCTTGCCCTGACCGGCCGGGAAAGCGTGGGGGACCTTCTCGCCCGCCGCCGCGCCTTCGCGCGCGACAACCATCCCGACCGCGCGCCGGCGGACCTGCGCACCAATGCGACGCTGCGCATGAAGATCGCCAACATGCTGATCGACGAGACGATCCGGCGGATCGAGGTGGAGCGCAGCCTCGGCCTGACCCGCTAGCCTTCCGTCCCGCCGCCTTCTTCCGGGGATTTCGGCGCCGACGGCTTGAAGAAGAGGATGAGGTTGGCGAAGGCGTAGGCAGTCACGGCAAGGAAGATCATGCCCCAGGTCTGCTGGCCGTTATAGAACTCCACGCCCGTCCAGGCGGCGCAGCCGCCGACCAGCAGCAACCGCCGCCAGAGCGGGCGGTAGAACGGATGATCGGGATCGATGAATTTCATGGACGTCTCCTCTCGCCTTGCGCGCCTACATAGGCGGTTTTTCTTCCGGGGGAAACCGCCCTTGCGCGTCCCGCCCGGCGCTCCGCAGACTTGACGCTTCCGGCAAGAAATGGAACACTTGTTCCAAAGATTATCGATTACGGCTTATCCATTCCGTTTCGGATGAAATAGATGCAGACACCCGCGGCAAACCGCGGCGCTTTTGCGGGAAGCGAGCGAATCGCCCCGCCCCTTCCCGCCGCTAAGGCTCGCGGCATAGCAGAGAGAATGAAGATGACTGTGAGATTTGGTCTCCTCGGCGCAGGGCGCATCGGCAAGGTCCATGCCAAGGCCGTGTCCGGCAATGCCGATGCCGTGCTCGTCGCCGTCGCCGACGCCTTTCCCGCCGCCGCCGAGGCCATCGCAAGGCAATATGGCTGCGAGGTCCGCACCATCGAGGCGATCGAAGCCGCCAAGGACATCGACGCCGTCGTGATCTGCACGCCGACCGACACCCATGCCGACCTCATCGAGCGCTTCTCGCGCGCCGGAAAGGCGATCTTCTGCGAAAAGCCGATCGACCTCGACGTCGAGCGCGTCAGGGCCTGCATGAAGGTGGTGGAGGAAACCGGGGGCAAGCTGATGGTCGGCTTCAACCGCCGCTTCGACCCGCATTTCATGGCCGTCCGCAAGGCGATCGACGAGGGCCGCATCGGCGAGGTCGAGATGGTGACGATTACCTCGCGCGACCCCGGCGCCCCGCCGGTCGACTACATCAAGCGCTCGGGCGGCATCTTCCGCGACATGACCATCCACGACTTCGACATGGCCCGCTTCCTGCTCGGCGAGGAGGTTGCGTCCGTCTCGGCGACCGCCGCCGTGCTGGTCGATCCGGAGATCGGCAAGGCCGGCGA
>CBIMFD010000080.1:0-12372 GCA_966243085.1 uncultured Shinella sp.
GGCTTGGCGCTGGGCGTCGTTGAAGTAGGCCGGAACCGTGATGACGGCCTGCGTGACCTTTTCACCGAGGTAGGATTCGGCGGTTTCCTTCATTTTCTGCAGGATCATCGCGGAGATCTGCGAAGGCGAATAGTCCTTGCCCTGCGCCTCGACCCAAGCGTCGCCGTTGTCGCCCTTGACGATCTTGTAGGGAACGAGACCCTTGTCCTTTTCGACGGTCTTGTCGTCGTAGCGGCGGCCGATGAGGCGCTTGACGGCGAAGAGCGTGTTTTCCGGATTGGTGACCGCCTGGCGCTTGGCCGGCTGGCCGGTCAGCCGCTCACCGTCTTCGGTGAAGGCAACCATGGAAGGCGTGGTGCGCGCGCCTTCGGCATTCTCAATGACCTTCGCGTCCTTGCCGTCCATGACGGCAACGCAGGAATTGGTCGTCCCGAGGTCGATACCGATTACTTTAGCCATGTCATTCTCTCCTTCAAGCGAACTGCCGGAACCCATTCAGGCATTCGTTCGGCAGCCCCTAATGGTATGGTCTTCCAGAAAGCGCGGGGGCAAACCCTTCGCTTTGCGGCGTATATAAGGAGCCCGCCGGACGACTGCAAGACATCGAAGGGCCGCAAGGCGCGCAAAATCAGCGTTCTCGCAACGGATGAGGCGCGCTCCGCCGGCAATGTGGTGAGCTTCCTGACGGGCGTCAAGCGGACGCCGGCGTCAGCCTCCGAGAAGAACATCGAGAAGGGTTGTCCGGTGGGTGCCGGTTTGCCGCCGGCTGCCGACATCGGCCGGCGGAACAAGCTCGCCGTCCACCGCGACGGCGTCCGCGTCGCCGTTCGCCACCGTCGGGCCGATATCGGTCGGACGCTCTTCGACGCCGAGCGTGCGTGAGATGATGTCGAAGAGCTGGTCGCCCTCGGCCGCCGGCTGCGTATCCTCCGCCACAGGCACCCCGCCGGCGCCCGTGCCGAAGAGCGGCGAGGGCGAAAGCCCCTTGTGGGCGGCGATCATGAACCGGCTCCAGGCCTGGGCGGGAAGCCCTCCGCCCGTCACCTGCCGCATCGATTTGCCGTCGTCGTTGCCGAACCAGACGCCCGTCGTCAGGTTGGACGTGTAGCCGACGAAGAGCGCGTCGCGGAAGGACTGGGTCGTGCCGGTCTTGCCGGCGGCCTGCCAGCCGGGAATGCGGGCGTTCTTGCCGGTGCCTTCGGTGATGACGCGCTCCATCATCCCGTTCATCATGGAAACGATGTTCGGCTCCAGAACGCGCGGCGGGTTGTCGTAGGTGTTCTCGTAGAGCACCTTGCCGTCGGCGGTCGAGATGCGGCGGATGATATGCGGCGTCGCCTTGTAGCCGCCGTTCATGAAAGGGGCGTATGCGGACGTCAGTTCCACCAGTGTCACTTCGGAAGTACCGAGCGCGATGGAGGCGTTCGCCTGCAGTTCCGATTCGATGCCGAGCCTTTTGGCGAGTTTGACCACCTCCGACGGGCCGACCTCCATGACGAGCTGGGCGGCGATGGTGTTCAGCGAATGGACGAGCGCATTGGCGAGCGTCACCTCGCCGCGATATTTCTGGTCGTAGTTCTCCGGCGTCCACTTGCCGATCTTCACGGGCGCGTCGTTGCGTACCGAAAGCGGCGAGCGGCCCTGTTCCAGCGCCGTTGCATAGACGAAGGGCTTGAAGGCCGAGCCCGGCTGCCGCTTGGCCCTGGAGGCGCGATCGAACTGGCTTTCGGCATAGTCGCGCCCGCCGACCAGCGCCCGGATCGCGCCGGTGCCGTCTATGGAGACGAGCGCCGCCTGGGAGGCGTTGCGCTTGGCGCCGTCCTTGTCGAGCGTCGCCTTGATGGCCTCGTCCGCCTTGTTCTCGAGATCGAGGTCGATGGTCGTGTCGATGACGAGGTCCTCGGTGACGTCGCCGATCATGTCGGGGAGCTGGGACATGACCATGTCGGCGGCATAGTGCTCGGCGCCGGACCAGTAGTGTTTCGCCCGTGCCGGCGTCTGCGACATCGCGGTCTTGATCTCGGCGTCGGTGACATAGCCTTCCTCGCGCATCGCGCCGAGGACGACCTGCGCGCGCGCTTCGGCCGCTTCCGGGTCGCGGGCGGGCGAAAGGCGGGACGGTGCCTTGAGGAGGCCGGCGAGAAGCGCCGCCTCGCCGAGGTTCACGTCCCGCGCCGACTTGTTGAAATAGCGTCGCGAAGCCGCTTCCACGCCGTAGGAGTTGGAGCCGAAGAAGACGCGGTTGAGATACATCGCAAGGATCTGGTCCTTGGTATATTTATGCTCGAGCCAGAGGGAGAGCAGCACTTCCTGCACCTTTCGCTCGAGCGTGCGCTCGGGCGAGAGGAAGAGGTTCTTGGCGAGCTGCTGTGTCAGGGTGGAGCCGCCCTGCACCATGCGCCCCGAGGTGATGTTGGTGATCATCGCGCGCGCAAGGCCGAGCGGATCGATGCCGAAATGCGAATAGAAGCGCCGGTCCTCGATCGAGATCACGGCCTGCGGGATATAGGGCGACATGTCCTCCAGCGGCAACGCCTCGCCGCCGGTGACACCCCGGTTGGCGATGATCTCGCCATTGACCGCGAGGATCTTGATGTTCGGCGGGCGGTCGGGAATGGCCCAGCTCGTGGCGCTCGGCATGCGCGCGCCGTAATAGAGCACCAGTCCGCCGACGCCGATGGCGCCCCAGATGCCCAGCACGATGCTCCAGTAGACGAGCCTGCGCAAAAGGCCGAAAAAGCCGCGGGAAGGTTCGCGGCGCCGGGTGGCGCCGCGCCGCGTGCAGGTGGCCTTCGCCGGCTTGCCGGGCCTCTTGCGCCCGCCGCCGCCCGTCACGCGATCGTCGGCGCCGATATGAAAATCGTCGTCCTCGCGCCCTTCGGATTCGTGGAAGGAGGGTTCGATGCGCTGGGATTTGCGGTTGCCTGCCATAAGCGGTCGGATGAGCCCTCTGGGTATATGCCCGTCCGGTGAACCTTAAATGCGGCGATTTAAGGGGTCGTTAAGAAGCGGTGAATGCGGCTTCGGTGATTTTAACGGAAGCGGGCGGCCCGAAAGCCGCCCACACCCCTGGCCTTAGAAATAAGGCGAATAGCACTGTTGACGCGGGCCGTTATAGGGCTGGAACGTGTTGTCGTAGGCCCGGTACGAACGATAGCGCGCATGGCACCATTCGACATGGCGCGGGTTGATGCCCGCCCGGCGCGGACGGGAATAGCCGTCGTTGGCGATTGCCCCGCCGATGATCGCACCGGCGCCGAAGGCGGCCAGCGGGTACCACCAGCCGTCCGAATGACGGCGATAGCCGTGGCGATGGTGCCGGTAGCCGCGATGGCCGTGATACCAGCCGCGGCGATGGCGATACTGCACGTTCACGACGTCGGACGCGCTCGCCGCATTCACCTTTGCCACGGGCATGGCGAAGGCCGGTGCGGATACGAAGGACGTGGCGAACATGGCGACCGCTACCGCGGTGGAAAGGCCCGTCTTGATCGATATCTTCATGTCGGTCTCCCTTGGTTGTCGTCTTACAACTATTCTATTCAGACGGTTCATAGCATGAAACCATTCGCCTGAACGCGGAATGAACCGGAAAGGGTCCGCCCGCCTCAATCTTCGTTTTCGCCCGCCCGGGCGAGATAGCGCTGCCGCTCGAAGACGAGGATGACCACCAGCGCCATGACGAAGGGGATGATGAGGTAGAAGAGGCGAAAGACGGCAAGCGCCGCGAGCACGGCCGCGGGGTCCATATCCGGCAGGCCGGCGATGAAGACGAGTTCCAGGACGCCGATGCCGCCCGGTGCATGCGACAGAAGAGCGACGGAAAACGAGGCGAGGAAGATGCCGAGCACGACGAAATAGCCCGGATTGCCATCGGCGGGCAGCACGAAATAGATGATCGCCGCTGCGCCGATCAGCTCGAGAGGCGCGATGACGAGCTGGCGGAAGGCAAGCGAGGGTTTGGGATATTCGAGCTTGAGCCAGCGCGTGTTGATCGGCCGGAAGCCGACGAGGCTGCCGACGACATAGAGCGCGACGAGGGCGAGGATGAAGAGCCCCGTCGAGACGGCCGCCTCGATGGGCAGGAAATCGGCGAAGCGCTCGACGATCTGCGGCTCGAACACCAGGACGAGGCCGAACAGCATCAGCGTGCCGAGCACGAAGGTGAAGGAACAGAAGGCGACGAGGAGGCCGACCTCCGAGCCGGTGAGCCCCTTCGAGGTGTAGGCGCGGTAGCGCACCAGCGCACCGGAAAAGACCGAGGCGCCAATATTGTGCGATAGTGCATAGGTGGTGAACGACGTGACCGTGATGAACCACAGCGAGATGCGGTGGCCGAGATGCTCCAGCGCCAGGTGGTCGTAGGCGGCAAGCGCCGCATAGGCGAGAAGCGTCGCGAGACAGGAAAGCAGCCAGCCGGAAGGCGGGATGGCGTGGAGGCTCGCCATGAACGCGTCGAGAGAAAGGCCCCTGAGGTCGCGATAGAGAATATAAACGGAAAGAACGATCGCCGCGGTGCTGACAAGCGGCCAGAAGAGTTTCCCCAGCCGCTTCATTCCGCACCGCCCCCGGTCTTCAATGCCATTGCGTACCGTTCCCATCCGCGGGTCCCGGGCCGCAAAGACCGGCCCGGTCCGTTTGTCCAGCATCAGCGGGCGGCAAGCGCCGCAAGGATGCGCACCCAGGAACGGATGCCCTTCTCGAAGGACCTGAGGTCATATTTCTCGTTCGGCGAATGGATGCGGTCGTCCGACAGCGCGAAGCCGACCAGCAGGGATTCCATGCCGAGCATCTTCTGGAAGTCGCCGACGATCGGGATCGAGCCGCCCATGCCGATGACGACGGCGGGCTTCGGCCATTCGTCGGAGAGCGCGTTCTTCGCCTTGCCGAGCAGCGCCGAATCGTAGGGAAGCTGGATCGCCGGCGAACCGCCATGGGCATGGAAGGTCACGGAGCAGTCGGCCGGGATCTTCGAGCGCACATAGGCGCGGAAAGCGTCGCGGATCTTCGCCGGATCCTGCTTGCCGACGAGGCGGAAAGAGACCTTCGCCGAGGCTTCCGCCGCGATCACCGTCTTGAAGCCCTCGCCGGTATAGCCGCCGGTAATGCCGTTGATCTCCGCCGTGGGGCGCGCCCAGGTGAGTTCCAGCACCGACCGGCCCTTCTCGCCCGACGGGATCGACAGGCCGATCTCCCCGAGGAAGCTTTCCGCCGAGCTGCCGAGCTTTTCCCAGGCCGCCTTGATCTGCGTCGGCGTTTCCTCGACGCCGTCATAGAAGCCGGGAAGCGTCACGCGGCCGGTCTCGTCGTGCAGGCCCGCCAGCACGTCGGCAAGGATGCGGATCGGGTTTGCCGCCGCGCCGCCGAAATAGCCGGAATGCAGGTCCCGGTCGGCCGCCTTGACGACGATCTCCTCGCCGACGAGGCCGCGCAGGCCCGCCGAGATGGCGGGCGTATCGGCGTCCCACATGCTGGTATCGCAGACGAGGGCGAAGTCGGCCGTCAGTTCCGCGGCATTGGCCTCGAGGAAGGGTTTCAGCGAGGGGGAGCCCGATTCCTCCTCGCCCTCGAAGAGGATGGTGACGCGGCAGGGCAGCGCGCCGGCGGTTTCCTTGTAGGCGCGGCAGGCTTCCACGAAGGTGAGCAGTTGGCCCTTGTCGTCGGAGGTGCCGCGGCCGGTGATGATGCGCCGGCCGCCCTCGATCTCACGCACCGCCGGGTCGAAGGGATCGTGGTCCCAGAGGTTCAGCGGATCGACCGGCTGCACGTCGTAATGGCCGTAGAAGAGGACATGCGGCGCGTCGGCCCTGGCGCCTTCGTGATGGGCGACGACCATCGGATGGCCGGGCGTATCGCGCACCGTCGCGTCGAAGCCGAGCGAGCGCAGCTCCTTCACCAGCCATTCGGCCGCCCGGCGGCAATCCGCCTTGAAGGCCGGGTCGGTGGAGATGGACTTGATACGCACCAGCTCGAACAGGCGTTCGAGGCTGGCCGGAATATCGGCGCTGGCGCGATCGAGGACGGGCAGAATGTTGGTCATATCGGTATCCCTCAAGGCATGCCGCGCGAAGGCGCAGCGACGGCATGCGGCAAATCAGAACGATTTTTGGCGCGACATTAGACCGATCCCGTCTGCAAGGGCAAATCGTATGACGGCCCTGCGACAGTCAGAGGCGAAGGTCGCGCCCGAGATTGGCCAGCACCATGCGCATGTATTCGAGCAGCAACTCCCGCTCGAAGCGCCGGAAGCCTTGGAAAAGCGCGTCTTCCGTGGCGCTTGCCGCGGCCATCGCGCTCTCGCGCAGCGCCTTGCCGCGCGCCGTCAGGAAAACCAGTTGCGCGCGCCGGTCCCTTGGATGGCGGCGGCGCGAGATGAGCCCGTCGCGTTCCATGCGCGACAGGGTATTGGCCATGGTCGCCTGTTCGATGTCGAGCCTGTCGAGAAGTTCGCGCTGCGTGAGGCCGTCGCCGCCCCACAGCTCCAGCAGCACCGGGAACTGGCCGGGCGCGAAGCCGGCCCCGTCCGCCCGCGCCTGAAGTGCACGGGACGCCGCTTTCGCCAGGAGATTGGCGAGATAAGCTGCCGACTCCTTCCGATCGAACTCCATCATGAGAAGCTATGACGGTTTTTCGCGGATGACAACGATGGATCGCAGGCGATGCACCCCCTGAACGGGAGAAGCCGCCGGCGACAGGAGGCTTGTCGCGGCGGCTTCTTCGCAAATGTTGGACAAAGGCCCGGAGAGGGGGATAAGGCCTTTGTCCTTGTCTGGCGCGGCGGGGGACAGGCCGTTATGCCAGACACGGCTTGATCAGGTGCCGATGGGGAATATCTGTGGGTCCGAATGTGGCTTTTCAAGGGATTCGCGCGCCGGCGAAAATTACAAATCGGTAACGTTCGCGTGAGGCTTTCGGGCGCCTCCGAACCGCAATGAAAGATGGACGCGACAGGCCGCCCGCGCTATCCATTCACCCCATGAAAAAAGGTGATCATCTCTTCCTCATCGACGGCTCCGGCTTCATCTTCCGCGCCTTCCACGCCATCCCCCCGCTCAACCGCAAGTCGGACGGGCTGCCGGTCAATGCCGTCTCGGGCTTCTGCAACATGCTGTGGAAGCTCCTGAAGGATGCGCGCAACACCGACGTGGGCGTGACGCCGACCCATTTCGCAGTCATCTTCGACTATTCCTCCAAGACCTTCCGCAACGATCTCTACGACCAGTACAAGGCGAACCGCACCGCGCCGCCGGAAGACCTGATCCCGCAGTTCGGCCTCATCCGCCATGCGACCCGCGCCTTCAACCTGCCCTGCATCGAGAAGGAGGGCTTCGAGGCCGACGACCTGATCGCCACCTATGCCCGCCTTGCCGAGGCCGACGGCGCCGACGTCACCATCGTCTCCTCCGACAAGGACCTCATGCAGCTCGTGACGGAGAACGTCTCGATGTATGACGGCATGAAGGACAAGCAGATCTCCATTCCCGAAGTGATCGAGAAATGGGGCGTGCGGCCGGAGAAGATGATCGACCTCCAGTCGCTGACCGGGGATTCGACGGACAACGTGCCGGGCGTGCCTGGCATCGGGCCGAAGACGGCCGCCCAGCTTCTCGAAGAATATGGCGATCTCGACACGCTGCTTGCGCGCGCCGAGGAGATCAAGCAGGTCAAGCGCCGGGAGAACATCGTCGCCAATCGCGAGCTCGTGCTCCTCTCGCGCCAGCTCGTCACGCTGAAGACGGATACGCCGCTCGACATGCCGCTGGACGAGCTGATCCTGCACCCGCAGGACGGCCCGAAACTCATCGCCTTCCTGAAGGCTATGGAGTTCACCACGCTGACGCGCCGCGTGGCGGAAGCGTGCGACTGCGACGCCGGCGCTATCGAGGCGGCCAGCGTGCCGGTGGAATGGGGCCCCGCGGCGCACGGCCCGGACCTCGACAAGGGAGAGGCCGCGGGCCCGCCTTCCGCGCTCGACGGCGTGGAGACGGCGGCGGAAGCCGCCGCGACCCTGCTGCCGGCCGCCGTTGCCGGCGACCTTTCGCCCACCGCGCTGGCAAGGAGCCGCACGGAACGCTTTTCGGCGGCTCCGATCGACCATTCCACCTACGAGACGGTGCGCGACCTCGATGCACTCGACCGCTGGATCGCCGCCGCACGCGAGACCGGTCTCGTCGGCTTCGACACGGAAACGACGTCGCTCGACGCCATGCAGGCGGAACTGTGCGGCTTCTCGCTCGCCGTCGCCGACAATGCGAAGAACCCTTCCGGCCTCGCGGTCCGCGCCTGCTACGTGCCGCTCAACCACAAGACGGGCGTCGGCGACCTCCTCGGCGGCGGCATGGCCGAGGGCCAGATCCCGAGCCGCGCGGCGCTGGAGCGGCTGAAGGACCTGCTGGAGGACCGGTCGGTCCTCAAGGTCGCGCAGAACCTCAAATACGACTACCTCGTCATGCGCCGGCACGGCATCACCATGCAGGGCTTCGACGATACGATGCTGATGTCCTACGCGCTTGATGCGGGCGCCGGCACGCACGGCATGGATACGCTTTCGGAACGCTGGCTCGGTCACAAGCCGATCGCCTACAAGGACGTCGCCGGCTCCGGCAAGGGCGCGCAGACTTTCGACATGGTCGACATTTCCCGCGCCACGGCCTATGCGGCGGAAGATGCCGACGTGACGCTGCGTCTCTGGCATGTGCTGAAGCCGCGCCTTGCGGCCGAGCGCATGACGGCGGTCTACGAGCGACTGGAGCGACCGCTGGTGCCCGTGCTCGCCCGCATGGAGGAGCGTGGCATCACCATCGACCGGCAGGTGCTTTCCCGCCTTTCCGGAGAGCTCGCGCAGGGCGCCGGCGCCCTCGAAGAAGAAATCTACGCGCTTGCCGGGGAACGCTTCACCATCGGCTCGCCCAAGCAGCTCGGCGACATCCTTTTCGGCAAGATGGGCCTTCCCGGCGCCTCCAAGACGAAGACCGGCCAATGGTCGACCTCCGCGCAGGTGCTGGAGGATCTTGCCGCGCAAGGCATTCCCCTGCCGCGCAAGATCGTCGACTGGCGCCAGCTCACCAAGCTGAAATCCACCTATACCGATGCGCTGCCGGGCTTCGTGCATCCCGAGACGAAGCGCGTGCATACGTCCTATGCGCTGGCCTCCACGACGACCGGCCGTCTCTCCTCCTCGGAGCCGAACCTGCAGAACATCCCGGTGCGCACGGCCGAAGGGCGCAAGATCCGCACGGCCTTCATCTCGACGCCCGGCCACAAGCTCGTCTCGGCCGACTACAGCCAGATCGAGCTGCGCGTGCTCGCCCATGTCGCCGATATCCCGCAATTGAAGCAGGCCTTCGCCGACGGCATCGACATCCATGCGATGACGGCATCCGAGATGTTCGGCGTGCCGGTCGAGGGCATGCCTTCGGAAATCCGCCGCCGGGCCAAGGCGATCAATTTCGGCATCATCTACGGCATTTCCGCCTTCGGCCTTGCCAACCAGCTCTCCATCGAGCGTTCCGAGGCGGGCGACTACATCAAGAGATATTTCGGGCGCTTCCCAGGCATCAAGGACTACATGGATTCCACCAAGGCCTTCGCCCGCGAGAACGGCTTCGTCGAAACCATCTTCGGCCGCCGCGCGCATTACCCGGAGATCAAGTCGTCCAATCCGTCGGTACGCGCCTTCAACGAACGCGCCGCGATCAACGCACCGATCCAGGGCTCGGCCGCCGACATCATCCGCCGCGCCATGATTAAGATGGAGCCGGCGCTTGCCGCCGCCGGCCTTTCCGCGCGCATGCTGCTTCAGGTCCATGACGAACTGATCTTCGAGGTCGAGGACGGCGAGGTGGAGACGGCGATCCCGGTCATCGTCAACGTCATGGAGAACGCCTCCATGCCGGCACTTTCGATGAAGGTGCCGCTGAAGGTGGACGCACGGGCGGCCACCAATTGGGACGAGGCGCACTGACGGGGCGTGCAAGCGCCCGTCGCTCCTTTCCCACACGTTTTGCGCTTATGGTCAACGGAATCTCAACGGGACAGCACTGTTCCGCCACGGCACACCGGCTGCACCCGATAACTGCCTGAAAAACGGCAATCATTCGCCGTTTCTTCAGGAAGTCTCGAAGCGGGTCGTCTCATCCCGGACCGCTTTTCCGACCCGCTTCACGAAATCTTATCCATGTCCTTTCAGCCGATCTTATCAACCGCCGGTTATCGCTTTCAGGAACGATAAGCCGATGGCCCGTGCGGCCGGCAAGAAGCGATGGAGAAGAAGATGAAGCAGACGATTCGTGACATCCTGGGCAAGCACGGCGGTCTCCCGGTTCCGGTCGACACGCTTGCGGACGACGCCGATCTCTATGCGGCGGGTCTGTCCTCCTTCGCCTCCGTGCAGGTGATGCTCGGCATCGAGGACGCCTTCGATGTCGAGTTCCCCGACAACCTTCTCAACCGCAAGTCCTTCCAGAGCATCGACGCGATCACGCGCGCGGTCTCCGGCCTTGTCGACAGCGCGGAGGCCGCCGAATGACCGTCACCGTCGGAAAAGGCCTTGCGGAGCGCGCCGAGCGCGTTTCCGCCGTGGCCGCCGCACATGCCGACGACGTGGACGCCAAGGCCCGCTTCCCGCGCGAAGCCGTCGATGCGATGATCGCCGAGCGGCTGCTCTCGATCCAGATTCCCGCCGCCCTCGGCGGCGAGGATGCCTCTCTCTCCGAGATCGCGGAGATCTGCTCGCTGATCGGCCAGTCCTGCTCGGCCGCCGCGATGGTCTTCGCCATGCACCATATCAAGCTGTCGAGCCTCGTTTCGCATGGCGCGGGCGATGCCTGGCATTCTGCCTTCATGCGCCGCGTCGCCGACGAACAGCTTCTCCTCGCCTCGGCGACGACCGAAGGCGGTATCGGCGGGAATCTCCGCAACAGCATCTGCGCCATCGAGATCGACGGCGACACCTGCCGCCTGACGAAGGACGCGACCGTCATCTCCTACGGCGCCCATGCCGATGCGATCCTCATCACCTCGCGCGCCCATGCGGACGCCGCCTCGACCGACCAGGTCATGACCGTCTTCACCAAAGACCAGTACACGCTGGAGCAAACCCATGTCTGGGACACGCTCGGCATGCGCGGCACCTGCTCGGACGGCTGGCTTTTCAAGGGCGAGGCCCCGAAGGAACAGATCCTTCCCAAACCTTTCGCGGAGATCGCCGCCCAGTCGATGCTCGCCACCTCGCATCTCCTGTGGAGCGCGGTCTGGTACGGCATCGCCGTCAACGCCGTTTCCCGTGCGCAGGCCTTCGTGCGGGCCGCAGCCCGCAAGAGCCCCGGCGTGACGCCGCCCGGCGCGCTGCGCCTTGCCGAAGCCGTGAACCTCCTCCAGCTCGTCAAATCCAACACGATCGCCGGCCTCAAGGAATACGAGGCGGCCAAGGCGGATCCCGACCGGCTCTCCTCCATGGGCTTTGCCGTGGCGATGAACAATGTGAAGATCGCTTCCTCCGAAACGATCCTTGCCATCATCAACCAGGCGATGCTGATCTGCGGCATCATGGGCTACAAGAACGGCACGCCCTTCAGCCTCGGCCGGCACCTGCGCGATGCGCATTCGGCCCAGCTCATGATCTCCAACGACCGCATTCTCGGCAATACGTCGAACCTCCTGCTTGTCCACAAGCAGGACACCAGCCTGATCGGGTGACACCATGGACATGCAGACCTCCCTTCTCGACCGGCTCTTCGACACGGGCCTTCTCATCGATACCGGCGTCGAGGGCCTTTACGGTCGCTCGGGCGCTTTCGAGGACGTGATCGCCCGCTTCGAGCGACTGATCGACTCCTATGGCGGGGCCGACGGCGCGGAGGCGATGCGCTTCCCGCCGGGCATGAACCGCGCGCATTTCGAGACCTCCGGCTACATGAAGAGCTTCCCGCAGCTTGCCGGCACCGTGCACAGCTTCTGCGGCAGCGAGCTCGATCATATGAGCCTCTTGCAATGCATGGAGGTCGAGGGCGACTGGACGAAGGACCAGAAGGCGACCGACATCGTGCTGACGCCGGCGGCCTGCTATCCGCTCTATCCGACGATCGCCAAACGCGGCCGCCTGCCGGCCAAGGGCGGGCTCTACGACCTGCAATCCTACTGCTTCCGCCACGAGCCCTCCAACGACCCGGCCCGCCAGCAGCTCTTCCGCATGCGCGAATATGTCTGCATGGGCACGCAGGAGCATGTGACGACCTTCCGCCAGACCTGGATGGACCGCGGCCTCGAAATGATGGCCAAGGTCGGCCTCGACGTGACGATCGATGTGGCCAACGATCCGTTCTTCGGCCGCGCCGGGCGCATGCTCGCCAACAACCAGCGCGACCAGAACCT
>CBIMFD010000081.1:0-12301 GCA_966243085.1 uncultured Shinella sp.
AATCCTATTTCTCCCCGCCTACCTCCAGCGGCCAGGTCACGAGGTGGTCCTCGTAGTCTTCGATATCGATGCCCTCCTCGCTGATCGTGCGGCCGCGGGCGGAGATGCCGGCCTGGTGCACGGTGTCGGGGTCGCCCGAGACGAGCGGGTGCCACCAGTAGAGGTCGTGGCCGTCGCGGATCAGGCGGTAGCCGCAGGTCGGCGGCAGCCACGAGATCGCCGAGACGCTCTCCGGGGTCAGCCGGATGCAGTCCGGCACGGTCGCCTGCCGGTTCTCGTAGTCCTTGCAGCGACAGCTTTCCCCGTCGAGCAGCACGCAGCGGATCGAGGTCCAGGCGATCTCGCCGGTCTCCCAGTCCTCCAGCTTGTTGAGGCAACAGAGCCCGCAGCCGTCGCACAGGCTCTCCCACTCGCCGTCGCTCATCTCGGCGAGCGTCTTGGTCTTCCAGAACGGCAGGTCGTCCGGCTTTTCGGCATTGTTCGTCGTCATGCCCGACCCCTGAACCTCTCGGGTCCAAAGGTCAAGAGCGGCCAGCGGTAACCCTTCCCCGCAAAATCCGTTCTGCTGCCGCCAAAAGCCTGATATCGTACCGGAATAAACCGATGGTGACCGGACGTTAACCGACAGGCCGTCAGTGTCGCGGCCCTTCAACCGGAAACGCAAGAGACCGCGATCGTGGAAGACGACGACCAGGAGCAGACGAAACCGCGCCGCCGCAGGCGTCACATTTTCCTGCGCATTGATTCCTGGATCGATTCGGCGGTGTGGAACGCCGGTTTCCGCGCCGGCGAGATCTGGGAGGAGATCACCATCTTCTCCCGCCGCTTCCATGCCAAGGGCTGGAAGAAGGCGGCTTTCGAGGTCGCCGGCGAGGCGATGAACCTCGGCACCGCCGGCTTCGTCCTCCTGCTTGCCCTTGCTCTCCCCGCTTTCGAGGAGACCAAGGGCGACTGGCGCGCCCAGAGCGATTTCGCCGTCACCTTCCTCGACCGCTACGGCAACGAGATCGGCCATCGCGGCATCATCCACGAGGATTCCGTGCCGATCGACGAATTGCCGGACCACCTCATCAAGGCGGTGCTGGCGACGGAAGACCGCCGCTTCTTCAGCCATTTCGGCATCGATTTCCTCGGCCTTGCCCGTGCCATGAACGAGAATGCGCGCGCCGGCGGCGTCGTGCAGGGCGGCTCCACGCTCACCCAGCAGCTCGCCAAGAACCTGTTCCTCTCCAACGAGCGCACCATCGAGCGCAAGATCAAGGAAGCCTTCCTCGCCCTCTGGCTGGAGGCGAACCTCTCCAAGAAGGAGATCCTGCGGCTCTATCTCGACCGCGCCTATATGGGCGGCGGCACCTTCGGCGTGGCGGCGGCCGCGCAGTTCTATTTCGGCAAGAACGTGACGGATGTGAACCTTGCCGAATCCGCCATGCTCGCCGGCCTCTTCAAGGCCCCGGCCCGCTATGCGCCCCACGTCAACCTGCCGGCTGCCCGCGCGCGGGCCAACGAGGTCCTCACCAACCTCGTGCAGGGCGGGCTGATGACGGAAGGCCAGGTCATCGCCGCCCGGCGCAATCCCGCCACCGTCGTCGATCGCGCCGAGAAGACCGCGCCGGATTATTTCCTCGACTGGGCCTTCGACGAGGTGCAGCGCATCGCAAAGCCCTTCCATCAGCATTCGCTCATCGTGCGCACTACCATCGACATGGGCCTGCAGGCCGCCGCCGAGGAGGCCATCGAGACGGGCCTTCGCCAGTACGGCGAGAGTTATCGCGTCAAGCAGGGCGCGCTGGTGATGATGGAGAACGGCGGGGCCGTGCGCGCCATGGTCGGCGGGCGGGACTATGGCGAGAGCCAGTTCAACCGCGCCACGCGCGCGTTGCGCCAGCCGGGCTCCTCCTTCAAGGCCTATACCTATGCCGCCGCGATGGAGGCCGGCATGACGCCCGAGACCACCATCGTCGATGCGCCGATCAGTTGGGGCGGCTGGTCGCCGCAGAACTACGGCCGCAGCTATGCCGGCCGCATCACGCTGATGACGGCGATGGCGAAGTCGATCAACACCGTGCCGGTGCGCCTTGCCAAGGAGAAGCTCGGCACCAAGCCCATCGCGGCGCTCGCGAAGGCCATGGGCGTCGAAACGCCGATCCGCACCGACAAGACCATGCCGCTCGGCACCTCGGAGGTAACGGTGCTCGATCAGGCGACGGCCTACGGCGTCTTCCCGGCGGACGGCTTGCAGTCCCGCCGCCACGGCATCAGCCAGATCATCGACTACGACGGCGACATCCTCTTCGACTTTTCCCGCGACGAGCCGCCGGCAAGGCGGGTCCTCTCCGAAGCGGCGACCTCGTCGATGAACCACATCTTCGTCACCATTCCCGTCAACGGCACGGCACGGCGCGGCGCGCTCGACCACGGCATCGTCTCGGGCGGCAAGACGGGCACGACCCAGGCCTATCGCGACGCCTGGTATGTCGGCTTCACCGGCAATTACACGACCGCCGTCTGGTACGGCAACGACGACTATACCTCGACCAACAACATGACCGGGGGGTCGCTCCCCGCCATGACCTTCAAGCGCCTGATGGACTATGCCCATCAGGGCATCGAGCTGCGCCCCATCCCCGGCATCGAGAACCCGTTGCCCGATGGGTCCAAGGCCAAGGAGGTCGCCAAGGCGACCGACGAGAATGCATTGCCGGCGCTCGTTCGCCCGCGCTCGCTCTCCTCCGACGTCACGAAGCTGCTGAAGGACGTGGCCCGCCAGTTCCACGAGGCAAAGCCCCTTGAGGCGGACGGCCGCGTGGCCGCGCTCGACGGAGCGCTTGACCTTGCTCCGACGAACCGGACAGAGTGACGCAACGCTGATTCCAACGGTCGACCGCCTTGTTCCGAACGCCCCTCGTCATCGCCACCGCGCTCGCCGTCGCCTTCGGCCTCGGCATCCTGAGCTCGATCTATGCGCTGAGGGCGACCGTCGGCTTCGGCGCCATCGCGCTCGGGCCGTGGACGGCCTTTCCCGCCGCCCAGACGGTGGATGCCGATCCTTACGCCAAGGCCCACCGTGCGCGTGACGGCAGGCTGCTGCTCGGCGGGGCCGAGGGCCTTGCCTTCACCGCCGCCAGCGACAGCGACGGCCGCACGCTCGTCGAGAACTGCCGCTACAGCATATCAGGCATCACGCCGCCGGCGCGCCTGTGGACGCTGCATGCGGCCGACCGCGGCGGCAACCTGCTCGGCGGCATCCGCGAGGGGCTTCCTTCCGGCCTCAATGCCTGGTCGGTGCTGCGCGAGGCCGACAGCAGCTTCACCATCCGCATCTCCGCCACCGCCACGGCCGGCAACTGGCTGGCCGTGCCGGAAGGCAAGGCGCCCTTCCTCCTCGTCATGACCCTGCTCGACACGCCGACGGCCGGCAGTTCCGGCGTCATCGACCTTGCCATGCCCGGCATCGAGCGGCTGGATTGTGCCGATGCGTAGTTTCCTCTACGCCATCGCGATCGGCCTCATCGGCGCGGCGCTTCTCCACATCGTCATCATCCTCTCCCTGCCGAGCTTCACCGGGCGCGACGCCTATACCCGCGTTTCGAGCCTCGGCGAGCCGAACCGCTTCTTCCCGCTCGCTAATGCCGGCAATACGCTCGCCCCGGCCAACGACGATCCGGCGATGAAGACCGCCGTGTGCACCTTCTCCGTGGAAAACGGCCCCGTGCGCCTCTTTGCCGAGGGCGACGTGCCCTTCTGGTCGCTCGCCGTCTACGACAGCGCGTCCAACGAGGTCTTCAGCATGAACGACCGCACCTCGGTCACCGGCGCGCTCGATACGCTGGTGGCGACGCCCATCCAGCTCATCGCCATCCGCAAGCAGGTGCCGCAGGAGCTGGAACAGTCGATCCTCGTGGAGATGCGGGGGGATGAGGGCTATGCGGTGCTGCGCACCTTCGTGCCGACGGAAAGCCGTCTGCCGGCCGCGACCGCTTTCCTCGCCAATGCCGGCTGCGAGCCCTTCGCGCCGGATCAATAACGGAAGCGTTCGCCCGTCAGGGCCGGCGGGCGGTGTCCGGCGCGCCGTGCTTGGCCGCCTTGCCGCGCGAGGCGAGCATGGCGGGGGTCAGGCGCTCGTAGCGCACGCCCGTGAAAAGAAGAACCTTGGCCGGGGCTTCCGGCCGCGCGGTCTCGCGCTGCGGCATCCGCTCGCGCCATTCCGTCAATCGTACCACGTCTGCCATTCTCGCCTCCAAAAGAAGAATCGAGACGGATGAAGTACCTTTACAATCTCACCCTGCCCGTCTCAACGGGCCGGTGCATCCGGTTCCGTCACCCGGATACGGCGCAGGGTATCCTCGTCAACCCTGCCGCATACGGGCGGAAACGGCGATACGGGACCAGAAGTTTCCTTTTCACGGGAATGTTTCTGGCGACCGCCCGGCATCCGGAACATCGCACCTTTCCCCTGCGAGGCGGCGGCGCCCGAAAGCGAACCGCCGCGTCCATGGTCGGATCATAACACGTCCGCCGCAACAGACGAGCCGATCCATGTCCCTAAAATTAGCGAGCACCGGGTTAACAGGCTGTTAATCTAACCTGAGAGTGCGAAACGGGCTGTTTCCTGCGGAACAGGCGAGCGCACGGCCGGCCCCGTTCCGGACTTGCTACGCTGTCGGAAAGGCGTAATATATTTTGTATTACACAATGGAGGTGCGGATGGCATCGCTCATGAATTTCCGGGTCGATGACGACCTGAAGGACCGTTTCACCCAAGCAGCAGAAACAAGGCAGCAGACACAAAGCGAGGCCATGCGGGAAGCGCTGCTGCTCTATGTCAAGCGGGTACGAAACGAGCAATTGCGCGATGCCGCTGAACGCATCCGGCGCCACCGCGAGGATGAAGAGGACGTCATGCGCTGGATCGAGGCTCATGGCGTGGGGATCACGGATGATTGAGCGCGGCGCGATATACAGGATGACCGAGCGGGGCGCCTACACGGGCAAGCCCCGTCCGGTGGTCATCATGCAGAACCCTAATATTCGAATGGACAGCATCATCGTGGTTCCGCTGACCTCGAACGACTCGCATGGTGCGCCGATCAGGATCGGGATCGACCCGAGCACAGAAAACGGCCTCAGGCGGTACTCATTTGCGATGTGCGACAAGGTGCAGGCGATCCGCAGGGACAGCCTCGTCGAGCCTCCGGTCGGCAAGTTGTCCGATGCCCTGCTGAGGCAGATACGGGACACGGTCTATGACCTGATCGACGAAGGTGTCGCACTGGATTGAATCCGCACATCCCCGGTAAAACCCTTTACCCGCCGTTAATCATAAACGCCCTAAGATCGAAACCTGCGGCATGCAATGTGCCGGCGCATCGAAATTTAGAGAAAACCCTTTGTTCCAAGGCACTTGCAAAGAGTGCGCGACACGACGGCAGACAAGCGTTTCCTCTGATTTTCATGAATGACAACAGGATCGCCAAGGGGCTGGCGGTCGGGACGACAGGTGTTTCGTGGCGGACAGGTTTCGCGAGTTGGAGAGACCGCAGGGCGGGCGGCCGAAGGACATCGTTCTGATGGCCACGGTCTCCAGCTTCGAGAGCCTGCGTTTTCCCTCGAAATCCGACCTCTACCAGTTCGGCGAGCTCTTCGAGCCGCTCTACACGGCCTCCAGCGAGGATGCGCGCCGGCAGGCCGTCGCCGCGCTCTCGCGCTGCCCGCAGGTGCCGGAGGAAACGGCCTTCTTCATCGCCTGCCAGCCGATCGACGTCGCCGCCATCTTCCTCATGGGCTCGAAGGCCGTTGCCGATCGGACGCTGCTACGCGTCCTGCGCGCGGCCGGGCCCGAGCATGCCCGCGCCATCGGCCGGCGGGAGGATCTTTCGCCCGTCGTCGTCGAGGCGCTGGTCGGCACGCATCAGGATCAGGCCAGCCGCCGCACCGGCGAGGAACGCGAGGCCGCCATGCGGGAAGCCGCAAGGCTGGAGCGGGAAGAGGCGATCCGCGACGAGTTGCGCGCCCTCGTGCGCGCCGCAACGCCCCCGGTGCAGGCACCCGTCCGCCTCGAGCCGGCGACGGCGACCCACCAGGCGCTCCTCGTGCGCTTCGCGCGCACCGGCGAGGTCGGCATGATCGCCGTCACGCTCGCCGACGCCCTCGCCTCCAGCCAGTGGCTGTCGGAGCGCATCCTTCTCGACGTCTCCGGACGGCAGCTTGCCGAGACGCTGTTGGCGCTTTCCATGCCGGAGGCCGACAGCCGTTTCCTGCTGGAATGCATCTATCCGCATCTCGCCGACGGCGGCGCCGCGGCGCTGCTTGCGGAAATCGACGCCGAAGACGCGATCCGCCGCGTCGAAAGCTGGCAGCGCGCCGACAGCTATACCAGCGGCGCGCCGAAGGCCGCCAATGGCGGGGAGGCCACGGCGCCGGGCGAGGCCCGCCGCGCCGCCGCCGGCTGAGCCTCCTTCACAGAACCTTCCGTTCCGCACGAAGCGCCGCCGCATGGGCGTTCCTCCAGGGTGAAGCACAGGCCGTTGTCTGTGTGTTCCCCCTCTCCCATGCCTTGCGGCGGTCGTCTGTTTCCAGCGGAACGGCCATCCGCCTGCCGGCACCTTCTCCCCGCAAGCGGGGAGAAGGGGATGACGTGCCGGTTTCCTCAAGTAAAAACCGTTGTGATAGATGGAAGGTCCTGCCTCCTCTTCCTTCGCCCCGCTTGCGGGGAGAAGGTGCCGGCAGGCGGATGAGGGGCGGCACCCCTACCGCCGGAAGAACCCGTCGTCCTCCGGCTCCGCCCCGGCGAAGTCGATGAGGCCGGCGAGATCGTCCGTCTCGATGGAGACCACCCAGAGATCGCCGTCGAAGCGCCGCTCGCGTGCGATGGCCTCGGCGACCGCCTCCGCATCCGCGCGCTCCAGCCGCGTCTCGAAAAGCCGCCGGCCGTCGTCGTCCTCCTCGAAGAAGCTCTGCGGGGCGGGCGCGTGGAGGCTTTCCGTGCCGTCGCGGAACACCTGCCGCACGAAAACCGCCCCAGCCTCCTCCGCGCCCTTCGCCTCCACGGCCGCGAAATCGCCGCGGGCGAACACGCGGCGCATCAGGGCGGAAACGAAGATATCGGTACGAAGGCGCATCACGGCGGCATACACGCCGGCGCGGAAGCGGGCAATGGGCGCGCGCTACACCCTGATCGCCAGCCGCAGTCCGCCCCAGTGCCGGCCGTCGACGACGATGGGGGCGGAGATGTCCTTCATCAGCACGAACTGCCCGCCGCCCATGTCGCGCCGGTAGGTCTGGAGGAGGAAAGGCTCGGTGTTGCGGCCGGCGGCAAGGCCCACGCGGTCGTTGAAGATGCGGCGGTTGCGACAGTTGGCGGTGTTCCAGGCCGGGTCGCCCGGGCGCTGGGGCTCGGAGAATTTCCGGTTGTGCGTCGGCAGGTAGCCGTTCTCGTCCACGGCGGCACAGAAGGCGATGCGGCCGTCGGCGGCCGCCGCCGGCTCCTGGATCGCCGGCAGCACGCGGTCGGTGAAATCGGTGAAGCGCGTCGTCATCTGCACCGGATCCGTGCCGGGAACCGGCCGGTACTGGCGGTCGAACAGCGCGTCGAGGCCGATCTCGCCGCTGCGCACGGCCGCCGAGAAGCGGCCGGAAACCTCGTCGGCGAGCTGCTGCACGAGCCGGATATAGGGCGTGTCCGGCGTCTCGATGCCGGCGCTGGCCGTCGCCTGGATGATGCGTTCGGAGATCGTCACCACCTCTCCGACCTTGCCGGACGCGCCCTGCAGCACCTCGTTCGAGCGGATGATCTCCGCCGAGGCCGCACCGATGGAGCGGGCGAACTCGCTGCATTCGCGGTCCACCGCGCCGGTGGTCGCGGCCAGCGTCGAGGCGCTGTCGAGGATCTTCGACATCACCTCCTCCACGCCGGAAAACGAGCCCTGCACGCCGGAAGCCGTCGCCTTCACGCCCTCGGCCGAAACGCGCGCCCCCTCGCCCGCCGCCTCCAGCCGGTCGATGCGCGCGCGCAGCTCCTGCAGGGTCTTCTGAATCGAGGCGGTCGTGTTGGAGGTCTCGAGCGAGAGCGCCCGCACCTCCGCCGCCACCACGGCAAAGCCCTTGCCGGCCTCGCCCGCGCGGGCGGCCTCGATGGCGGCGTTGAGCGCCAGGAGGTTCGTCTGGCGCGCGATGGTGCCGATGGCGTCCGCCAGCCGGCCGACATCGGCAAGCGCGCCGGAAAAGGCGGAGATCTCCGTGCCGATCTCGTTGGAGGCGGTCACCATATGGTCGATGGCGGCAATGGAGCCGTCGAGCCGGGCCGCCTGCTCGCCGAGCACCGTGCGGGCGCTCGCGGCAAGCTGGTCCGTTTCGCCGAGGGCGCGGGCGATGTCGCCGTTCGTGCCGGCGATCGCCGCCGCCGACTGCGTCAGCCGCGTGAAGAGGCCGGCATGCTCGCGCGACTGCGCGGCCGTGTCCTGGATGGAGCCGGCGATATCGACGAGGTGCAGGCCGAGGTCGGAGGCCTCGGCGGCGAGCGCCGCGACGACCTCGCGTAGCGCCCCGGCATCGGCCGGCTCCTCCTCTTCAAGGGTATCGGCAGTCTCACGCAGGGCAGCGATGGGCATGGCACGACAATCCTCCGGTCATCGAAGGATCATCCGGCAGACATGGTTAACGTTTCCTTTAAAGGCGCCCGCCGCCACGGAAGGTCGTGGGCGTAAGACTTTCGTCGAATACGAGGCTAAAGAGCGCCGATGTCCTTGAGCTTGGCAAGGACCTCGGCATTCGGCTCGCCGGTCACGGGCAGCCGGTAGTGCTTCTCGAAATGGCGGATCGCCGTGCGCGTCTTCTCGCCGATCAGCCCGTCCACCACCACATCCGCATAGGCGATGTTGCTGAGGCCCTTCTGGATCTTCATCACGAGCTCGCTCGGCGCGGGCTTCTCGACGGCGGCGGTGACGCCGGGATCGGTCGCGGCGGCAAGGATCGCCGCGGCGACCGGATCGACCTCGTTTTCGGCTGTCGCCGGACTGGCCGCGGGGCGCTTTTCGATGCTCTGCGTCACCTCGTCGAAGGGGCGCTCGGCGGGCGTCACGTCGGCGACGGCGGGAAGCTCGCCCTCCTCGTCCTGGCGCTCGATGAGGAAGGTCGTCACGTCCTTCGGCTCGGGCTTCGTGGCCGAGAAGCCAAGGGAGTTTCCGGCAGCGCGCGTGCGCAGGAACGGCGAGGGATGGCCGCCCGGCTGATACCAGAGCGCATTGGCCGCGACGAAGGAGAAGACCACGATGAAGGCGCAGGAGCCGCCCACCACGCTCGGATAGCGCGCGGCAAGCCCGCCGAGCGCGACAAGCCCGGTGATAACGACGTTCGGCCGGCGCTGCGGCTGTCCCCGCCCGCCGGAACGGCCCTTGCGGGCCGGGCCCTTCGGCCCCCGCTCAGGCTGTCTTCTGACGTGCGCGTTCATCTTTCGTGTCCTTGCCATCGTCCGACGGCTGGTAAACGGTCTGCGGGCCGCCCGCAAGGCGCGGCGGGAAATCGACGGTGGACGGCGCGGATGCCCGAAGGTCGCCGTCGCGCGCGATGCCCGCGCCGTCGGCCGGCACGCGCACGGTGATGACGGTGCCCTCGCCCGGCTGGCTTTCCACGGCGAAGCTGCCGCCGTGCAGCGCCACGAGGCCCTTGACGAGCGAGAGGCCGAGCCCGGTGCCCTCGTACTTGCGGGTATATTCGTTCTGCACCTGCATGAAGGGCTGGCCGATCAGCGCCAGCTTGTCGGCCGGAATGCCGATGCCGGTGTCGCTGACGGTGAGCAAGAGGTCGCGCCCCTCGCGCGCCGCATCGATGGTGACGATGCCGCCGCGGTCGGTGAACTTGATGGCGTTGCCGACGAGATTGATGAGAACCTGCTGGATCGCCCGCTGGTCGGCCACCGCCTCACCGATGGCGCGCGGCACGCGGCTCGTGAGCTGGATGCCCTTGTCGCGCGCCTGGAGCCCCAGCATCTGCTCGCAGGCCTTGACGCTGTCGGCGACGGCGAAGGGTTCCGGCAGAAGCTCGTAGCGGCCCGCCTCGATCTTCGATACGTCCAGCATGGTGTTGACGACGGACAGGAGATGCGAGCCCGACTGGTGGATGAGGGCGACATATTCGCGCTGGCGGTCGTTCTCCAGCTTGCCGAAATACTCGCCGGACAGGATGTCCGAGAAGCCGAGGATGGCGTTGAGCGGCGTGCGCAGCTCGTGGCTGACGGCGGCGAGGAAGCGCGTCTTGGCGTCGTTGGCGGTCTCCGCCTCCGCCGCCTTGCGGGCGTTCTCGTTGCGGAGCTTGGCTTCTTCGGAAATGTCGCGCGACTGGGCGACGACCGCGGCCAGCGTGCCGTCCGGCCCGGCCAGCGCCGTCATCTCCACGCGCATGTGCACGAACTGCTCGACGTCGCTTGCAAGGCGCGCCCGGTCGATGCGGATCTCCACGGTCTCGCTCACCCCGCCCTGGCGCAGGCGGTCGATGGCGGCGAGGAAGCCGATCCGGTCGGAAACGTGGATCTGGTCGAGATAGCCGCGGCCCATCGGCGCGCGCATCCAGGCGAGCATGGCGCTCCTGTCGCGGCCGTGCACGGCGGTCACGAAGCCGCGCGCATCGTGCAGCGTCACGAGGCCGGCGAAGAGATCGTAGGGAGATGCGGCGGGCGGAGCAGCCTCGGCCATTTCCTCGGCAAAGGTCTTCGCCGGCTGTGGCTGCGGCTTGCGCGCGCCCGTGGCGGCGGCCGCCAGCAGCGCGCCGGCGCCGGCAAGCGCAACGCCCGCCGGAAGCGCCGCGGAAGCGGGCATGACGGCGGACAGGGCGAGCGGCAGGCCGGGAACGGCGGCAAGGAGCGCGAGCGCCGTCGCCCGCAGCGGAGCGGATGGGCGCGCACCGGCGGCGCCCGCGCCAGCAACGCCGGTGGCCGCGCCCAGACGGGCCGCCATTCTGTCAGCGATGATGGTCAATTGGCGCAACGCGAAACCCTGCCGTTTTTTGTCTTTTCTGTGCGCTCAAAATCGCATCGGCGACTTAAGGAAACAATAAACGGCGGGGGTGGAAAGAGTGGCAAAAAGGGCCAAAAGTCCCATTTCGGGGCAATCCAACGGTCATTCGTCCGGCGTGGTTAACGGGGCGTAAGCGCCTAATTTTGCGGCATTTTTCTGTTCATATTAACTTCTGGGGCAAGATGGCGCCGGCCCCTCTCCCGGCATTCCGGCGCCTTGGGCACGGTAGCCGCGCCACCATCCTTAACGCGAAACGCTAAAATCCGCCTCAAATGCCCGTAAGGCTGGGAATAGATACAATTTTACTCAAAACTGGGCAAAACCCGAGCGATTCCAGCAAAGGGGAATTTCCTTCCGGCCCCTATTCTCGCATCAACGGTTCGCCAAGGACCAATCCGCCGAAGGCCGCAAAGAGCCGAGGCGCTAACGAGGATGGCAAGCGATGTGGTTTCTGATCAAGGGAACGTTCTGGTTCTCACTGGTTCTCGTCCTGCTCCCCTTCCTGAACGCGGAGTCCTCCGCCAAGCTGGAAAAGGGGCCGACGGTGGCGATCGGCGATACGTTCAGCGCGGCAAGCGAGGCGATCGAGTATGTGAGCGCCATCTGCCTGCAGAAGCCGGACGTCTGCGAGAAGGGTGCCGAGACCTTCGTCGCCCTCGGCCACCGGGCCCGTGAAGGCGCCCGCGTCGCCTACCAGTTCCTCGACACGCAGTTCGCCGACGAAGAGGCCGCCAAGGCCGGCCCGGGCAAGAAGGAAGCGCTGACCCAGCCGCTTCCGGCCGTCGCCAGCGTCGACGCCGACGACGAGGTCATCACCGGCACCATCGCCGTGCCGACCCGCCGTCCCGACCGGAAGGGCTGACCCTCCGACATTCAAGTTTCTGCCTGCCTCACTCGTTGCCCCTGCAACCGCCGCACGGACCCGTTCCCTGCGGCGTTTCTTTTTGTCCGAGGCGCTTTTCGGTTCAAATCCCGCGGCCCCTCGCCTATATCAGGGCCAGAAACTTGGACGGACAGACCATGGCCACGCTGCAGGACATCATCGACGACTTCGCCTTCCTCGAGGACTGGGAGGATCGCTACCGCTACGTCATCGAACTCGGCAAGGCGCTGCCGGACCTGCCGGAAGACAAGCGCACGGCGGAGAACAAGGTGCAGGGCTGCGCCAGCCAGGTCTGGCTCGTCAGCCACACGGAAGGCGGCGCCGACCCGGTGATGACCTTCGAGGGCGATTCGGACGCCCATATCGTGCGCGGCCTCGTCGCCATCGTGCTCGCCATCTATTCCGGCCGCCA
>CBIMFD010000082.1:0-12293 GCA_966243085.1 uncultured Shinella sp.
ACCAGTGGAACCTGTCGAAGGACATGGACGTGAACTACATGCTGGTGGCCCGCCGCGCGTCGGCCTGATCAGGTCTTCAGCGTCTTCACCACGGCCAGAAGATCCTGTTGCCCGGCGGCATTGCGCCCGGTCGTCGCCTTCACGCCGTCGCGGTCGATGGCGACAGAATTGCCTTCAGGGCAGAACGGCGCTTTGAAGGTGAAGGCGCGCGGCGTCGGGCCGTTGTCGTGCAGAAATTCCAGCCGCTCCGCGCCGTCGGCCCAGACGGGATGCGTGCCCGCCTCCACCCACCAGAGCACCAGTGCCGGCCATGCCTGCCGGCGGTTCCAGTTGCGGGCGTGTTTCAGCGCATCGGCGTGGACGCCGTTGTAGGTGAAGGCCATCAGCGCTTCGAGGCCGGTCCAGAGCGAGAGGGAGGAGGGGGCATCCTCGAAGCCGCTGCCCTCCATGAAGCGGGGATAGACCTTCTCGCCCCAGCTTTCCGGCCCCGGTTCGCCGTCATAGCCCGAGCGGCCGATAAAGCCTTCAGCCCGGATTGCCGCCTCGAAATTCAAGGGCTCGCGCAGGCGAAAACCCTCGACACGCGGGCTTTCGTAATCGTCGACATGAAGGCCGAAATTGTAGATGGCGAGATGGTGACCGCCCATCAGTTCGTATCGTCGGGCAGGATGGGGAGGGGCGCGACGTCTACGCCCTCTTCGAGGAGGTCGCGCACTTCCTCGGCGGAGGCCCGGCCGATGAGGCCGCGCTGCTCGGTCTCGCCGTAATGGATCTTGCGAGCCTCCTCGGGAAAGCGCTCGCCGACGTCCTCGGAATTGGCACGGATGGTGGAGACGATTTCCCGGAGCTTCGTCATCATCTCGCGCTGGCCGGTCTGCACGGCCAGTTCCTGGCGGCGTTCCTTCTTGCGGGCGGTGGAGACGGAAGGCGCCATCAGGCGCTTGACGACATGAGCCGAGCCGCAGGCAGGACAGGAGACGAGCGCCATTTTCTGCTGGCGGTCGAAATCGTCCGCCGAGCCGAACCACCCCTCGAAGGCGTGCCCGTTGTCGCAGGAGAGTTCGTAGCGGATCAAGCGGCAACGCCTCCCTTCGCGGGCGCGTCCGCCACGGCGAGAGTGAAGGGGCGCCCGTTGCGCAGGTTGGGGATCTTGTCGTGCGCGGCCTTCACAGCGGCGGTGTCGATCTCGGCGAGCACGACGGCCTCGCCCGTGCCGCCGGCGGAGGCGAGCACGCGGCCCCAGGGATCGACGATCATCGAATGGCCGAAGGTCTCGCGGCCATCCTCATGCACGCCCGCCTGCGCGGCGGCGACGATGTAGACGCCGTTCTCGATGGCGCGGGCGCGCAGCAGGATTTCCCAATGCGCCTCGCCCGTCTGGCGGGTGAAGGCGGCGGGAACGGAGATGATCTCGGCGCCGGCCTGGGCCTCGGCCTTGAAGAGTTCCGGGAAACGCACGTCGTAGCAGATGGCGAAGCCGAGCTTGCCGAAGGGCAGGTCCGCCATGCGGGCGACGGCGCCCGGCGAATAGACCGCGCTCTCTCGCCAGCTCTCGCCGTTGTCGAGGTCGACGTCGAACATGTGGATCTTGTCGTAGGTGCAGATGCGCGCGCCGTCCGGGCCGAAGAGGAAGCCGCGGTTGGCGACCTTGCCGTCCGCAAGCGCGATGGCCGTGGAGCCGACATGGAGATGGATGGAAAGCTCGGCGGCGAGTTCCGCTGCGGCGGCGACCACGAGATCGTCGGCCTCCTGCCGCAGGATGGCGCGCAGGCCCGCGCGGTCCTTCTGGAGGGCGCCGGTCATCTCGGGCGTCTGGACATAGACCGCGCCTTTTCCGGCCGCCTCGCGCACGAGGCGCCGCATCGTCTCCACGTTGCGGACGGGATCGGTCCCGGAGCACATCTGGATGGCGGCGATCGTGGCGGTCATCAAAGGTCTCCTCAGGCGGCCAAGAGCGCGTCGAGCTCGCCGGCGCGCTCCAGCGCATGCAGGTCGTCGCAGCCGCCGACATGGCGGTCGCCGATGAAGATTTGCGGGAAGGTGCTGCGTCCGTTCGCGCGCTGGATCATCTCCTGGCGCACTTCGGGCGCGTGGGTGGCGTCATGCTCCTCGAAGGCCACGCCCTTCGTTTCGAGAAGTTTCTTCGCGGCGTTGCAATAGCCGCAGAACTGACGCGTATAGATGACGACGGGGGCCATGCGCTTCTGCTCCGAACCTTGAAAAATCATTCTTTTCATATAGGTCCGGGAAGTGCCCTTGCAAAGGTCAAAACTGTGACGTCCTCCGCGCCCGCGCGCTTCAGGGTTCGCGTGACGGCGGCGACCGTGGCGCCGGTCGTATAGACGTCGTCGATGAGCACGACGCGGCGGCCGAACAACGCCTCGCGCCCCGCGGGTGTGACGGAGAAGGCGCCGCGTACGTTCTCCGCCCGGGCGCGCGGGCCGAGGCCGATCTGGCGGCGCGTACGCTTCGTGCGGCGCACGGCATCGATGAGCACCGGCGTGCCGGAGAGCGCGGCAAGCGCGCGGGAGAGCTCCGCCGCCTGGTTGAATTTGCGCCAGACGAGGCGAAGACGATGGAGCGGCACGGGAACGATGACGTCGGCCGCCTCGACCGCGCCATCGCCGGCGCGTAGCATCCATCCGGCCATCATCGGCGCAAGATCGGTGCGGTCGCGGTATTTCAGCGAATGGACGAGGCTGCGAGCGAGATCGTCGTAAAGCGCGACGGAGCGCAGGCGCTCGAAGGGCGGCGGGTTGGCGATGGCGTCGGCGCTGAGAATGCCGGGACCGAGATCGTGCGAGAAGGGCGTGCCGAGCACCTCGCAATAGGGGCGCTCGATGAAGGCGAGCTTCGACCAGCAGCCGGGGCAGAGGCCAGCCGCGCTGCCGAGAAGCACGCCGCAACCCGCGCAAGCGGGCGGATAGACGAGGTCAAGGGCGGCGCCCGCAAGGCCGCGCAGCCGGCGGACAAGGCCCTGCCGGATCGGGACTGTCGACAATGCCGCGGCCTCGATTTCGCCCATGCGGTTGACAATAGCCGCAGTTAGCGGCCAAAGCGAAGGAATTGCGAACGGGATCGCCGCGATGGAAATGCTCTTCGACCAAGCCCTGATCGACACCAACCGGCTGCGCGCGCTCAGCGGCGAACCGGCGGATTTCCTGCTGGACGTCGTGGCAGAGGAGCTTGCCGAGCGGCTCGGCGTCATCGAACGTCATTTCGAGCGGGCCGTCGAGCTGCACGGCCATACGGGCGCTACGGCGCGGGCGATCGCCGCGACCGGCAAGGTCGGTACGATCGAGCGCGTGGAGAGCGATCCGCGGTTTGCCGGCCCCGGCGAGACGGTGATCGTCTCGCCGCTGGAGACGGTGCCGCTGGAACCGCAATCGGCGAACCTCATCGTCTCGCCGCTCTCGCTGCATCTCACCAACGACACGCCCGGCGTCTTCGTGCAGATCCGCCGCGCCCTCAAGCCGGACGGACTGTTCGTTGCGGCGATCCCCGGCAGCGGTACGCTGCAGGAACTGCGCGAGGTGCTTCTGGCGGCCGAGAGCGAGGCGACGGGCGGGGCGAGCCCGCGGGTCATTCCCTTCCCGGACGTGCGCGATATCGGCGGCCTCCTCCAGCGCGGCGGCTTCGCGCTGCCGGTGACGGACACCGAGACCTATACGGTGCGCTACGATTCGATCTTCCCGCTGATGAAGGACCTGCGCGCCATGGGCATGGCCAATCCGCTCAGCGGCCGCAGCCGCAGGCCGCTAGCGCGGGGCGTGCTGCTGCGGGCGGCGGAGCTCTATGCCGAGCGCTTCTCCGATCCGGACGGGCGCATCCGGGCGACCTTCTCGATCATCTACGTGTCGGGCTGGGCGCCGCATGAAAGCCAGCAGAAGCCGCTGAAGCCGGGCTCGGCGAAGATGCGTCTCGCCGATGCGCTGAAGCAGGCGGAGCGCAAATAGGGCCTATTCGGGCGCTTCTATCCGGTTGCTGAGTTCAGCGAACATGTTGTTCAGCGAATCGCTGAAGGACGAGAGGCCGACGAGCATGCCGACGGCGATGAGCGCCGTCAGCACGCCGTATTCGACCGCTGTGGCGCCGCTCCGGTCGGCGAGGAATGATTTCAGCAGCTTCGACCTCATCCGATCTCCCCGGCGCGGCGCGCCCATATGCGTGTTCAGCAGCCGCCGGCCGTGCCCGTGCCGTCGACGATGCAGACGGCGCCCGGCATTTCCTGCAGGACGGAGCGGCGCACCGTGTAGCGCTTGCCGCCTTCCTTCGGGATCGACCCCGTCGAGATCATGTCGAATTCGTCCGGCACGTTCGCCATGATGCGCTTGTCCGATTTGGCGGAGAGGAGCGGGGTGAGAACCAGCGCCAGGGCGATTACGGCCGTGCCGAAAAGGAGCGCAAGATTGAGCGCGCCGGTCCGGGTATCGCCGGCCGGCGTGAAATCCTTCTCCTGAACGGCTTTCCAGAAGTCTTCGTCACGCATCACAGGGTCTCGCAGGCATTCAACGTTCAAAGCCGATCTTTGAACGAGGGTGCTAAACGTTTGCTTAACGGAGACCGGAAAATTGCGGGTAAATCCGCGGGCGATCAGCCTAGAGGAGGTCCATCAGGAAGGGAATGAGCGGCTCGTCGGCGGGGGGCATAGGGTACTCGCGCAGCGCCTTCGGGCGCACCCACTTGATCGCCTGGCCCTCGCGGCCATGGGCCGTGCCCTCGAAGCGGCGGCATACATAGAGCGGCATCAGGAGATGGAAATCGTCGTAGGTGTGGCTGGCAAAGGTGAGCGGGGCAAGGCACGGGATCTTCGTGGTGATGCCGAGTTCCTCGTCCAGTTCGCGGATTAGCGTTTCCTCCGGCGTCTCGCCGGGCTCGACCTTGCCGCCGGGAAATTCCCACAGGCCGGCAAGCGTCTTGCCCTCGGGACGCTGTGCCAGGAGGACACGACCGTCCGCATCGACGAGTGCGCAGGCGGCGACGAGGAGGATGCGGCGCTGTTTGGCGATGATGGTCTCGGTCATGCCGCGGCCGGCCCCCGGTAGCTGTATTCGTAGACATCGGCAAAGCCGGCGCGGCGGTAAAGGGCGAGGGCGGCCGCGTTGTCCGCCTCCACCTGCACCCAGGCCTGGCGGGCGCCCTTGAGCTTGGCCCAGCGCAGGCTGGCATGGAGGATCGCGGTGCCGAGGCCCCGGCCGCGCCGTTCCGCCGCCACGCCGAGCTGGAGAATGCCGGCAAGATCGTTGTCCTGCACGGCGATCGTCACGGCGGTCGGGCCGAAGCCCGGCTCCTCGAAGATGAAGAGGCCGGTCTCCGGCTTGATGGCGTTGATGATCTCGGTGAGGCCCGGCTTCAAGGCCGGGTCGTCGCCGGCCACGCGGATACGTGCGTCGACGAAGCGGCCGACGTCGCGGCTCGGCAGGTGGTCGAGGCCCTCGTCGCGGGGAAGGGTGGCAAGTTCGGCCGTCATGACGATCGTATGGCCGATATCGGCCCAGCCGGCCTCGTCCATGTAGGCGATGAGCTGCGGGGCGGCGAGCGGCGTCTGGCGCACCAGCAGCGGGCGGCCGTAGTCGGCAAAGCGTTTCGCCGCCTTTTCCAGGCGTATGTCGATGTCGCGGATATCGGACGGGTCGAGCGGGTTGACGGAGTTCAGCCGGCGCGAGGGGTGGCCGGCGGTCAGCCGGCAGAGCCAGCTTCCGTCATACTGCACGGTGGCCGCGGGCCAGGCGCGGAAGCCGACGGCTTCCAGCCGGCGGACTTTCGGGAGATCGCTCATCGTCGTTTTCTGTCCGGAAGGGGTCACGCTGTCCGGGCCTCTGTTTCTCTCGCGGGCGCTTTAGCTGCGGTAATCGCCGTTGATCTCGACATATTCCTTGGTGAGGTCGCAGGTCCACACCGTGGCGCGGCCGTTGCCGAGGCCGATCTCGACGCGCAGCGGAATGTCCTCACGCTTCATGACGGCGGAGGCCGCTTCCTCGGAATAGGCGGGGTCGCGCTCGCCGTCGACGGCCACGCGCACGTCGCCGAACCAGATGGCGAGGCGGTCGCGGTCGGCCATCTCGCCGGACTTGCCGACGGCCATGACGACGCGGCCCCAGTTGGCGTCCTCGCCGGCGATGGCGGTCTTGACCAGCGGCGAATTGGCGATGGAAAGCGCGATGCGCTTGGCGGCGGCGTCGCTTTCGGCCCCCTCGACGGTGACTTCCACCATCTTGCGCGCGCCTTCGCCGTCCCGCACGACCTGAAGCGCGAGGTCCCGCAGGAGATCGGTGAGCGCAGCGCGGAAGCCGTCGAGCGCGGCGTCGTCGGCCGTCACCGGCGTCTGGCCGTCGGCGGCGGCAGCGCCGGTGGCAAACAGCATCAGCGTGTCGGAGGTCGAGGTGTCGCTGTCGACGGTGACGGAATTGAAGGTCGGGCCGACGCCGGTCGACAGCAGCGACTGCAGCACGGCGGAGGGGATATCCGCGTCGGTGACGACGAAGGAGAGCATGGTCGCCATGTCGGGCGCGATCATGCCGGCGCCCTTGGCGATGCCGTTGATGGTGACGGTGACGCCGCCCAGACTGGCGGTGCGGGTGGCGACCTTCGGATAGGTGTCCGTCGTCATGATGGCCTTGGCGGCCTCGAACCAGAAGTCCTCGGTGCCCGAGGCGGCAAGGCCGTCGAGCACGCCGGAGAATTTCGTGGCGTCGAGCGGCTCGCCGATCACGCCCGTCGAGGCGAGGAAGACCTCGCTTTCGCCGCAGCCGACGGCCCTTGCGGCGGCTTCCGCCGTCATCTTCGTCGATTCGCGGCCCTTGCGGCCGGTAAAGGCGTTGGCGTTGCCGGAATTGACCACCACGGCGCGGGCAACGCCGCCGGGAAGGTTCGCACGGCAGAAATCGACCGGCGCGGAGGGGCATTTGGAGCGCGTGAAGACGCCGGCGACCGCCGCGGGGCGGTCGAAGACCATCATCAGCACGTCGGTCCGGTCCCTGTACTTGATCCCCGCAGCGGCGGTCGCCATGCGCACGCCCCGTACGGGCGGCATGTCGGCATAGGTTTTCGGGGCGAGCGGGGAGATCGGGCCGGACATTCTTGTTTTCCTGCGTGAAAAGAGGCCCGGCGTTCGCCGGGCCCCTGCCGTGTCTTACTGCTGGCTTTCGGTGGCCGGTGCAGCCTCGCCTTCGCCGTCCTTGGCTTCGGCTTCCGGCTTGTTGACCGCGTCATAGGCGGTCTTCAGCGCGGCGTCCGTGATGTCGACGGGGGCTGCGGCCTTGGCCTTTTCCAGGAGGTCGAGATACTTGTCGCGCATGACGAGCTGACGAACCTGGCCTTCGACCTGATCGAGCGCCGGGGGCTGCTGCTTGCGCTTGTCCTCGACCTTGATGACATGGTAGCCGAACTGCGTCTTCACAGGGGTCTTGGTATAGGCGCCCTTTTCCAGCGCGAAGGCGGCCGCTTCGAATTCCGGCACCATGCGGCCCTTGCCGAAGTAGCCGAGATCGCCGCCTTCCGACTTGTTCGGATCGGTCGACTTCTCCTTGGCGATTTCGACGAAGTCCTTGCCTGCGTCCAGCTCGGCGATGATCGCCTTGGCCTCGTCCTCGGTCTTGACGAGAATGTGGCGGGCGCGGATCTCGTCCTGCGGCTCGATGGCGGCGATTTCCTTGTCGTAGCGTGCCTTCACCTCTTCCGGGGTGACGGCATCGACGACATGCTTCTTGAAATAGGCGTTGTGCAGTTCGCGGTCCGTCAGGAAGGCGAGGCGCTGCTTGAAGTCGGCCGTTTCCTGCAGGCCTTCCTTGCTGGCGTCGGCGGCCAGCAGCTTGACGTCGATGATGGAGGAGAGCGCGGCGACGCGCTTCTGGTCGTCCGGCAGGTTGGCGAGCTGCGGGTCGAGGCCGGCCATCGCGAGCTTCAGCTCCGATTCGTGGATCTCGCTCCCGCCGACCTTGGCGACGACCGGGTCGGCCGCAGCGTCCTGCGCGCGGGCGCTGCCGGCGGCGGCGGTCATTGCGATGAGGGCAACTGCCGCGAGCTTGCTATACTTCAACATATCGAAAAGACCTTTCACATCCTCGCCGGAATCGGGTCGATATCCGGTGCCAGACGGCTCAACACCACCAGAATGTGGCAGTTGTGCAACCGCCTGAGCCGTTGACATCATTCGACCCCCCTCTTATCTGTCACGCAATCCCGCGTCCAGAACAGTTTCCGGGCGTTTCACGGCTTTGCGCGCAATTATCGTGCGACCTGTCACGCGCCGGGCGCCCAGAAAGAAAGGACCATCCTGATGGTCAGCCTCGGCGGCATTGCCCGCAAGTTGTTCGGTTCCTCGAACGATCGCCGCGTCCGCTCCTTCAAGTCCCGCGTCGACGCGATCAATGCGCTCGAACCCGAGATGAAGGCGCTTTCCGACGAAGCCCTGCAGGCAAAAACCGTGGAGTTCCGCGAGCAGCTCGCGAGCGGCAAGACGCTCGACGACATTCTCGTGCCGGCCTTCGCCGTCGCCCGCGAGGCGGCCTTCCGCGTCCTCGGCCTTCGTCCCTTCGACGTCCAGCTCATCGGCGGCATGATCCTGCACGAGAAGTCGATCGCCGAAATGAAGACCGGTGAAGGCAAGACGCTCGTCGCCACGCTCCCCGTCTATCTCAACGCCCTTGCCGGCAAGGGCACGCATGTCGTGACGGTCAACGACTATCTCGCCACCCGCGACGCGGCGCAGATGGGCCGCGTCTACGGTTTCCTGGGCCTTTCGACCGGCATCATCGTGCATGGCCTCGATGACGAGCAGCGCCGCGCGGCCTACGCCTCGGACATCACCTACGCGACGAACAACGAACTCGGCTTCGACTATCTGCGCGACAACATGAAGTACGAGCGCAGCCAGATGGTCCAGCGCGGCCACTTCTTCGCCATCGTCGACGAAGTGGACTCGATCCTCGTCGACGAGGCGCGTACGCCGCTGATCATCTCCGGCCCGCTCGACGACCGCTCCGATCTCTACACGACCATCGATGCCTTCATCCCCATGCTGGACGAGGCGGACTACGAGATCGACGAGAAGCAGCGCTCGGCCAACTTCTCCGAAGTCGGCACGGAGAAGCTGGAGAACCTCCTGCGCCAGGCCGGCCTTCTCAAGGGCGAATCGCTCTACGACGTCGAGAACGTCGCCATCGTCCACCACATCAACAACGCGCTGAAGGCCCACAAGCTCTTCACCCGCGACAAGGATTACATCGTCCGCAACGACGAGATCGTCATCATCGACGAGTTCACCGGCCGCATGATGCCGGGCCGGCGCTATTCCGAAGGCCAGCACCAGGCGCTGGAAGCCAAGGAAAAGGTCACGATCCAGCCGGAAAACCAGACGCTGGCCTCGATCACCTTCCAGAACTATTTCCGCATGTACGAAAAGCTCGGCGGCATGACGGGCACGGCCGCGACGGAAGCGGAGGAGTTCGGCAACATCTACGGCCTCGACGTGGTCGAAGTGCCGACCAACCTGCCGATCCAGCGCCTCGACGAGGACGACGAGGTCTACCGCACCGCAGACGAGAAGTACCAGGCGATCATCGAGGAGATCAAGGCGTCCCGCGCGAAGGGCCAGCCGGTCCTCGTCGGCACGACCTCCATCGAGAAGTCCGAGCATCTCGCCGACCTCCTCAAGAAGTCCGGCTTCAAGGACTTCCAGGTTCTGAACGCCCGCTATCACGAGCAGGAAGCCTATATCGTCGCGCAGGCCGGCGTGCCGGGCGCCGTCACCATCGCCACCAACATGGCTGGCCGCGGCACGGACATCCAGCTCGGCGGCAATATCGACATGCGCCTCGAGCGGGAGCTTGCCGATATGGAGCCGGGTCCGGAGCGTGACGCCAGGCGCGAAGCCATCGTCGCCGAGGTGAAGAAGCTGAAGGAAGAGGCGCTTGCCGCCGGCGGCCTCTACGTTCTGGCCACCGAACGCCACGAAAGCCGCCGCATCGACAACCAGCTTCGCGGCCGCTCCGGTCGTCAGGGCGACCCGGGCCGCTCGAAGTTCTTCCTGTCGCTGCAGGACGACCTGATGCGCATCTTCGGTTCCGAGCGCATGGATTCCATGCTCCAGAAGCTCGGTCTCAAGGAAGGCGAGGCGATCGTCCATCCCTGGATCAACAAGGCGGTGGAACGCGCGCAGAAGAAGGTCGAAGCCCGCAACTTCGATATCCGCAAGAACCTGCTGAAGTACGACGACGTGCTCAACGACCAGCGCAAGGTCATCTTCGAGCAGCGCATCGAGCTGATGGACAGCGAGAACCTCACCGAGATCGTCGGCGACATGCGCCACGAGGTCGTCGAGAATCTCGTGCACATGCATATCCCGGAAAACGCCTATGCCGAACAGTGGGATGTCGCCGGCCTGAAGAAGGGCGTGCTCGAACAGCTCAACCTCGACCTGCCGGTCGACGCCTGGGCCGCCGAGGAAGGCATCGACGAGAAGGACATCCTGGAGCGCCTGAGGACGGCCGTCGACGAGGCCGCCGCCGACCGCGCCGAGCGCTTCGGTCCGGAAATCATGACCTATGTCGAGCGCTCCGTCCTGCTCCAGACGCTGGACCACCTGTGGCGCGAGCATATCGTCAACCTCGACCACCTGCGCTCCGTCATCGGTTTCCGCGGCTATGCCCAGCGCGACCCGCTGCAGGAGTACAAGGCCGAGGCCTTCGAGCTCTTCCAGGCGCTGCTCGCCAATCTCCGCCAGACCGTCACCGCGCAGTTGATGCGCGTGGAGCTCGTGCGCCAGGCCGCCGATGCGCCGGCCCCGGTGCCGCCGAGCATGGAAGGTCATCACATCGACGGCACGACCGGCGAGGACGACTTCAACGAGGGCGAGGGCTTCATGGCCGTCGCCGTCGAGCCGGAAGACCGAGACCCGAACGACCCTTCGACCTGGGGCCGCGTCGCGCGCAACGAGCCCTGCCCCTGCGGCTCCGGCAAGAAGTACAAGCATTGCCACGGGGCGTTCGAGCAGGCCTGATAGAACGAGGGAAGAAAGCCCCTTTCTGCCGCTGGTATCTCCTCCACAAGAGCAGGGCAATCGCCTATGGCAGGCGGTTGCCTGTTTCCCTTCTCCCCGCCGGAGAGAAGGTGGCCCGAAGGGTCGGATGAGGGGGCAAGCGTGCTGAACTCCCTATCCGGTTGCCCTGCCCTCAAGGGGCGATGCCGGCAGGCAGAGAGGGTCTTTTCACCGTCATCCAACCGTTTGTTAACCCTGATCTGACAAGACTGCCCTCGGTGAGTTTTGCGTAGCGTTCGGGTTCCTGTGTTGATGGCGGTCATTCAATCGGCGGAGAGGTTGCTGCCATCGGGTCTGCGCGGCAAGGCCGAGCCGCTGCTGCGGGCGCTTGCCGGCACCGATCCGCACAGCCTCGCCCAGCGCATGGCGCTCGCCGCCTTCGCTATCCGGATCGCCAGCGCCGCCATCGCCTTCCTCACGCAGATCGTCCTTGCGCGCGTGATGGGCGAATTCGAATACGGCATCTTCGTCTTCGTCTGGGCGCTCATCGTCATCGTCGGCGACATGTCCTGCCTCGGCTTCCACACGACGGTCGTTCGGTTCCTGCCCGATTATGCCGGCCGCAGCGCCCATGCGGAGATCCGCGGCCTCACCTCGACCGCCCGCATCTTCGCCATGCTCTCCTCCACGGCGCTGGCGGCTGCCGGCTTCCTTTGCCTCTTCCTCTTCCGCGACACGGTGACGGACTATTATGTCCTGCCGCTCTTCATCGGCCTTTTCTGCATGCCGATGATCGCGCTCGGCGATGTCCTCGAAAGCACGGCGCGCGCCCATAGCTGGGCGCTGGTGGCGCTCAGCCCCACCTATATCGTGCGCCCGCTACTCATCCTCGTCTTCATGGTGGCGGCCGTCCGGTCCGGCGCGCCGCATACGGCGCTGACGGCGATGGTCGCCGCGCTCGCCGCGACCTATCTCACGACGGTCGCGCAGTTCTTCAATATCCTCTACAGGCTCGGTCGTCGCTATGTCGCCGGTCCCCGCAAGGTGGAATTCTCGCTCTGGATCCAGGCGGCGCTGCCGATCTTCCTCATCGAGGGCATCGGCTTCCTGCTCACCAATTCCGACGTCATTGTCGTCGGTCTCTTCCTCGATCCGGAGAGCGTTGCCGTCTACTTCGCCGCCGCAAAGACGATGGCGCTGGTGCATTTCGTGTTCTTTTCAGTGAAGGCCGCCGCGGCGCCGCGCTTTTCCGCGCTCTTTGCCTCCGGCGACCGGGTGGCGCTCGCCCGTTTTGCCGGCGAGACGGTGCGCTGGA
>CBIMFD010000083.1:0-12286 GCA_966243085.1 uncultured Shinella sp.
GCCGGATTCGGAGTTTCCCATGCGTCTGACGAAGCAAACGAACTATGCCGTGCGCATGTTGATGTACTGCGCGGCGAATGGCGACAAGCTCAGCCGCATTCCCGAAATCGCACGAGCCTACGGCGTTTCCGAACTGTTCCTGTTCAAGATTCTCCAGCCGCTCACCCGCGCCGGCATCATCGAGACCGTGCGCGGCCGCAACGGCGGGGTCCGCCTGCCCAAGCCAGCCACCGAGATCACGCTGTTCGACGTGGTGCGCGTGACGGAAGATTCCTTCGCCATGGCCGAATGCTTCGAGGCCGGCGAGATCGAATGCCCGCTCGTCGACAGTTGCGGCCTCAACGCGGCGCTGCGCAAGGCGCTGAACGCCTTCTTCGAGGTGCTCCAGCAATACACGATCGACGACCTCGTCAAGGCCCGCCCGCAGATCGGTATGCTGCTCGGCCTCGACCACGCCCAGGCCGCCCGCCAGCCGGCGGCCTGACGCCGCCCGGCGATCGCGTAGAACGGTCAGATACCGGCGCCGGCGTCGCGCTTCACATATTCCTGCAGGATGAATTCGATGGCCGTCGGGTCCAGTTCGGCCTTGTCGATGCGGAAATCGACGCCGTAGTCGTCGATCTTCTGGAAATAGGCGTCGCTGATCGAGGACGAGATGACGCCGACCGGGCCGATATAGCCGGCCCGGCGCAGTTCCGGCACGGTCTCGCGGAAATCCGCCTGCGGCTGGAGCCGGTTGTCCATCAGGATCATGTCGAGAGCAACGCTCGCCGCACGGATGAAGTCGAGCGCACCGTCCACCGTCTCGACATAGTGCAGGCTGATCGCATAGCTTGCCACCTTGCGCATCAGTGCGCTGAGGATGACGTTTTCCGCAGGATCGTCGTCGACGAGCAGGATATGCACTTGTGCAGTCATGGCGGTGGTGAACCTGGTTGCGTCAAAGGGGTGCAAAGCCCCGTAAAACCGCGGCTACTCTCGTTCAGGCCGCGAATATTAACAAGCCCCTAACTGGTGTTATCCGTAACGTTGCGGATCTGATTTTGCGACATTACTGGATGATCTGCTCGCGGATCGCCTTGGCGACCATCTGGGTGCGGTTGACGACGTCGAGCTTCTTCAGGATCGTCGCCGTGTGCGAGTTCACCGTGTGCTCGGAAACGGAGACGATGAGCGCGATCTCGCTCGCCGTCTTGCCGTAGGAAATCCAGCGAAGGATCTCCGTCTCGCGCGGGGTGAGACCCATGCCCGCCTTGTTGGCGAGCACCTGCCGATGATAGTAGTCGAAGGCGCAGTTGGCCTCGTAGCAAACCTCGAAATGCGCGTCACGGTCGATATCCTCGCCGTCGCCGAGGAAGAGCACGACGTAGCGCGTGCCGGCGACCGAGTGCACCGGAATGGACAGCGCCATGTCGAAGCCGATCTGGTCGAGGAAGTCGGAGCCCTCGCAGGCGCCGTTCTCCGGTCGGTCCGAGGCGCGCCAGACCGTCGGGATCGTCGATTTGTAGAAGCTCTTGAAGAAGGCGGAATCGTTGAAGCGATACCGTTTGTCGTAGGTCTCGGCAAGCCCGGCCGGCAGGTCGTGCAGCATCAGGCGGCTGGCAAGAAGGCTGGTCTCGTGTTCGTTGGCAAGCTGGAGCACGCCGAAATGCTCGAAGCCGTAACGCAAGGCCATGGTGTGAAAGATGCGGAAGAAATCGACGCGATTGAGAGCTTTCTCAAGATCGCCTTCAAAATCGTACCGTCTGAAGTGTCTGTCCAATACGGGCACGTGGCCTCCACCCCAAGATTCCACGCGATACAATCTAGCGCCGCAATCTCCGGCGGCAAAGGGTTTTGCCGGACAATTTAGCGAGGGCATGGCATTTTCTTGCCGGCGCTCGAAACAAGTCGCTGATAAAAAAGGAAAAAGCAGACCGGGGCGCCCTTCGTCTTTGCGTCCTGCCTGGCCGCCGCCACGCGGGACGGCGAAACGCACCCCAATCGCCTCGTTGTGCCCATATGGCACAGCGCGCGTGTTCTCCGCCCTTCGTTCAGGCGGGGATTGACGGGCGCCGCCGAACTGATTCGCGCAGCGCTTGTGGAGGCGTCGCTAATGCTGTGGAGAAGAATATTCCACCGGGTTTTCCATTTGGACAAATTTGTCCGCCGACTTATTGCAATCCTGCGGCAAATGTCGTTCCATCCGCGCAAGGCCGGGGCTGGACGCGCACCCGAGCCCGCACAAGAGAACAAAAAAGCAAACCTGGGAAGCTCAACATGAAAAAGCTGACTACTCTCCTCGCAGCGACGGCGCTTGCCTCGCTGATGGCGACCGCTGCCTGGTCGAAGACGCTCGTTTATTGCTCGGAAGCCTCGCCGGAAGGCTTCGATCCCGGTCTCTACACCGGCGGCCAGACGTTCGACGCCTCCTCGCGGACCGTCTACAACCGCCTCGTCGAGTTCAAGCATGGCGGCACCGAGCTGGAGCCGGGCCTCGCCGAAAGCTGGGAAGTATCGGCCGACGGCAAGGAATACACCTTCAAGCTGCGCAAGGGCGTGAAGTTCCAGACGACCGAATACTTCACCCCGACCCGCGAACTGAACGCCGACGACGTCATCTATTCGTTCGAGCGCCAGTACAAGACGGACAATCCGTGGAACAAGTACGTGGCCGGCGCCTCCTGGGAATATTTCTCCGGCATGGGCTTCCCGGACCTCATCGACCACATCGAAAAGGTCGACGACCTGACGGTCAAGTTCGTGCTGAAGCGCCCGGAAGCGCCGTTCATCGCAAACCTCGGCATGGACTTCGCCTCGATCCTGTCCAAGGAATATGCCGACAAGCTGCAGGCCGACGGCAAGATGGAACTGCTCAACCAGCAGCCGCTGGGCACGGGCCCCTTCACCTTCGTCGCCTACCAGACGGATGCGGCGATCCGCTACAAGGCCAACCCCGACTACTGGAACGGCAAGCAGCCGATCGATGATCTCGTCTTCGCCATCACGACGGATGCCGCCGTGCGCGCGCAGAAGCTGAAGGCCGGCGAATGCCACATCATGGCCTATCCGAACGCTGCCGACGTGGCCGAGCTCAAGGCCGACCCGAACCTCCAGGTTCTCGAGCAGGAAGGCCTGAACGTCGCTTACCTCGCCTACAACACGCTGGTTCCGCCGTTCGACAAGGTCGAGGTCCGCAAGGCCCTCAACATGGCCGTCAACAAGCAGGCCATCGTCGATGCCGTCTTCCAGGGCGCGGCGACCGTCGCCAAGAACCCGATCCCGCCGACCATGTGGTCGTACAACGATGCCATCGAAGACGACAAGTACGATCCGGAAGCGGCCAAGAAGATGCTCGAGGAGGCCGGCGTCAAGGATCTCAAGATGAAGATCTGGGCAATGCCCGTCGCGCGTCCGTATATGCTGAACGCCCGCCGCGCAGCAGAACTGATGCAGGCCGACCTCGCCAAGATCGGCGTCACGGCCGAGATCGTCTCCTACGAATGGGCCGAATACCTGAAGCTCTCCTCGGCCAAGGACCGCGACGGCGCGGCCATCATGGGCTGGACGGGCGACAACGGCGATCCGGACAACTTCCTTGACACGCTGCTCGGCTGCGACGCCGTCGGCGGCAACAACCGCGCCCAGTGGTGCAACAAGGAATTCGACGACCTGATGACGAAGGCGAAGGAAACGTCGGATGTCGCAGAGCGCACCAAGTACTATGAAGAGGCTCAGGTCATCTTCAAGCGCGAGGCGCCCTGGAACACCCTCGACCACTCCCTCGTCGTCGTGCCGATGAGCAAGAAGGTCTCGGGCTTCAAGATGGACCCGCTGGGCATCCACCGCTTTGACGGTGTAGACATCGCCGAGTAATATCGGTCAAAAGAAAGGCACGCCGCAAAGAGCGTGCAATGGCCGGCGGTCCGAAGACATTCGGGCCGCCGGTTTTTAAAAAGAAGGGATTGGCTCCCATGTTTCGTTTCATCTTCGGACGGCTCGCCGTCCTGATACCCACGTTCCTCGGGGTATCGCTCATCGCGTTCTCCTTCATTCGACTGCTGCCGGGCGACCCTGTCATGCTGATGTCGGGCGAACGCGTCATGTCGCCGGAACGGCATGCCGAACTGATGCACCAGCTCGGCCTCGACCGGCCCATGTACGTCCAGTATTTCGACTATCTCACGGGCCTGCTCTCGGGCGACTTCGGCTCGTCGATCGTCACCAAGCGGCCGGTCCTCGACGATTTCGTCAATCTCTTCCCGGCAACGCTGGAACTGTCGCTCTGCGCCATCATCATCGCCGTCGTCCTCGGCATTCCGGCCGGCGTGCTTGCGGCGGTCAAGCGGGGGACCTGGCTCGACCAGTCGATCATGGGCGTCGCGCTCGTCGGCTATTCGATGCCGATCTTCTGGTGGGGGCTGCTGCTCATCATCTTCTTCTCCGGCTATCTCGGCTGGACGCCGGTCTCGGGACGCATCTCGCTGATGTACTTCTTCCCGCAGGTCACCGGCTTCATGCTGATCGACAGTCTTCTGTCGGGGCAGGCGGGGGCGTTCAAGTCGGCGCTGACCTATCTGATCCTTCCGACGGTCGTGCTCGCGACGATCCCGCTCGCGGTCATCGCGCGCCAGACCCGTTCGGCCATGCTCGAGGTGCTGGGCGAGGATTTCGTCCGCACCGCCCGCGCCAAGGGCCTCTCGCCCTTCCGCGTCATCGGCATCCATGCGCTGCGCAACGCGATGATCCCCGTCATCACCACGATCGGCCTGCAGGTGGGCGTGCTTCTGGCGGGCGCGATCCTCACCGAGACGATCTTCTCCTGGCCGGGCATCGGCAAGTGGATGGTCGACAGCGTCTTCAAGCGCGACTATGCCGTGGTGCAGGGCGGGCTGATGCTGATCGCCGCCGTCATCATGATCGTCAATCTCGTGGTCGACCTGCTCTACGGCTGGGTCAACCCGCGCATCCGGCACTAGGAGGCAATTCCATGAGTGCTGTTTCCGACACCACCGAGGCCAAGACGGGCGGCACGCCTGCCTCGGGCCTTTCCGAATTCTGGTTCTACTTCTCGCGCAACAAGGGCGCCGTCATCGGCCTCTTCATCTTCCTCTTGATCCTGATCGTCGCGGTCTTCGCGCCCTTCGTCGCGCCGCACAATCCGAGCGCGCAGAACCGCGAACTGCTGCTCCTGCCGCCGCTCTTCCAGGAAGGCGGCACCTGGGGTCACATCCTCGGCACCGACCCGGTCGGGCGCGACATCCTCTCGCGCCTCATCTACGGGGCGCGCTTCTCGCTCTTCATCGGCCTCGTCGTCGTGACGCTGTCGGTGGTCTCGGGCGTGCTGATCGGTCTCGTCGCCGGCTATTTCCGCGGGCGTGTCGATACCTTCATCATGCGCATCATGGACATCATCCTGGCGTTCCCCTCGCTGCTGCTCGCCCTCGTGCTGGTGGCGGTTCTGGGACCAGGCCTGCTGAATGCCATGATCGCCATCTCGCTCGTCAACCAGCCGCATTTCGTGCGCCTGACGCGCGCGGCGGTGATGGCGGAAAAGTCGAAGGACTATGTCGTCGGCTCGAAGGTTGCAGGCGCCGGAACGCTCCGCCTCATGTTCCTGACGATTCTGCCGAACTGCCTGGCTCCGCTCATCGTCCAGGCGACGCTCGCCTTCTCGGCGGCGATCCTCGATGCGGCCGCCCTCGGCTTCCTCGGCATGGGCGCCCAGCCGCCGACGCCGGAATGGGGCACGATGCTCGCCGAAGCGCGCGAATTCATCCAGCGCGCCTGGTGGGTCGTCACCTTCCCGGGCCTTGCCATCCTCGTCACCGTACTTGCCATCAACCTCATGGGTGACGGCCTGCGCGACGCCCTCGATCCCAAGCTGAAGAGGTCGTGATGTCGCTTCTCGAAATCAAAAACCTCACTGTCGAATTCCAGACGGCCTCCGGCCCCTTCCGCGCGGTGGACGGTGTCTCCCTCAAGGTCGACGAGGGCGAAGTCCTTGCCATCGTCGGCGAATCCGGCTCGGGCAAGTCCGTCTCCATGCTCGCCGCCATGGGGCTCCTGCCCTGGACGGCCAAGGTGACGGCGGACGTCCTCACCTTCAACGGCCGCGACATGCAGTCGATGTCGGACGCCGAGCGCCGCAGCATCATCGGCCGGGAGATCGCCATGATCTTCCAGGAGCCGATCGCCAGTCTCAACCCGTGCTTCACGGTCGGCTACCAGATCGAGGAAGTGCTTCGCATCCACACGGACCTTTCCCGCAAGGCGCGCCACGATCGGGCCATCGAGCTCTTCCAGTCCGTCGGCATTCCGAACCCGGCGGAGCGGCTCGGCCACTTCCCGCACCAGATGTCGGGCGGCCAGTGCCAGCGCGTGATGATCGCGACCGCGCTCGCCTGCAATCCGAAGCTCCTGATCGCCGACGAGCCGACCACCGCGCTCGACGTGACGATCCAGAAGCAGATCCTCGACCTCCTGATGAAGCTGCAGGCCGAGCACGGCATGGGCCTCATCATCATCACCCACGACATGGGCGTGGTCGCCGAAACCGCCGACCGCGTCATCGTGCAGTACAAGGGGCGTCAGATCGAGCAGGCGGACGTGCTCTCGCTCTTCTCGGCCCCGAAAAGCGTCTACACCAAGGCTCTCCTTTCGGCCCTGCCGGAGAACGCCACGGGCGGGCGCCTGCCGACGATCACGGAAAAGCTGACCGACGCCGAGATTTTCGCGGGAGCCGTCCGATGACCCCAGTCCTCGAAGCAAAGAACCTCAAGCGCGACTATTATATCCCCGGCAGTCTCCTGAAGCCCGCCAAGACCGTTCACGCCGTCAAGGGCGTGAGCTTTACGGTCGAGGAGGGCAAGACGCTCGCCATCGTCGGCGAAAGCGGCTGCGGCAAGTCCACCCTTGCCCGCATGGTCACGATGATCGACCCGATCACCGAAGGCGAGATGCTGATCGACGGCCGCAAGGTAGACATAGCGCACGAGCCCCTGACCTCCGAGATGCGCAGCAAGGTGCAGATCGTCTTCCAGAACCCCTACGGTTCGCTGAATCCGCGCAAGAAGATCGGCGACATCCTGACGGAGCCGCTGGTCATCAACACGAAGGTGTCGGCGGGCGAACGGCGCGACCGCGCAATGGCCATGCTGAAGAAGGTGGGCCTCGAGGAGAAGCATTACGGGCGCTATCCGCACATGTTCTCCGGCGGCCAGCGCCAGCGCGTGGCGATCGCCCGCGCGCTGATGCTCAATCCGCGCCTTCTGGTGCTGGACGAGCCGGTCTCCGCGCTCGACCTTTCGGTGCAGGCGCAAGTGCTGAACCTCCTTGCCGACCTGCAGGACGAGTTCCGCCTCACCTATGTCTTCATCAGCCACGATCTTTCGGTCGTGCGCCACATCGCGGACGACGTGATGGTGATGTATTTCGGCGAAGCGGTGGAATACGGCAGCCGTGACCAGGTCTTCGACGATCCGCAGCACAGCTACACGAAGACCCTCTTCGCCGCGACGCCGCGTGTCGACATCGACGCCATCCGCGCCCGCGTCGAACGGCGCAAGCGCGTCGCCTGAAAGCCGGACCCGGCGGACGCCCGCCCGCTTGCGGGCGTCCGCGCTCCGGTTGACATTGCCGCTCCCATCGCGAGGATCGTCGCGGACAGCAGGGAGGCCGCGATGAAACATTTCCTCAACCGCCGTGAAGACATCGTCACCGAGGCGCTCGACGGCCTGCTAATGACCGCGCCTGAAGGCACGCTTGCCCGGCTCGACGCCTATCCCGACATCAAGGTGATCCTGCGCGCGGACTGGACGAAGGATCGCGTCGCGGTCGTCTCAGGCGGCGGGGCGGGCCACGAGCCGTCCCATGCCGGCTTCGTCGGCCGCGGCATGCTGACGGCCGCGGTCTCCGGCGAGATCTTCGCCTCGCCGAGCGTGGATGCCGTATTGACGGCGATCCGCGCGGTGACGGGGGAGGCGGGCTGTCTGCTCGTCGTCAAGAACTATACCGGCGACCGCCTGAACTTCGGCCTTGCCGCCGAGCGCGCCCGGGCGGAAGGCTTCAAGGTGGAGATGGCCATCGTCGCCGACGATATCGCGCTGCCGGATCTGCCCCAGCCGCGGGGCGTCGCCGGCACGCTCTTCGTGCACAAGATCGCCGGGCACCTCGCCGAAGCGGGCGAAAGCCTCGATGCGGTCGCGGCGGCCGCACGCGCGGCGGCAGGCGAGATCGTCTCGCTCGGCATGTCGCTCTCCTCCTGCTCGATCCCCGGCCAGGCATACGAGGAACGGCTCGGCCCGGGCGAGGGGGAACTCGGCCTCGGCATCCACGGCGAGCCGGGCGCCGAGCGCATTGCCATCGGCACGGCCGCCGCTATCGTCGAGGCCATGGCCGGCCGGCTCGCCGCGCATCTTGCGGACGAGGGCAGTTACGCGCTGCTCATCAACAATCTCGGCGCGGTGCCGCCGCTCGAAATGAGTGTGATCGCCAATGCGGTCCTCTCCTCGCCGCTGGCCGGCCGCGTCCGCCTCGTCATCGGCCCCGCGCCGCTGATGACGGCGCTCAACATGAATGGCTTCTCGCTCTCGCTCCTTAAGCTCGATCCGGCGCGCGAGGCGGCATTGCGTTCGGCCGTCTCGCCGCGCGCCTGGCTCTCTCCGGTCGAACGCAAACCCGTCGTCATCCTCCCGCGCCCCGCCGCAACGGGCGCCGCACAGCCGGCGCCGAGCAGCGATGCCCGCGTGGAACGGATCGTCCGCACGGTTTGCGAACGGCTGGCCTCCCTCGAAACGGAGCTGAACCGGCTGGATGCCCGCGCCGGCGACGGCGATACGGGTTCGACCGCCGCGGCCGGCGCCCGCAGCATCGAAAGCCGCATTGCGCAATTGCCGCTCGCCGATCTTCCCGCCACCTTCGCGGCGATCGGCACGACCCTCGGAACCAGCATGGGCGGCTCCAGCGGGGTGCTGCTCTCGATCTTCTTCACCGCGGCGGGGCAGGGGCTTGCCGAAGGCCGGCGGCTTCCGGATGCGCTTCTTGCCGGCCTCGACCGCATGACCTTCTACGGCGGAGCAAGGCTCGGCGACCGCACCATGGTCGACGCGCTCGCTCCGGCCCTTTCCACTCTTGCTGCGGGCTCGCTCGCCGAAGCGGCGAAGGCCGCCCGCGCCGGGGCCGGGGCGACGAAGACGATGACGAAAGCCGGGGCCGGCCGTTCCGCCTATATCGGCGCCGGCGATCTTGCCGGGGTCGCCGATCCCGGCGCAGAAGCCGTCGCCGTCGTCTTCGAGGCCCTCGCCGCGCTCGGATGACGGCAGGGGAACTACGGTTCGCAAAAGAAAGGCCCGGTTTCCCGGGCCCTTCGTATCATGCGGATTTGGCGAGCCGCGCCTGTTCGTCGAAGAACAGCGCCTGGCTGATCAGCGCCTTCACCATGTCCGGGTTGAACGGCTTGGTGACGAGGAAGGCGGGCTCCGGCTTTTCGCCGGTCAGAAGCCGCTCCGGGAACGCGGTGATGAAGATCACCGGGATCGTGCTGTTCTTCAGGATGTCGTTCACCGCATCGATGCCCGAGCTGCCGTCGGCGAGCTGGATGTCGGCGAGTACCATGCGCGGCGAGGTGCGGTGATATAGCTCGACCGCTTCGGCATGCGTGCGGGCAATGCCGGTCACGGTATGGCCGAGCCCCTTCACCATGTCCTCGATGTCCATCGCGATCAGCGGTTCGTCCTCAATGATCATGATGTCTGTGGCCACCTGCCGCGAGATGTCGCGCGAGGCTTCGTCGAGCAGTGCGCCGAAGCGCTCTTCCGAAACGCCCATGATGTCGGCACCCTCGGCGATGTCGAAACCTTCGACGGCGACGAGCAGGAAGGCCTTGCGTTCGGCCGGCGGCAGATTGGCGAGGTTGGCGGCGGCCTGCCGCTCCCAGCCGAAGGGCGATGCGTTGTCCGGCAGCGTCACGTCGAGGTTGTCGAACAGCGTGCAATAGAGCCGGTAGAGGGCGATGCGGTCGCCGCGGCCCTCCGGAAAGAGGCTGATATCGGCGACGAGCGCTTCCAGCATCGCCGCGACATAGGCGTCACCGGAGGTCTGCGAACCCGTGACGGCACGGGAAAACCGCCTCAGATAGGCGAGATGCGGTGCGATACGGGTGGAAAGTGACATTTCGTTCTCCCTGACTGTGTTCCGCATCGGAACCGTTTCCGCTAGAGTTCACGATGCGGAAACCTATTTGTAGCATGCTAAGTCTGACTTGCTATTGGGAATATCGGGCAAAAGGAAGATAGCGGTCGGCAGGCGATGGAAACAAGACCATGATCGAGTCCGGCAAAGATAAAAAACGGAGTGGCGGTGCCGCTCCCGCGAAGGCTTTCGACCCGAACGGTGCGATCGGCCGCAAGCTGAAATCCTTTTATGACGTGATCGAGACCGAGCCCGTGCCCGACCGCCTGCTCGATCTTCTGGAAAAGCTCGACGAAGCGGAGCGTCGAGGAAAGAATTGTCCCTAGGATCATCCAACTTCCTGCATCTGGACATGAGGAAACGGGCCGCAAGGCCCGTTTCCCTTTTTGCTGGCCTCTGCCGTCAGCGGCAACGGGCTTCGTAGCGGCGGCCATGGCGGTCGCGATAGAGGCAGTAGCCACGGCGGTCGGAGCGGGCGATGAGATAACCTGCCGTGCCGCCGACGGCGGCCCCCACCAGCGCGCCGCCCGCGCGCCCCGTCACGGCGCCGCCGATGATGGCGCCGGAGGCCGCACCGATCGCGGTCCCGCGTTCGGTCTCGCTGCAGGCGGCCAGGGTCAGGGAGGACGCGGCAAGGCAAATCGCGACGATTGTGTTCTTCATGGTTCCTGCTCCAGGTTGTTTGACGGGGTCAGATGCGTCCCATGAGGACGAGGATGAGAATGATGACGACGATGAGGCCGAGCCCGCCGGACGGGCCGTAACCCCAGCTCCGGCTGTATCCCCAGTTCGGCAGGGCGCCGATCAGGAGGAGGATGAGAATGATGAGAAGAATGGTGCCGAGCATCTGCGCTTCCTTTCGCGTCCTGTTCGCTCTTGAGCGTCGGGCCGGAAACGTGCACGGAGGAATTTTGTTCCCGTAAATGTGACACCTGCGGTTTCCGCCTTTGGAGGAACCTTCCGGCTCCCGTTCCGTTGCCTGCTGCAAGTATCAAAGGAACGGGAGAGTGAGATGGAGCACATCGCCGCGATCATGCTTCTGGTCGGCTGCAGCCAGGGCGGGCCTTCCTGCGAGGAACTGGCCGCCCCGCAGGTGGCCTATGAGACCATGGAAGAATGTGTCGGCGCCCTGCCGCTCGCAATCGGCAGCGCCGGCGACAGCGCGAAGATCGTTCACGGCCGCTGCGCCGCCATCGATCCGGCTTGGGTCGAGGAGGATGTCGAGATAAGCTGGCGCATGACGAAAGACGGCGCGCTCGCCGTCGATGTCCACGTCGTCGCTCCGCCGTCCGGCGACGTCATCGTGGCGACGGCGCAGCCTTTGAAGGAAGAGACCCCGCTTCCCTGACGCCGGAACTTTTCCGGGGCGGAAAGATTGTCTTCCGCGTCAACGCCATCCGCTCAACGAATAGAAAGGACAGCGACATGAACTGGGACATCATCGAAGGCAAGTGGAACGAATACAAGGGCAAGGCCCAGGCCCAGTGGGGCAAGCTCACCGATGACGACCTCGACGTGATCCAGGGCCGCCGCGTCGAGCTTTCGGGCAAGATCCAGCAGCGCTATGGCATCGCGAAGGACGAGGCCGAGCGGCAGATCGACGACTGGACGCGCCGCCATTAGGCTTCCCCGCCTGCCGACTCTCTCATGCGCCGCATTCCTGCAAGGATGCGGCGTTTTCTTTTGCCGGAAGGTGCACGGGAGGTGAGAATCCCGGAACCTTTTCAAGACCCCTCCGTTTCTCATGCGGTACAAGGAAGGAGTTTGAAAATGCTCTATTATGCTCTCGTCTTTCTCGTGATCGCCCTCGTCGCCGGCCTGCTCGGCTTCGGTGGTATTGCCGGCGCCTCGGCCGGTATCGCGCAGATCCTGTTCTTCGTCTTCCTGGCCCTTCTGGTCCTGTCCCTCATCGCGGGCCTGTTCCGCCGGGCATGACGACGATATCTGAAGGAAGGGGCGGCATTCGCGGATGCCGCCCCTTCTGCGTGCGGCCCGGCCCCAAAGGGGTAAGGTCAAGCGTCAGGGCGGCTGTTATCCCCGATATTCAAACTATGCACCGCCAATCGATTGATTGTGCTTAACAATTTTGGAACTCGAATTTTTTCCGATTTTTCTC
>CBIMFD010000084.1:0-12228 GCA_966243085.1 uncultured Shinella sp.
GCCTCGAAGCTGCTCGTGTGCGACTTCGACGGCACCGTCGTCGACGGCGAGGGCGAACCGGAGGCGACGGCCTTCTACATCCATGCCGAGATCCATCGCCGCCTGCCGCGCGCCAGGGTCGCCTTCCACACCCACATGCCCTATGCGACCGCGCTTTCCATGACGGACGGCCAGCCGCTGATCTGGGCCGGGCAGACGGCGCTCAAGTTCTACGGCCGCACCGCCGTCGACGAGAACTACAACGGTCTGGCGCTCGACTATTCCGAGGGCGCCCGCATCGCCGGGACGGTGGGCGACGCCGATATCGTGTTCATGAAGCACCACGGCGTCCTGGTGCTCGCGCCGACGATCGCCGAGGCCTGGGACGACCTCTATTATCTCGAACGGGCCGCCGAAGTGCAGGTGCTCGCCATGTCCACAGGCCGCACGGTCACGCCGGTCGATCCGGCGATCGCCGAGGCCGCCTACCGCCAGATGCGCGAGGGCGACGCGGATTCCGCAAGAGCCCATCTTGCCGCCATCCGCCGGCAGCTCGATGCTGAAGAACCGCAGTATCGCCACTGACCTCGCGAGGGGCCCGCGGCGCTCACCTTCGCGCGCCACGGGCCCGCTTCCGGCTAGACGTCTGGAAATATTACGTTTTCAGGACCGGTTTTTGCGGGCGCGAAAAATCCCAGCAATTGCGATTATTTCGGATTGTTTATCAAACAATTGAAATAATGAATTTGTTTGAATTAATGGCCCGTGCTTAGGTTCCTTACATAACGAAAAAGGCGGGAACGAATGGTACGCGAAAATCCAACTGCGTCGCTCGCAGGTCTGGCCTCCGGTCAGCCCTTTGCGCTTACGGGAGGCACCGTCATCCTCGAGGACGGTTCGCAATCGGCAAGCGACATCATCGTGGGAGCGGACGGGCGCATCGTCGCCGTCGAACCGTTCCTCGACACGAGCTCGTGCGGAGCCTGCGTCGATATCGCCGGCATGCTGGTTTCGCCCGGTTTCCTCGATGCTCACCAGCATCTCGACAAGACCGGCGTGCTGCGTTTCACGCCCAATCCCTCCGGCACGCTCCAGGGCGCCCGCGAGGCCTTCGCCAAATATGCCCGCACCGCCGGGCCGGACGACATTCACAAGCGCGCCACGCGCACCGTCGAGCGATGTCTTTCCCGCGGCACCACGGCCATCCGCAGCCATATCAACGTGGACAAGGATGCCGGCTTCCACGGCATCGAGACGCTGGCGGGCGTGCGCGATGCCGAGAAGGACCGCATCACCCTCCAGCTCGTCGCCTTCATGACGCCGCATCCCGGCCAGGACTTCGACTGGCTCGGCAAGAACATCGACGGCGCGGTGGCGCTGGCCGACGCGGTCGGGGGAACGCCTGCGGTCTCCGAGGATCCGCCCCGCTATCTCGACATCCTCTTTTCCGCCGCCGTGAAGGCCGGCAAGCCGGTGGACCTCCATCTCGACGAGCATCTCAACGCCGGCGTCCACCTGCTCGATGCCGCCCTCGACCGGGTCGAGCGTTTCGACATGCGCGGGCGCACCGTCTTCAGCCACATCTCGGTGCTGAGCGCCCTGCCCCGACGGGACTTCCAGCGCATCGCACAGCGCATGCTCGACCTCGATGTCGGCGCCGTGACACTGCCGGCGGCGAACCTCTACCTGCAGGGCCGCGACTACGAGATGCTGCCGCCGCGCGGCCTGACGCGCGTCGCCGAACTCCACCGGATGGGTGTCACGATCGCCACGGCCTCCGACAACATCCAGGATCCGTTCGTGCCGACCGGATCGGGCGACATGCTGGAAATCGCGCGCTGGACGCTGCTGGCCGGGCATCTGCGCGGCGACGAGCTCGCCGCCGCCCACCACATGATCACGACGGCACCGGCCCGCCTGATGGGCCTCGGCAAGGACTACGGCCTCAGGCCCGGCGCCCGCGCCGACTTCGTCGTCACCGACTGCATCGACACCGACACGCTGGTTGCCGGCGGACCGGATCGTGCCTTCGTCTTCTCGAAGGGCCGCCTCGTCTCGCAGACGGCGACCGAGACCATCCGCGAAAAGGAGGACGCATAACCGGACGGCGACTCCAGGGGGGATTGAACTGCAATCTAATGGGAGGAATGGAATGGGAAAGACCGCGATTTCACGTCGTTCGTTGCTTGCGTCCACTGTTGCACTGGCCGTTGCCGGAATGGCCGGGCCCGTCCACGCCGAAGACTTCAAGATGGGCCTCCTCGTTCCCGGCAGCGTCGCGGAGGAAGGCTGGAACCGCATCGCCTATGACGCGCTCAAGCGCGTCGAGAAGGAACTCGGCGCCAAGATCAGCTATGTCGAATTGCCCGACAATCCGGCCGCCTTCGAAAAGGCGTTCCGCGACTATGCCAGCCACGGCTACCAGGTCGTCCTCGGCCACGGCTTCCAGTTCCAGGACGCGGCTCTGACGACCGCGGAGGACTTTCCGGATACCGTCTTCCTCGTCTCGTCCAGCTACATCCATGAAGGCAAGGTCATCGGGCTCAACACCGATGCCAGTCAGCCCTTCTATCTGATGGGCGTGATCGCCGCGAAGATGGGCAAGGGCTCCGGCCTTGTCGGCGGCATGGAGATTCCGCCCATCGCGCATGCCTTCGAGGGCTTCGAGAAGGGCGCCAGGAGCGTCGATCCGGACTTTCCGGTCTCCACCGTCTATATCGGCAGCTTCACCGATGCGAGCGCGGCCAAGGAAGCCTCGCTCAGCCTGATCTCGCAGGGCGCCGATTTCATCGTTCCCAACGCCAACGCGGCGGGATTGGGCGTCATCCAGGCCGCGCAGGAAACGAGCGCCGAGACCGGCACGTTCAGCGTCTATTCCGACTATACCGAGGTTGCGCCGAAGAACATCCTCGGCACGTTCATCGCCGATTACGGGCAGGGCATCGTGCGCATCGTCTCGGGGATCAAGGACGGCACGGTGCCGCAGAGCAATGTCGACTTCGGGCTGGCGGACGAGGACGTGATCAAGTTCACGTTCAACGACGCGGCCGCCCGGCCGGTGCCGGAAGACATCCGGAAATATGTGGAGGAGGTGAGCGCCAAGATCGCCGCAGGCGAGATCGAGACGCGCACGAAATAACGAACGCCCCTCCGGGGAAATCAACACAACGGGAGGAAGAGCAATGAAATTTTCAAGAAGAACGTTCCTGGAAGGAATGGCTGCGCTGTCCATCGCCGCTGTCTCCATTCCGGCAATGGCGCAGGACAGCGAACTGAAGATGGGCCTTCTCGTGCCCGGCAGCGTCTCGGAAGAGGGCTGGAACCGCATCGGCTACGACGCGCTCAAGGGCGTGGAGACGCAGCTCGGCGCCAAAATCAGCTATGTCGAGCTGCAGCAGAACCCCGCCTCCTTCGAAAAGGCGTTCCGCGACTATGCCAGCCAGGGCTACAAGATCATCCTCGGCCACGGCTTCGAGTTCCAGGACGCCGCACTGGAAGTCGCCCTCGACTATCCCGACACCTATTTCCTGATCTCCTCCAGCTCCATCCACGAAGGCAATGTGATCGGCCTCAACACCGATACCAGTCAGCCCTTCTACCTGATGGGCGTCATCGCCGCGAAGATGGGCCACAAGGCCGGCCTCGTCGGCGGCATGGAGATCCCGCCGATCCAGCAGGCCTTCACGGGCTTCAAGAACGGCGCCAGGAGCGTCAACCCCGACTTCCCGATCAGCGAGGCCTATATCGGCAACTTCACCGATACGACGGCGGCCAAGGAAGCGGCGCTCAGCATGATCTCGCAGGGCGCCGACTTCGTCGTGCCGAACGCATCGGGCGCCACCGTCGGCGGCTATCAGGCCATCGCCGAATCCGGGCCGGACGTGCGCACCTTCTCGATCTTCAGCGACTTCACCCCGGTCGCGCCCAACAACATCCTCGGCCTCTACGTCGCCGACTATGCGCAGGGCGTGGTCGAGGTCGCCCGGGCGATCAAGGACGGCAATCCGCCGACCGAGAACGTCGTCTTCGGCCTGAAGGATCCGAAGGTGATCTCCTTCACCTTCCGCGAGGATGGCCCGGTCACCGTGCCGGAGGATATCCGCGCCGAGGTCAAGGCGATCAGCGACAAGATCGCGGCCGGCGAAATCAAGACCGACACCCCGTAATCGGCTGTGCTGCGGCCGGCCATCCGGCCGCAGCGCACCGTCCAGCGCCACGCCAACATCCGGACCTACCCCATGGAACAGGTTAACCAGGGAGTGCGCGAGACCGTGTATCCTCAAGCAGCCCATACCTTCTACCGCAGGCTCTCGCAAATCGCGCTCAGCGCGGTCACCCCCATCGCGGCGGTCACCGTCGCGCTCGCCTGCGGCGCCGTCCTCCTCTGGCTCAACGGCTTCAACGGGCTCGACGCCATCACCGTCATGATCTTCGGCTCGTTCCAGGACATGCGCGCCGTCGGCGAAATCCTCCTGAAGGCAACGCCCCTCATCCTCATCGGCGCGGGGCTCTGCGTCGCTTTCCGGTGCAGCATCTGGAATATCGGCGCTGAAGGGCAACTCTATGCGGGGGCGATCGCCGCCACGCTCGTCGGCACCAATCTCGGCGGTCTCTCCGTCTGGGTCCATGCACCGCTCGTCATGCTGGCCGGCGCGCTCGCGGGTGCGGCCTGGGCGGGCATTGCCGGCTATCTCAAGGTACGCTTCCAGGCGAGCGAGATCGTCACCACGATCATGCTGAACTATATCGCGCTGATCCTGACGAGCTATCTCGTCACCGGCCCGATGAAGGATGCGAACGCGGCCTATCCGCAATCCGCCCGCCTCCTGCGCGAGGCCTGGACGCCGCGCATCGTCTCCGACATGCGCCTGCATATCGGCATCCTCATCGCCGTCGTCCTGGCGGTCGCGCTCTATATCTTCCTGCAAAGGAGCAGTCGGGGCTTTGCCCTGCGCGTCGTCGGCCTCAATCCTCATGCCGCCCGCTATGCCGGCATGAACGTCGCCCGCAACGTGATGGTCGCCATGTGCATTTCCGGGGCGATGGCCGGGCTTGCCGGCGCCTTCGAGGTGGCGGGCGTCACGCACCGGCTCTACCAGAACATCTCGCCGGGCTACGGCTTCGAGGGCATTGCCGTGGCGTTGCTCGCCAACAACAACCCTCTGGCGGCAATCCTGTCGGGCGGGCTTTTCGCGACCCTTCGCTCCGGCTCGGAAGTCCTCCAGATCACCTCGCAGGTTCCGCAGGTCCTCGTGCTGGTCATCCAGGGCATCGTCATCCTCTCGGTCGTCGCCTTCGCCAAGCTGCGCGACATCCTCAGGATCGTGGCCTGAAAGAACGGAAACTCCCGCAGGGCCGCCGGCCTTGCGGGAAAACAGAAACTCAGGCGACATTCCCGAAGGGCTTCACCATGGACGACATGATGTTCCTCACCTTCCTCGCGACGCTTGCCGGCGCCGCCTGGAGGCTTGCGACACCCCTCATCTTCGCCTCGATCGGCGAGGTCTTCTCCGAGCGGGCGGGCGTGCTCAATATCGGGCTGGAAGGCACGATGCTCGTCGGCGCCTTCTGCGGCTTCGCCATGGCATCGGCGAGCGGCAGCATCCTCATCGGCCTTCTCGCCGGCATTCTCGGCGGCATGGCGTTCGGGCTGCTCTTCGCCCTCTTCACGATCACCATCAAGGCGGACCAGATCGTGGTGGGGGCGGCGCTCAATCTGCTCGGCATGGGCCTCACCGCCTTCCTCTTCCGCACCTATTACGTCTCCACCGGCCAGGGCATCGAGATCGCCCAGCCGGTCCATATCCCCTTCCTCAGCGACCTGCCCTTCCTCGGCGAGGCCTTCTTCCGTCAGAACCTCATCGTCTATTCGACGATCCTCGTGACGATCCTCGCCGCCCTCGTGCTCTACCGCACCTCCTTCGGCCTGACGCTGCGCGCCGTCGGGGAGCATCCGAAGGCCGTCGACGTCGCCGGCCGCAATGTCGCGGGCTACCGCTATGCCGCCGTGCTGGTCGGCACAGGGCTTGCCGGACTCGGCGGCGCCTTCCTGACGCTCGGCCATTCCAACCAGTTCGTCGAGGGAATCACGTCCGGCCGAGGCTTCATCGCGCTCGCCGTCGTCGTCTTCGCGCGCTGGTCGCCGACGGGGGCCTTCTTCGTCTCGCTGCTCTTCGGCCTGTTCTATGCCCTGCAACTGATGCTTCAGGCGCAGGCGTCCGTCGTCGTGCCCTATCAGGTCCTCCAGGCGCTTCCCTACATCATGACGATCGTCACGCTCGTCGTGGTCCGCGGCAAGGGCGCGGCTCCCGGCAAGCTCGGCCAGCCCTACGAGATGAGGTAACGGACATGTCCAAGAAAACCCTCCTGCGCATCGACAATATCCGCAAGCGCTTCGGCCCGATCGTCGCCAGCGACGGCGTGTCGCTGGAAATCGAGGAAGGCGAGATCCACTCGCTGCTCGGCGAGAACGGCGCCGGCAAGAGCGTGCTGATGAGCATGATCTGCGGCATGGTGCGTCCCGACGAAGGCGAGATCGTCTACAAGGGCGAGACCGTGCGCTTCAACAGCCCGCGCGAGGCGATCCGCCAGCGCATCGGCATGGTCCACCAGCACTTCATGCTCGTACCCAACCTGACGGTCGCGGAAAACTACATCCTCGGCCAGGGCTCGGCGCTGCGCGTCATCAACGACATGGACAGGGTCCATGCGAGGATCCGCGCGCTTTCCGACCGCTACGCCCTCGACGTGCGCCCCGATGCCGTTGTCGAGGACCTTTCCGTCGGCGAACAGCAGCGCGTGGAGATCCTGAAGGCCCTCTTTCACGGCATCGACCTCCTCATCCTCGACGAGCCGACCGCCGTCCTGACGCCGCAGGAGACCGACCGCCTGCTTTCCCTGATGGGCGACCTCGTCAAGGACGGGAAGACGGTCGTCTTCATCTCGCACAAGCTGGACGAGGTGATGCGCGTTTCCAACCGCATCAGCGTCATGCGCGACGGGCGCGTCGTGCATACGGTCGATGTCGGGGAAACGAATGCGCGCGAGCTCGCCCGCATGATGGTCGGCCGCGACGTGCGCATGGAGCTGCCGCGCAGCCCCGCGCCCGCCGGCCGCGTCGTGCTCTCCGTCGAAAACCTCACCTGCCGCGCCGAGACGGGCCTTCCCGCCGTGCGCGGGGTGAGCCTCGATGTGCGGGCCGGCGAGATCGTCGGCATCGCCGGCGTCTCGGGCAATGGCCAGACGGAACTGTCGCTGGCGCTCTCCGGCCTGCTGCCGATCGATTCGGGCCGCGTCGTGCTCAACGGCAAGGACATTACCGGGCTCGATCCCGCCCGCATCAATGCCAGCAGCTTCTCCCATATCCCGGAGGACCGCCACAAGCACGGCATCGTCATGTCGCTGTCGCTGAGCGAGAACGCCATCCTCCAGCGCTACGACCAGGCGCCCTTCGCCGCCCGCGGCATGCTCAACGGCCGGGCGATCGGCGAGCACACCCGCGACCTCATCAAGCGCTTCCGCGTGAAGAGCCGCGACGAGAACCAGGCGATCGGCGCCCTTTCCGGCGGCAACCAGCAGAAGCTGGTGGTCGCGCGGGAACTCGCCCGCAATCCGGACTTCATCCTCGTCAACCAGCTTGCCCGCGGCATCGACATCGGCGCGATGGAATTCGTCATGGAGGAGATGCTCAAACAGCGCGATGCCGGCCGCGCCGTCCTGCTCATCTCCACCGAGCTCGAGGAACTCTTCGCCATCTGCGACCGCATCCTCGTGATGTTCCACGGGGAGATCCTCGGCGAACTACCGCCCGACCGCGGCCGCCTCGACGAACTCGGCCTGATGATGGCCGGGAAAACGGAGCAACCGGCGCTTGCAGGCTAGACAGGAGAACGTGTGGTAGCGTTTGATGCGAACCGCACAAACAGGAGGGCGGCGCGTTCATGAACATAACCCTGCGGCAACTCAGGGCCTTCATCGCGGTGGCCGAATTCGGCCAGTTCAATCTTGCCGCCCGGAACCTGCACATCACCCAGTCGGCCGTCAGCATCCTCATCCGTGATCTCGAGGCGGAAATCGGCGTGCGCCTCTTCGATCGCCACACGCGCATGGTCTCGCTGACCCTTGTCGGCCAGGAATTCCTGCCGCAGGCCCGCAAGATCCTCAAGGATCTGGAACTGGCGGTCGGGGACGTGCGCGACAATGCTTCGCTCAAGCGGGGGCAGGTTACCATCGCCGCCGCCATCGTGCTGGCGGCGACCATCGTCCCGCCGATCCTTGCGCGCTTCATGCGCATGTATCCGGAGATTTCCGTCAACATCCGCGACATGCCGGAGGAGCAGATCACCCCGGCGCTGAAGCGCAACGAGGTCGATATCGCCGTCGGCACCCTGTCGGAGGACGACCCGGAAATCGCCGCGACGGCCCTGCTGCGCGACAAGCTGATGCTGGTCTGCCGGGAGGATCATCGTTTCGCCAAGCGCAAGTCCGTACGCTGGGCGGAACTGAAGGACGAGCCCCTCATCACACTCGCCGCCGCCAACCCGCTGCGCAATATCGTCGAGCACAATCTTCTGCGCGTCGTTCCGAACTATCGGCCGAAATACGAGGTGCGCTTCTCCACGACGGCCATGAGCATGATCGGCGCCGGCATGGGCGTCGCCGTGCTGCCGGAAAACTCCAGCCAGCTCGCCTCGGCCGTGCGCGTCACCGCGGTCGATCTCGTCGAGCCGCTCGTCATGCGCGACGTCTCGCTGCTCCAGCGCCGCCATCACAGCCTGTCGCCGGCGGCAGAACATCTCAAGGCGGTCTTCATCGCCTATGCCGCCGACCGCGAGGCCCTTTCCGGCCGCGCCGATTAGGTCGGCCGGACGCCCGCCAGGCCATAGACCGCGCCCTGAAAAACAAACAGGCATGGCGGAACGGGGTAAAAACCGTATAGAAAGCCGTCTTTTCGGAATCATCGGCGAACTGCGCACGAACATGCTACAGCTTGGCCAGCGCAGGCCGTGCGGAACATGAGAGAAAGAATGGCGGACGACGACCGTGACGACGATCGCAAACCCGACACCGATGCCCTGCCCGCCGACGCGGACAAGGAGCAGCGCGGCAAGCTGACGGTCTTCCTCGGCGCCGCTCCCGGCGTCGGCAAGACCTATGCGATGCTGACTCGCGCCGGTAAACTCAAGGCTGAAGGCGTGGACCTGGTCGTCGGTCTCGTCGAGCCGCACGGCCGCAGCGAAACGGCCGCCCTCCTCGACGGTCTCGAGGTCCTGCCGCGCCACAAGGTCGTCCAGGGCGACAAGGTGCTGGAGGAATTCGACCTCGACGGCGCGCTCGCCCGGCATCCGCGCATCGTGCTCGTCGACGAGCTTGCCCATTCCAACCCGGAGGCAAGCCGCCACCCCAAGCGTTATCAGGACGTCGAGGAACTGCTCGCCGCCGGCATCGACGTATGGACGGCCGTCAACATCCAGCATCTCGAAAGCCTCGCCGACATCGTGACGCAGATCACCGGCGTGACGGTGCGCGAGCGCGTGCCGGACCTCGTCCTGAAGAAGGCCGACGAGATCGTGCTGGTCGACCTGCCGCCGACCGAGCTGATCGAGCGGCTCAAGGAAGGCAAGGTCTACCTGCCGGAAAGCATCAGCCGCGCCGTCGACCGCTTCTTCCGCCTCGGCAACCTGACGGCGCTGCGGGAGCTTGCGCTGCGCCGCACCGCCGACCGGGTCGACGACCAGATGGTCGATTACCTCCGGCAGAACGCCATCGAGGGACCGTGGGCGGCCGGCGAGCGGCTGCTCGTCTGCGTCGGGCCGGACGACCTTTCGGAAAAGGTCCTGCGCGTCGCCGCACGGCTCGCCACGGGCCTCCACGCCCCCTGGCTCGTCGTCTCCATCGAGCGCGCCGACCGGGAAGAGGAGACGCCGGAGCGTCTGCAGCGCATCGAGGCGCTGTTCCGGCTGGCCGAACAGTTGGGCGCGGAAACGCGTCGGGTTGCCGGCACCGATTTCGTCGAGGAGATCCTGAAGCTCGCGCGGCGCGAGCATGCCACGCAGATCGTTATCGGCGCCCGGCGCCAGCGGGGCTGGATGCGGTTCTTCTCCCGCTCCCTGCCGGATGCGTTGTCACGCCGCGCCTGTGGCCTCGGCGTCTATTTCGTGACGCCCGAGAAGACGGAAAAGCCGCCGGCGCCCGCCGCCGCGCTTCCGACCGTCAGCATCGCCTCGCTTCGCCACGGGGCACTGGTCGCAGCCGGCCTTGTCGCCGCCACCGCCGTGGCGGGCAAGCTCGTCTACCAGTTCGCCGAACTGCCCAACATCTCGCTGCTCTTCCTGCTTGCCGTGCTCGGCGCGGCGGTAATCGGCGGCTATGCCTCGGCCTTCATCGCCGCACTTCTTTCCGCACTCGCCTATAATTTCCTCTTCATCGATCCGCTGCACACCTTCACGATCACCGCGCCGCACGAGGTCTTCGCGCTGGTCGTCTTCGTCTCCGTGGCGGTCATCGCCGGCAGCTTCGCCTCGCGCATCAAGGAACAGGCGGAAGTCTCGCGCGTGCGCACCGCCGCCCTGCAATCGCTTTACGATTTCTCGCGAAAGCTCGCGACGACCGCGACGGGCGACGATGCGATCTGGCTCGCGGTCTCCTATCTCCAGGCAAGCCTCAAGCGCAACGTGGCGCTGCTGGTGCCGGAAAAGGGGGACCTCAAGGTCGCCGCCGTCTGGCCGCCCGATACCGACCTCGACGCCACCGATTTCACCGCCGCGCGCTGGACGCGCGACAAGCAGGAGCCTGCGGGCTTCGGCACGGGAACGCTTCCCGCAAGCCGCTTCGAGTTCCGCCCGCTGATGGGCCCGCACGGGCTGGTCGGCGTCTGCGGCATCGAGCATTCGGACGAGCGCCTCGACCTCAACGCGGAACGGGCGCTTACCGCCATTCTCGACCAGACGGCGATCGCGCTCGACCGGGCCCGGCTCTCGGAGGAAAGCGTCACGCAGGCCGCGCGCCTCGAAGGCGAGCGCTACCGCGAGGCGCTGCTCTCCTCCGTCTCGCACGACCTGCACACGCCGCTCGCCACCATTCTTTCCGCCACCCGCGATCTCCGGCAGCCGGCCGACGGCACGACGGCGGATGAACGCGACGACCTTCTCCGCTCCATCGAGGAGGAAGGAAGCCGCATGAGCCGCTTCGTCTCCAACCTCCTCGACATGACGCGCATCGAATCGGGCACGCTGAAGCCGAGGAGCGACTGGATCGACGTCTCCGAGCTCATCCACTCGGCCGTCGAGCGGGCGCGAAAATACTATCCGGGCAAGACCATCGAGACGGGAATCGCCCCCGACCTGCCGCCCATCGAAGGCGACAGCGTGCTGCTCGGCCAGGTGCTCTTCAATCTGCTCGACAATGCCGTGAAATACGGCGGCGAGGAGCCGGTCAACGTCTATGCGCGGCGCGACGGGGCGGACGTGCTCATCTCGGTCACCGACCTTGGCAAGGGCATCGCCCCGGCTGATATCGACCGCATCTTCGAGAAGTTCCACCGCCGCGGCAAGCCGGACGGCCGCACGCAGCAGAGCACGGGGCTCGGCCTTTCCATCGCCCGCGGCTTCGTGGAAGCGATGGGCGGGCGCATCCACGCCGAAAGCCCCGCCGTGAAGAAGAAGGGCACGCGCATCGTCATCCGTTTCCCGGCCGGCGACAAGGCCAGGGCCGAGAAGGCGAAGTGAGCGGGGCCTATTCGCTTTCGGCCGCGCCGCGCCGCCAGTAGGAGACGACGAGGTGCTCGCTGCCGGCAAGCCCTCGTTCCTGCCGCGCATGGCTGCGGATCGCCCGGAAAGCCTCGAATTCGCAGCCGGCCCAGACATAGACCTTGCCGCCCTCCGCCGGAAAGGCGGCGGCGCGCACCGCATCGGCAAGAAGACTGGTGCCGCCCGCCGGCCGGCCGTCGCGCAAAAGCCATTCGACGGCTATGCCGGCCGGCCCCGAAAGCGGCTGGATCTCGGCCGCATCGGCAACCTCGATGAAGGCGAGGCCGCTTGCATCGGCCGGCAGGTTCTCCAGCATCCGGGCGATGGCCGGAAGCGCTGTCTCGTCGCCGGCGAAGAGATACCAGTCGGCTGCGAGGAGGCCGCCGCCGCCCGGCCCCACCACGCCGACGCGGTCGCCGACCGCGGCGCGTTCGGCAAAGGCCGAGCCCGGCCCGGCATCGGCATGCAGCACGAAATCGATGTCGAGCGTGCCGGCGGCAAG
>CBIMFD010000085.1:0-12018 GCA_966243085.1 uncultured Shinella sp.
AAAGAATTCGGACTGGAGCAGACCCGATGAGCGACGACTGGCACATGCTTTCCGAGGAAGAGGCACTGTTCTGCGACGTGCTGACCCGCGTCTGCGCCGAGCAGATCGCCCCCCTCGCCCACGAGACGGACGAGACCTCCGCCTTCGTCCACCGCCAGCTGAAGATCCTCGGTGACGTCGGCATGATGGGCGCGAACCTGCCGGAGGAATACGACGGCAGCGGCATTTCCGCACCGGCCTTCCTGCGCGCGGTTTCCATCGTCGCCGGCGCGTGCGGCTCCACCGCCTCGGCGCTGACGGCCCATTACCTTGCGACCGATTCCATTCTCATCGGCGGCAGCGAGGCGCAGAAGCGGGAATGGCTGCCGAAAGCGGCCAGCGGCGCGGCGCTCGGCGCCTTCGCCCTCACCGAGCCGGGCGCCGGCTCCGACCCCGCCGACATGAAGACCCGTGCTCGCCGCACCGATGCCGGCTGGCACGTCAAGGGTACGAAATGCTTCATCTCGAACGGCGGGGTAGCGGATTTCATCGTGCTCTACGCCGTCACGGATCCGGAAAAGGCCCATCGCGGCATCTCCGCCTTCATTCTGCCCAAGGGCACGCCCGGCCTCGAGGCCGGCCCCGCGGAAAAGACCATGGGCCTCAAGGGCGGCCATGTCTTCACCCTCAACATCGACTGCCACCTGCCGGAAGACGCGCTTCTCGGCGAGGAAGGCCGCGGCTTCCGCACCGCCATGCAGGTGCTCGACAACGGCCGCATCGAGGTCGCCGCCCAGTGCCTCGGGCTTGCCGAGGCGGCCATGACCTCGGCCATCGCCTATACGAAGGAACGCGTGATCGGCGGCCAGCCGCTCAGCGAGCGGCAGGGCATCCGCTGGATGATCGCCGACATGGGCGTCGCCTACCGCTCCGCACTGCTGCTCTCGCAGGATGCCGCGCGCCAGCGCCAGAAGGCCCATGACGAGGGCGGGCGCTTCACGCTCGCCTCCTCCATGGCCAAGCTCGCGGCCTCGGAGGCCGCGGCCAAGGTGGCCGACACCGCGCTGCAGCTTCACGGCGGCTACGGCTATACCCGCGACTTTCCCATCGAGCGGATCAACCGGGATCTGCGCATCATGCGGATTTACGAGGGATCAAGTGAAATCCAGCGCATTATCATCGCCGGCAATATGCTAGCGTGACGCTCGCAGGTGCGCGGGAAACGCAGTCGATACCCGAACCAACCGAAGTTTAACCAGGAGGATGAAATGACCCTATCGAAAACGTTGAAATCGATGCTGTTCGGCGTGACCGCTCTGGCGCTTGCCGGCCCGGCCCTTGCCGACCAGCTTGCCGACGTCAAGGCCGCCGGCAAGATCGTCACGGCGACCGACATGCACTATGCGCCCTTCGACATGCTGGTCGACGGCACCTATGAAGGCATGACGAAGGACCTCTTCGACGGCGTCAGCAAGGAGCTCGGCGTCGAGCCGGTCTATCAGGACATTCCGTGGACGGCCGAGCTGCCGGGCCTCGAAGTCAAGAAGTTCGACATCGTCATCGCGCCGGTCACCATCACGCCGGAACGCCTCGAACGCTACGCCTTCACGCTGCCGATCGCCGACGCGACCGTCTCGCTGGTAAAGGCGGCCGGCAACAAGGATCTGAACAAGCCCGAGGACATCAAGGGCAAGACCGTCGGCGTCCAGCAGGGCACCGCGCAGTTCCGCCAGCTTGAAGCCTACGGCAAGGAACTGGGCGGCGTGACCGTCAAGGAATACGGCACGACCGACGAAGCCTATGCCGACCTCGCGGCCGGCCGCCTCGACGCCGTCGCCGGCTCGCTGCCGAACCTGACCTATCTCGTGAAGAACCGTCCGGAGAGCTTCGCGCTGTTCGAGCCGGCCTCCTTCGGCCAGCCGACTTACTTCGCCTGGGTCCTGCGCAAGGACGCCGACAGCGACAGCTTCGTCAAGGCCATCAACGATGCCCTCCTGAAGATGACCGACGACGGCCGCATCAAGGCCATCCAGGAAAAGTGGCTCGGCGCCTATACCGAGCTGCCGCGCGAAGTGCCGGCCAAGTAAGCCATCTGCGGGCGGGGCCATGTGCCCCGCCCGTTTTCCGGCGCGGCCACCGCGGGCGTTGCGGTTTGCGGCCCGGAAAGATAGAGCGCCTGCGCGCGCCCGGATAAAGACCGGCGGCGCGCTGAACCACCACGGGGGGTGCATGTTCTCCATTTCCGTCTTCCTGGATAGTTTCGGCCCGTTATTCTGGGCGGCGCGCTACACGCTGCTGATCTCGGTGCTGGGCATCGGGCTGGGGCTTGTGATCGGAACGCTGGTCTGTGCGGCGCGGCTGTCGCCCTATGTCTGGCTGCGCCGGTTCGCCATGCTCTGGGTCAGCCTCCTGCGCGGCGTGCCGCTCCTCGTCCAGCTTCTCGTCTTCTACTATACCCTGCCGGTGATCGGCCTCGACGTGCCGCCGATGGTGGCGGCGGTCGTGACCGTCGGCATCTGCGCCAGCGCCTATATTTCCGAGATCTGGCGCGGCGCCATTGCCGCCCTGCCGAAGGGCCAGGCCGAGGCGGCCGTCGCCATCGGCATGACGCCGCGCGACATCTGGGCCCGCGTGATCCTGCCCCAAGCCTTCAACCTGTCGCTCCCCGCCCTCATCAACGAACTCATCCTCCTCGTGAAGGCCTCCTCGCTCGTCTCCGTCGTCGGCATCCTCGAAATCACCCGCGCCAGTCAGGCGCAGGCCGCAACCACCTTCCGGCCGCTCGAAGTCTATATCGCTGCCGCCTGCATCTACCTTTTGATCAATCTCTGCCTTGCGGTACTCGGGCGCTATCTCGAACACAGGACGGCCATCTGATGGACTGGAGCATCCTGCAACAATACGGCCCCGGGCTCCTCAGCGGCTTCGGCACCACCATCCTGTGCTGGCTGCTCGGCACCGTCTTCGGCATGGCGCTCGGCCTTCTCCTCGCGCTCGCGCAGCGTTACGGCGCACGCTGGCTGAACCGGGTCATCCAGGTCTATGTCGAGATCATCCGCGGCACGCCCTTCCTCGTGCAGCTCTTCGTGCTCTATTACGGCGGTCCGCTGGTGGGCCTCCGGCTCGATGCCCTGCCGGCCGGCCTCCTTGGCCTCACCATCTACGGCAGCCCCTATTTCGCGGAAATCTTCCGCTCGGGCTTCCGCGCCGTGCCGCACGGCCAGATCGAGGCGGCCCGCGCCATCGGCATGTCGGAGATCGCCATCGTGCGCCGCATCCTGCTGCCGCTCGGCCTCGTCTCCTCGCTGCCGGCGCTGGTGAACTTTTCGATCATCCTCACCAAGGAAACGGTCATCCTTTCCATCATCACCGTTCCCGAACTGATGTACCAGGTCCAGCGCATGTCGACCGAGACCTTCCGCTACCTCGAAGCCAACCTCGTCCTGGCGCTGTTCTTCTGGGCACTCGTCGAGGCCATTTCGAATGTCGGCCGCTGGTTCGAGGCACGCCTCACCAAACACCTCGTCGAAAGGACCTGAGATGGTTGCCGCATCCTCCGTCGAAATCCGCAAGGTCAACAAGCACTACGGCACCTTCCATGCGCTGAAGGACATCGACCTCGTCATCCCGCCGGGCAAGGTGACCTGCCTTATCGGTCCGTCCGGCTCGGGCAAGTCCACGCTGCTGCGCTGCGTCAACTTCCTGGAGGAATACGATTCCGGCGAAGTCCTCATCGACGGCACGATGATCGGCTACGAGGCACCCGGCAAGAAGATGCCCGGCCGGAAGCTGCGCGAGATGCGCCGCTCGATCGGCATGGTGTTCCAGCAATTCAACCTGTGGCCGCACATGACCGCCCGCGAGAACGTCGCCGAAGGGCTGATCCGCGTGCGGGGACTCTCGAAAAGCGAGGCGCACCAGCGGGCGGCCGACGCGCTCGCGAAGGTCGGCCTTGCCGACAAGATGGAAAACCATCCCTCGCGCCTTTCGGGCGGCCAGCAGCAGCGCGTCGCCATCGCCCGCGCCATCGCCATGGAGCCGCGGCTGATGCTGTTCGACGAGCCGACCTCGGCACTCGACCCGGAGCTGGTCGGCGAGGTGCTGAACGTCATGAAGACGCTGGCGAGCGAGGGCATGACCATGGTCGTGGTCACGCACGAGATGGGCTTTGCCGCCCATGTCGCCGACCAGGTCGTCTTCATGGAGAAGGGCGAACTCGTGGGCGTCGACAGTCCCGACCGCATCCTGCACCATCCCGAGGATGCCCGCATCCAGTCGTTCCTGCGCACTTATCACGAGCGCAACAGCTTCTGACTGGACCCTTGCGCGCAAGCGGACGACGATATTCCGGCAACGCGGAAATTTTAGGAATTCCATTTCTGTCAAATTTCGGCGGGGCGGGGCAAACGTACGCTCTCCCGCCTGTGACGCAGGGTCGCTCTTCACCGGGCGCGCGCCGTCTTCGCTTTGCGGCACGGCGATGCTATCTCGTCGAGCGATCTGGCTGAAAGCGTGAGCTGAAAATGACACTTCCAACCGCCGCGGACGCGGCCGCCCCGAGGGACGAGGCGCAATCCGCTCCCATGGTCCTCTTCGAGAGTGTGACGAAGCGCTTCGGCGAGGGCGACAACGCCTTCGTCGCGCTCGACGGCGTCGACATGGCCGTCGGCCGCGGCGCGATCACCGGCATCATCGGCCGTTCGGGCGCCGGCAAATCCACCCTCATCCGCCTCGTCAACGGCCTGGAGACGGCGACGTCCGGTCGGGTCGTGGTCGACGGAACCGAGGTCGGCAGGCTGGACGAGACGGGCCTTCGTACCCTTCGCCGCGAGGTCGGCATGATCTTCCAGCACTTCAACCTGCTCTCCTCGCGCACCGCCTTCGACAATATCGCCCTGCCGCTCGAGATCGCCGGGCTCGACCGGGCCGCGATCCGCGCCAAGGTCGGTCCCCTCCTCGATCTCGTCGGCCTCGGCGACAAGGCCGAGCGCTATCCGTCCGAGCTTTCCGGCGGGCAGAAGCAGCGCGTCGGCATTGCCCGCGCACTCGCGACCTCGCCGAAGCTGCTGCTCTCGGACGAGGCGACCTCGGCGCTTGACCCGGAGACCACGCAGTCGATCCTCGCGCTGCTCAAACAGATCAATGCCGAACTAGGCCTCACCGTGCTCCTCATCACCCACGAGATGGAAGTGGTGAAGACCATCGCCTCGCATGTCGCCGTCATCGACAGGGGCCGCATCGTCGAGCAGGGGCCGACCTTCGGCATCTTCACCGCCCCGCAGCACGAGACGACGCGCATCCTCCTCTCCTCCGCCCTCGGCACCACGCTGCCCGAATGGCTGCGCTCGGGCATCAAGCCTGAACCTGCCGCCGGCGACCGCGTCCTCGTGCGGCTCACTTTCTTCGGCGCGACGGCCTTCGAGCCCCTGACGGCGCGGCTCGTCACGGAGATCGGCGGCAACGTCAACATCCTTGCCGGCGCCATCGAGGAGATCGCTGGCGAGCCCTTCGGCACGCTCGTCGTCGCCTATCCGGCAACGCCCGAGGTCATCGGGCGCGCCGACCGCTTCTATGCCGCAACGGGCCTTGCCACGGAGGTGCTCGGCTATGTCGCCTGAAATGCTCATCGGCCTTTTGTGGAAGTCGCTGCTCCAGACGCTCCAGATGGTAGCGGCCTCGGGCCTCATCGGCTCGCTGATCGGCCTGCCGATCGGCATCTTCCTCGCCACCAGCGGCAAGGGTGAGCTCTTCCCGGCGCCGGCGCTCAACCGGGTTGTCGGGCTTGTCGTCAACGCCGCCCGCTCGACGCCCTTCATCATCCTCGTCGTCGCCATCATTCCCTTCACCCGCCTTCTCACCGGCACGTCGATCGGCACCACGGCCGCCATCGTGCCCTTGACCATCGCGACGATCCCGTTCTTCGCGCGCCTCGTGGAAGCGGCGATCCGCGAGATCGACAAGGGGCTGATCGAGGCCGCCCGCGCCATGGGCGCGACGCCGATGCAGATCGTCTTCAAGGTGCTGCTCGCCGAGGCGCGGCCGGCCATCCTGCTCGCCTTCACCATGACCATCGTCAGCCTCATCGGCTATTCGGCCATGGTCGGCGCGGTCGGCGGCGGCGGGCTCGGCGACCTCGGCATCCGCTACGGCTACCAGCGCTTCATGCCGGACGTGATGCTGGCGGTGGTCGTCGTCCTCATCGTCCTCGTCCAGCTCGTGCAGAGCGCGGGCGACGCCCTTGCCCGCAGCTTCGACAAGCGCAACCGCAAGGGCTGATTTTCCTCCTCCCTCCCAAGCCATGTAATATCAAGGAGATACACATGTTGAAGTTCCTCGCCACGGCGGCGCTTGCCGCCCTCATCAGCGTCCCGGCGCTCGCCGAAGACATCAAGATCGGCGTCACGCCCGGCGAACACGCCGAGATCATGGAAAAGGTCAAGGACATCGCCGCCAAGAAGGGCCTCAATATCGAGATCCTGGAATTCTCCGACTACGTCGTGCCGAACCAGGCGCTGGCCGACGGCGACCTCAACGCCAATTCCTTCCAGCACCAGCCCTATCTCGACAACCAGATCGCCGACCGCGGCTTCGACCTCGTTGCCGTCGGCAAGACCATCACCACGCCGATGGGCGTCTATTCCAAGAAGGTGAAGAGCCTCGGCGAGCTTGCCGACGGCGCGACGGTCGCCATCCCGAACGACCCGACGAACGGCGGCCGCGCCCTTCTCGTCCTCGCCAAGGAAGGCCTCATCAAGGTCAATCCGGATGCCGGCCTTAAGGCAGGCCCGGCCGATATTGTCGAGAACCCGAAGAACATCCAGATCTCCGAACTCGACGCCGCCCAGCTTCCCCGCTCGCTGGACGACGTGGACGCCGCCGTCATCAACACGAACTACGCGCTGGAAGCCGGCCTCAATCCGACGAAGGATTCCATCGCCATCGAAGGCAGCGAGTCGCCCTATGCCAACGTGATCGCCGTGCGCAGCGCCGACAAGGACGCGCCCTGGGTCAAGACGCTGGTGGACGCCTATCACGACGACAGCATCAAGGCCTTCATCAACGAAGAGTACAAGGGCGCGATCATCGCCTCCTGGTAACAGGCAAGCGCATCGCCAAAAAGCAACGCCCTGCCGAACGGCAGGGCGTTGTCGTTTCAGAAGCCGGCAGGCTTACTTTGCCGCGTGGGCCGGGTCCTTGACCGCCTCGATGGTCTCGAACTCGGTGTTGTAGAGTTCGCCGTCCACGCGCTCCACCTTGCGCATGTAGATGTTCTGCACGATGTCGCGCGTTTCGGGATCGATGGAGATCGGCCCGCGCGGGCTGTCGAGCTTCATGCCCTTGGCCGCCTCGACGAAGGCATCGCCCGATGCGTCGCCGCCGGTCTTGTCGAGCGTCTTGTAGATGAGGTCGAGCGCGTCGTAGGCGGCGACGGCGACCATGTTCGGCCGCATGCCGTCGTTCTCCTTCTTGAAGGCTTCGACGAAGGCCTTGTTCTCCGGCGAATCGTGGCTGGCCGAATAGGGCCCGCCGGTGATGACGCCGATGGCCGGATCGCCCATGTTGTTGACGAGGTCGTCATCGGTGACGTCGGCCGCCGCGATCACCTTGATACCCGACTTGTCGAGGCCGCGTTCGACGAACTGCTTCATGAAGGCCGCGCCCGCGCCGGTCGGCACGAAGACGAAGAGGGCTTCCGGCTTTTCGTCCGCTGCGCGCTGAAGAAACGGAGCGAAATCCGGATTGGCGAGCGGCACCTTCAACTGCGCGGTGACCGTGCCGCCGTTCGCTTCCAGCGCTTTCTTGAACCAGACCTCGGCATCGGCCCCCGGACCGTAGTCGGAAACGATCGAGACGAATTTCTTCGTGCCGTTCTTCGCCGCCCATTCGCCGATGATGTTCGCCATCTGCGGAATGGTCCAGGAGGTGCGCAGCATGTAGGGCGAGGCGTCCATGATCGCCGACGTCGCCGCCACCATCACCACTTGCGGAACCTTGGCGCGCTTGGAAAGCTGGGCGACGGACAGCGCGGTCGGCGTGTTGCCGAAGCCGGTCAGCACGGAGACATGATCCTTCGTCACCAGTTCCTGCGCAAGGCGCAGCGCATTGTCTGGGGTCGAGGCGTCGTCCTTGATGACGAACTCGACCGTCTTGCCGCCGGCCGTCTCGCCATGGGTCGCGACAAACGTCTTCAGCGCGGCGCTGATCTGCCGGCCGTTGGACTGGAAGCCGCCGGTCAGCGGAATGATGACGCCCACCTTGACCGCATCCGCCGCAAGGCCGGCGCCGGTTGCCGCGATGAGAGCGATGGCGGCGATGCCGCCCCTTGCAAAAGCCTTGAAATGCATTCTTCTCCTCCTGTGGTTTGAAATATCCATTGGGCCGAACCGGCCTCAGTCGTCCCCGCCGATGCCGAGGAAACGGCCGAGCACGGCGGTGTCCGCCGCCAGCCCCTCGCTGGCGCCGGCATAGGCGACCGTTCCCCTGTCGAGGATCACGGCCCTGTCGGTGATGGAAAGGATCTGACGGGCGTGCTGCTCGACGACGATCGCCGCCATGCCCTCCTCGCGGACGATCCGGCGGATCGCCGCAAGCAGTTCCTCCACGATGATCGGCGCCAGCCCCTCGGTGGGCTCGTCCAGCAGCAGCACGTTCGGATTGAGTACCAGGGCGCGGGCGATCGACAGCATCTGCTGCTCGCCGCCGGAAAGCTGGTTGCCGAAATTGCGCCGCCGCTCCTCAAGGCGCGGAAAGAGGCCGTAGACGGCCTCCAGCGTCCAGCGCCCCGGCCTTGCGACGGCGGTGATGTTCTCCTCCACCGTCAGCGAGCGGAAGATGCCGCGCTCCTGCGGCACCCAGCCGATGCCCGCCTCCACGCGGCGCTCCGGCGAAAGGCGGGTGATATCCTGCCCACCGAGAAGGATGCGCCCGCCCTGCTGGCGCGTCAGGCCGATGATCGTGTTCAGCGTCGTGGTCTTGCCGACGCCGTTGCGGCCGAGCAGCGCCATGGCTTCGCCCTCGCCGAGGCCGAGGCTCACCTGTTGCAGCACCGTAGCCCGGCCGTAGCCTGCCGAGACCTGTTCCAGCACGAGAAGTTCAGCCATGCTGCCCGCCTCCGAGATAGACATCCTTGACGCGGGGGTCGTGCGCGATCTCGTCCACCGTGCCTTCGGCGAAGAGCGCGCCGGACACGAGAACCGAGATGCGGTCCGCGAAGGTGAAGACGAGGTCCATGTCATGCTCGATCAGGAGGATGGCGACGTCGGACGGCAACGCCGCAAGACGCGAGAGCACCTCCTGCCGGTCCGCCTCCGGCACGCCGGCCGCAGGCTCGTCGAGCAGCAGCACGCGCGGCTTGAGTGCGATGGCGAGCGCGATCTCCAGAAGCCGCTGCTTGCCGTAGGGCAGGTCCGAACAGGTCTCTTCCGCCACGCTCTCCAACCCGAAGTCGCGCAGGAGATCCGCGATCTCGCCGTCGACCGCCCTCACCCGGCCGATCGGGCGGAAGGGGTTCCAGCCCTCGCCGCGCCGCTCGGCGATGACGAGCGCAAGGCTCTCGATGACCGTGAGCCCGCCGAAGAGCTGGTTGATCTGGAAGGTACGCACGAGGCCGCGCTGGACGCGCGCTTCCCGCTTCATGCCGGTAATCGCCTTGCCGTCCAGCAGGATCTCGCCGGAGGTCGGCGAAAGAACGCCGGTCAGCAGGTTGATGAAGGTGGTCTTGCCCGCACCGTTCGGGCCGATCAGGGCGTGGCGGGCGCCGCGCTCGAGGCGGAAGCTCACGTCGGTCGTCGCCTGCAGGGCGCCGAACATGCGGTTGAGATGACGCGTTTCGAGAAGAGCGGTCATGGCTTTTCCTCCGCGACGCGGCGGCTGGCGGCCTTGCCGGCGAAAAGGCGGGCAAGGCGGGTGGAAACGGCCCGGACCAGCGCGCGCGGCCGCTGGCGGCCGATCAGCACGAAGGCGACGAGCAGGAGGCCGATCCAGAACTGCCAGTATTGCGGCGTGAGGTTCGACAGGACGTCCTGGATGAGCTTGTAGACGAAGGCGCCGACCAGACCGCCATAGAGATAGCCCGTGCCGCCGATGGTGAGGACCATCAGCCCGTCCGCGGATTTCTGGAACGACAGGACGTCGAGCGAGACGAACATCTGCGTCTCGGTGAAAAGCGCGCCTGCGATGCCGGCATAGGCGCCGCTCAGCGTGTAGATGGCGATCAGCCGCGCATTGACCGGAATGCCGACCGCCGAGGCGCGCAGCGAATTGTCGCGGATCGCCCTGAGCGAATAGCCGAAGGGCGAGGCCAGCACGATACGGGCGACGACGATCAGCACGAAGAGGACGCCGAGACTGTAGGCATAGGCCGTGCGGCCGAAGATATCGAACTCGAAGAGCCCGAAGAGCGGCGCGGTCTCCACGCCCTGCAGGCCATCGGCTCCGCCGGTCAGCCAGTCCGCCTGGTTGGCGATCTCCATGAAGACGGCTGCGACGCCGAGCGTCACCATCAGGCGTGTCAGGTCCGCCCCGCGCAGCAGAAGGAAGCCGGTGAGGAAGGCGACGGCCGCACCGGCAAGGCCGCCGACGAGTAGGCCGCTCACCGGCTCGCCGGTGACATGGATCGAGAACAGTCCCGCCGCATAGGCCCCGACGCCGTACATGGCCGACTGGCCGAGCGAGACGATGCCCGCATAGCCGAGGATGAGATCGAGCGAGAGGGCGAGGATCGCGAAATTGACGATTTCCGCGAGGAGGAGATGCTGCTCCGGCAGGAAGAACCAGGCGGCGACCGCCATCAGCCAGAGGGCGATTTCGAGCACGCCCCAGCGATTGGCACGTCGGAGGGCACCGGCCACGCGGGCGGCGGACGAGGAATGCATGTCGGAAGCCATCAGTTCGCCCTCGCGAAAAGGCCTTGCGGCTTCAGGACGAGCACGGCGACCAGCACGATATAGATGACGAAGCCGCCGATGGAGGGCACGTAATACTTGCCGAGCACATCGGCGAGGCCGAGCAGGATGGAGGCGGCAAGCGCGCCATACATGCTGGCCGTGCCGCCGACGGAAACGACGATGAGGAAATAGACCATGAACTTCAGCGGAAAGGTGGGGTCGAGGCCGAGGATCTCCGCGCCGAGCGCGCCGCCGAGGCCGGCGAGCCCCGAGCCGACCGCGAAGGTGACGGCGAAGACCGTGTTGACCCTGATGCCGACGCCGCGCGCGACCCGGCGATTGTCGACCGAGGCGCGGAGCTGACTGCCGAAGCGAGTACGGCTGTTGATGAGCTGGAGGGCGATGGCGAGGATGCCGCAGACGACGATGAGGAAGGCGCGGTAGATGCCGATGCCCACCCCGGCGATCTCCACGCGGCCCTTGAGGAAATCGGGAAGGTCGAGGATCTGCTGCTGCGAACCCATCAGGTAATCGATGCCGGCCACGGCCATGAAGACGAGGCCGATGGAGAAGAGGACCTGGTCAAGCGGGCTCTTGTCGTACATCGGCTTGTAGAGCAGCCGTTCCAACAGCGCGCCGACGAGCGCGGTGACGATGAAGGCGATCGGCAGCGTCGCCAGGAACGGCACGCCGAACCTGTTCGTCAGGATGACGGTGACATAGCCGCCGGCCATCGCGAAGGCGCCGTGCGCCAGGTTGATGAAGTTCATCAGGCCGAGCGTCACCGCCAATCCGCAGGACAGCACGAACAGCAGCATGCCGTAGGCCACTCCGTCGAACAAAAGGGTCAGCATGCTTCCTCCCAGGCGGGCATTTGCGGAGCCGGCCGGTCTTCCCATCCGGTCCGTGTGTGGAAGCACCTTGTTCCCAACAGGCTCCTATTTCCATTTAGAAGTGGCCCACTCGCAATAAGAAATGGCTATAATTGATTTCCGCCAAGAATGATGGAGAAGCCGAAATTTCCCAGCAAAAACAATAATCCGCCGGTAATGCTGGCGGCTTCAGAGGTAAAGAGAATGTTGGCAGGCCCTGCCGCCAGAAGGGCAATCGCATATGAAGACCCTCTCTGCCTGCCGGCATCTCCCCCACAAGG
>CBIMFD010000086.1:0-11973 GCA_966243085.1 uncultured Shinella sp.
AATAGTCGCCGAAGGAGAAGTTGCCGAGCATCTCGAAGAAGGTGTGGTGGCGCGCGGTGTAGCCGACATTGTCGAGGTCGTTGTGCTTGCCGCCGGCGCGCACGCATTTCTGCGCGGTGACCGCCGTGGAATAGGGGCGCGTCTCAAGGCCCGTGAAGACGTTCTTGAACTGCACCATGCCGGCATTGGTGAACATCAGGGTCGGGTCGTTGCGCGGCACGAGCGGACTGGACGGCACGACCTCGTGTCCGTTCTTTCGGAAATAGTCGAGGAAAGTCGACCGGATCTCATTCACGCCGCTCATATCGCGTCCTTCATCTTGCCCTGCGCACGCCGGAGGCCGGCGCGTCATCCACCCATGTCACGTTCAGCAGACGCGAAATCGCCCCGCCGGCCGGAGTGCCCGCCCGGAGGCCTCGAAGGGCCCTCCATCCGCGAATTCCGTCGAAGTTGCACGCGCCTGCCGACTGCCTCCTGAAAAGGCCGGAAACCTCGGGCGCGCGCGAGAACCCAAGGCTTTTATCGCCCGCCTCGGCACCTGTCCAGACACCAAAAAACCGGCCTTTCGCGAAGAAGAGGCCGGCCTTTCGAGTTTTTTACCACCGTTGCGCGGCGATTACACTTCGCCGTCGTCGCTGTCGTTCGGATCCGGGCCGCCGTTTTCCAGGAAGCGGTCGGCGATGAGGCCGGCATTCTGGCGCAGCGCCGTCTCGATCTCGCGGGCGAGATCCGGGTTGTCGCGCAGGAACGTCTTGGCGTTCTCGCGGCCCTGGCCGAGACGCTGGCTGTTGTAGGAGAACCAGGCACCCGACTTCTCGACGATGCCGGCCTTGACGCCGAGGTCGATGAGCTCGCCCGTCTTGGACACGCCCTCGCCGTACATGATGTCGAACTCGACCTGCTTGAAGGGCGGAGCCATCTTGTTCTTGACGACCTTGACGCGGGTCTGGTTGCCGATCACCTCGTCGCGCTCCTTGACCGCGCCGATGCGGCGGATGTCGAGGCGGACGGAGGCGTAGAACTTCAGGGCGTTGCCGCCGGTCGTCACTTCCGGCGAACCGTAGACGACACCGATCTTCATGCGGATCTGGTTGATGAAGATGACCATGCAGTTCGACTTGGAAATGGACGCCGTCAGCTTGCGCAGCGCCTGGCTCATCAGGCGGGCCTGGAGGCCCGGCAGGCTTTCGCCCATCTCGCCCTCGATTTCGGCGCGCGGGGTGAGCGCCGCGACCGAGTCGACGACCAGCACGTCGATGGCGCCGGAGCGCACCAGCGTGTCGGTGATCTCAAGCGCCTGCTCGCCCGTGTCAGGCTGCGAGATCAGAAGGTTCTCGAGGTCGACGCCGAGCTTGCGGGCATAGACCGGGTCGAGCGCGTGTTCGGCGTCGACGAAGGCGCAGATGCCGCCCTTCTTCTGGCATTCGGCGATCGTCTGCAGCGCCAGCGTCGTCTTGCCCGAGCTTTCCGGCCCGTAGATCTCCACGATGCGCCCCTTGGGCAGGCCGCCGATGCCGAGCGCGACGTCGAGGCTGAGCGAGCCCGTCGAGACCGTCTCGACCTCGATCACGCTGTCCTTGCCGCCGAGCTTCATGATGGAGCCCTTGCCGAACGAGCGCTCGATCTGGGAGAGAGCCGCTTCGAGTGCCTTGCTTTTATCCACTGTTTTATCCTCTACGAGCCGCAAAGTGTTCTGTGCCATTTGGTCCACCTTTAGGTTATTGAAGCAAGACAGGCAACGAAGCCGCCGATGAAAGCTATGTACACATTTTGTTCTCGTTTTGCAAGACACCATCATCCATTTGAATGGATTTGTGAATCGAGCGCGTGTTCTATTTTCGTTTCCGGTGGATGGAACAGGCGGGAGAACAGGTCCGGAACCCCTGCCGCGGCGGACGTTCCGGGCCGAATCGGCGCATAGAGGATGACGATGACGGGTAGCAGGATACTGGTGCTGGGCGGCGCCCATGTGGACAGGCGCGGGCGCATCGCCGGCGAAACGGCGCCGGGGGCGAGCAATCCGGGAACGTGGTTCGTGGAAGCGGGCGGCGGCGCGTTCAACGCGGCGCGCAACCTCGCCCGGCTCGGCCACCGCGTGCGGCTCGTCTCGCCGCGCGGCGGGGATGCGGACGGCGATATCGTGACGGCGGCGGCGGAAGCGGCGGGCGTCGAGGACACGCCCTTCGTCTTCCTCGACCGCGCGACGCCGAGCTATACCGCTATTATCGAGCGGGACGGCAACCTCGTCGTCGCGCTCGCCGACATGGAGCTCTACCGGCTGTTCTCGCCGCGCCGCCTGCAGCAGCGGGCGATGCGCGAGGCGATGGCGGAGGCCGATGTCATCCTCACCGACGCCAACCTGCCGGCCGAAACGCTTGCCGCGATCGCCCGGGCTGCGACATCCTTGCGGCTGCCGCTTGCCGGCATCGCCATCTCGCCGGCGAAAGTCGTGCGGTTCAGGAAGAGCCTTTCCGCCCTCGCCTTCCTCTTCATGAACGAGGCGGAGGCGCGCACGCTGACAGGCGCTTCGCCGGAGGACCCGGCCGACTGGCCGAAGGCGCTGCGCGAAGCGGGGCTTTCCGCAGGCGTGGTGACACGCGGCGGCCGGGGCGCCGTCGCCTTCGACGGGACGGGCGCCGCCCTCGTCGTGCCGCCGGGTATCCCTGCGCTCGGCGACGTCACCGGAGCGGGCGATTCGCTCGCCTCCGGTTTCCTCAGCGCCCGGATCCGTGGCGCGGACATCGGCGAGGCGCTGCGCCATGGCGTGGCGGCGGCGGCCATCACCGTGCGCTCGCCCCTCGCCGTCGCCGAGGAAATGTCGGAAGAGGCGCTTGCCGGCGCACTTTTTCTTGTGCCGAAGGCCGAAATCCTGTCATGAGACTTTTTTGCCCAGGATTCCTCCCAGGATCGCGTAAGGACACGTCATGACCAGCCCCCTCACCCCCAGCCTGCCGCTGCAATATTCCGCCGAAGTCGCCGCCGCGAAAGCGCGTGGCGCGCCGATCGTCGCCCTGGAATCGACGATCATCACCCACGGCATGCCTTATCCCGGCAATCTCGACATGGCGCGCAGCGTCGAGCGCATCATCCGCGAGGAAGGCGCCGTTCCCGCCACCATCGTGGTGATCGACGGCGTACTGCATATCGGCCTCGAGGATGCCCAGCTCGAAGCGCTCTCCCAAAGCGAGGGCGCGATGAAGGTCTCGCGCGCCGACCTCGCCTTCGCCATCGCCGAGCGCCGCACGGGCGCCACCACGGTCGCGGCGACGATGATCGGCGCGGCGCTTGCCGGCATCAAGGTCTTCGCCACCGGCGGCATCGGCGGTGTGCACCGCGGCGCGGAGCAGAGTTTCGACATTTCCGCCGACCTCGAGGAGCTGGCACGCACCGGCGTCATCGTCGTCTGCGCCGGCGCCAAGGCGATCCTCGACATTCCGAAGACGCTGGAAGTGCTGGAGACCCGCGGCGTTCCGGTCGTGACTTATGACAGCCCGGTCTTCCCGGCCTTCTGGTCGCGCGATTCGGGCCTCAAGAGCCCGCTGATGCTCAACAGCCCGGCCGCCATCGCCAATTTCCAGGCGGTGCGCGAAGAGCTCGGCATTACAGGCGGCATGCTGATCGCCAATCCCGTGCCGGAGGCCGACGAGATCCCGCGCGAGGAAATGGAGATCTACATCGCCCGCGCGATCGATAATGCCGAACGCGACGAGATCGCCGGCAAGGCCGTGACCCCCTACCTGCTCGACAACCTCTTCCACCTGACGGACGGGCGCAGCCTCAAGACGAACATCGCACTGGTGGAGAACAACGCGCGCCTCGCGGCGGAAATCGCCGTGGCGCTGGTGGATTGAGACGCGCGGGCGACCGGCTCACGCCGGCTGCTTTTTTCGGTCGCTTTCGTGTCGCCCGCCATCTCTTCCTGGTCGCCCATCACCGCACAGCGCAAACGCCGCCCCGCAGCCTCACGCGTCCAGCATTTCCCGTACTGCCTCGGCAAGCTGCTTCAGCGAGAAGGGCTTCGGCAGGAAGCCGAATTTGGCGTCGGCGGGCAGGTTGCGGGCGAAGGCGTCTTCGGCGTAGCCCGAGACGAAGATGAATTTCATGTCCGGATAGGTCTTGCGCAATTCGCGCAGCAGCGACGGCCCGTCCATTTCCGGCATGACGACGTCGGAGACGACGATGTCGACCGCGCCGTCCAGCTCTTCCATGATCTCGAGCGCCTCGACGCCGGAGCCGGCCTCGTGCACCGTGTAGCCGCGGGTCTCCAGCATGCGCTTGCCGCCGCGGCGCACCGCCTCCTCGTCCTCGACGAGGAGGACGACGGCGGAACCGCCGGTCAGATCGCGGGGCTCCTTTTCCGGCGCCGGAAGGGCGGCAGCGGCCTGCCCGCCGCCGGCCTGCGGAACCGTCGCCTCGGCTTCCGGCACGATCTCCTCGATATGGCGCGGCATGAGGATGCGGAAGGTGGTGCCCTTGCCGACCTCGGAATCGAGGTAGATGTAGCCGCCCGACTGCTTGACGATGCCGTAGACCATGGAAAGGCCGAGGCCCGTGCCCTTGCCCACTTCCTTGGTGGTGAAGAAGGGCTCGAAGATCTTGTCGATGATCTCTTGCGGAATGCCGGTGCCCTGGTCGGCGACCTCCACCTCGACATAGTCGCCCGGCGGCAGGTCGCGCAGGTTGCGCGCGGCCGCTTCCTCGGCGGGCACGTTGCGCGTGCGGAAGGTGATGGTGCCGCCCTCCGGCATGGCATCGCGCGCATTGACGGCAAGGTTGATCAGCACCTGCTCGAACTGGCCGAGGTCCGTCTTCACCGCCCAGAGGTCGCGGCCGTATTCCACGTCGATCTTGACGTTGGTGCCGGTCATGCGGTCGACGAGCATGCGCAGGTCGCCGATGACGTCGGTGAGGTTGAGGACGGTCGGGCGCATCGTCTGCTTGCGCGAGAAGGCGAGGAGCTGGCGCACCAGCACGGCGGCGCGGTTGGCGTTGCGCTTGATCTCCATGAGATCGGCAAAGCTCGCATCCGAGGGGCGCGCGGAGAGCAACAGATGGTCGGAGGAGAGCAGGATCGCCGTCAGCACGTTGTTGAAGTCGTGCGCGATGCCGCCGGCGAGCGTGCCGACCGCGTTCATCTTCTGTGTCTGCGCCATCTGGGTTTCGAGCGCCTTCTGCTCGGTGATCTCGACGGCATAGACGATGGCCGCCTCTTCCGGCGCCTCGTCGCTCTGGTCGATGACGGCGTTCACGTAGAAGCGGAAATGCCGGCCGTCATCGGCCGGGTGCAGGGAATCGATGGGCGGAATGTCGCCCTGCCGGTCCTTGGCGGCCTCCACCGCCGCTTCGAGGCGCGTGCGGTCGGTCTCGTGCACGATGCTTTCGAGCTTGACGCCGCGGTCGATGTCGTCCCGCGAGACGACACCGGAAAAGAGCTTCAGGAACGGCGCATTGGTGCGCAGGATGCGCCCGTCCCCGTCGACGGAGGCGATCGCCATCGGCGTGTTGTTGAAGAAGCGCGTGAAGCGCATCGAGGCGATGGAGGCGGACTGGTCGCTCTGCCCGCCCTCCTCGCGCGCCAGCACGATGGTGCGGCTTTCGCCCGGCGCGCCGTCGCGCATGGAGGAGACGCGATGCACGATGCGCACCGGAAGGCTCTGGCCGTTGGTCTTGCGGAGATCGAGGTCCAGCGTCTCGGTGCGCTTGAGGCCGGGCTCGGCCTGCACGGACTGGATGAGCGCAAGCCCCTCGCCCGCCACGACGTCGGCAATGGCGAGCGAACCGGGCTGGAATTTCGTGAGATCGATGCCGAGCCATTCGGCGAGCGTCGCATTGAGATAGACGATCTCGCCCTTGCGCCCGGCCGAGAAGAAGCCGGCCGGCGCATGGTCGAGATAGTCGATGGCGTTCTGCAATTCCTTGAAGAAGCGCTCCTGGTCGTCCCGCTCGGAGGTGATGTCGGATATCTGCCAGATGTAGAGCGGCTGGCCGCCCTTGCGGTTCGGCAGCACGCGCGCCTTGAGGCGATACCAGTGCGCGCCGGAGCCGCTGGAGGAGGAAGCGTTGAGCGTCTTCTGGACGCGGAATTCCTCGGCGCCTTCCTTGCCCTCGTGAAGGCCGTTGGTCAGGCGGTAGACTGCCTCGGTCGCCTCGCGGTTGCGCGAGAGGAGCGTTTCGAGCGTCTGGATCTCCGCTCCGCCCTTCGCCCCGGTCAACGCGCCATAGGCGGCGTTGGCATAGACGATGCGGCCCTTGCGGTCGGTGACGACGGTGCCGTCGGGATGGGTGTCGATGAAGGCGCGGGCAAGATCGTCCGAATCCCTCGCCTCCGGCATAACCTCGATGAAGCCGATGAGCGCGGAAACGACGAAGAAGATGCCGGCCATGGCGAGAACGCCGAGAACGCCGAGCACCAGTTCGTTGTCGAGCTGGTTCTTGAAGACGATGAACGCGCCGGCGGAGGCCGCCAGCACGAGGGCGAGCAGCACGATGCGGAACACGACCGCCGGCCGCATGCCGCGGTCCACGATCGGCATAGTCTCCTCGCCCGGCCGCTTCATCGTCGTCATCAATCCCTCGTCTGCACCGGCGCGCGGCACTGTCTGCCATCCGCATGCGATGCGGGAATCATGTTTATCCGTCTGAGGGAAGCGCAAAAAGCCGTCGAGGGGAAGCAAGACGGCCAATTCACAGGGAATATTCCCGCCGAATCCGGCGATTGCCGGGCGCAGGGACGATCCTGCCGGCAATCGGCGCTGGACAACCGGCAAAGGCCGCTTGTAGGAGCCCGAAAAAAGCCGTCAAATGCAGCCACCGTGCCGAAAAGGAGTAACCGCCCATGTTCCAGGAGATTCTCACCGAGAACGGCACGAAGTTCATCGTCGCCGCCGTGGTGGTGCTGCTCGGCCTTCTCTGCCTCGCGCTCGTGCTGTGGATCGTCCGTGGCCGCCCCTCCTCGCCGTTCATCCGCGGCGGGCGCAACCGGGTGCCGCGCCTTGCCGTGCTCGACGCAGCGGCGATCGATACGCGCCGCCGGCTCGTCCTGGTGCGCCGCGACGACGTGGAACACCTCATCATGATCGGCGGGCCGACCGACGTGGTCATCGAGTCGCGCATTGCATCCGCGGCCGCCGAAAGCGCACAGCCGGTCGATCAGCCGGTGCACAAGGCCGAGCCCGCACAGGAAACCGTCGCCAGGCCGGCCGAAACGCCGGTCGCCGCCCGTTCCGCCGCCTTCACGGCAGCAAGTGCCGCCGAGCGCCGCCCGGCCGCCCAGCCCGACGGCGTTTCGGCCATGGGCAAGGTGCTCTATGCCGCCGACGACGAGACCCACGCCCGCCCCGTGCCGGTCCGCCCGGTTTCCCAGCCGGCGGCGGCCCAGCAGCGCACGCCGGAGCGGCGCGTGGAGGACATGCTGGAACAGAACCGCCAGCGCGTGCTGACGCCGCAGGTCGTGGCGACGACGACCACGGGCCAGGGTCAGGTCGCACCGCGGCCGATGGCAGCGGCGAACGCGAAGCCGGCGGAAAGCGCCGCGGACAATCCGGCGCTGGTCAGCGAATTTGAAAAGATTCTCGAAGCGGAAATGACGAGCAATGCGGCCCTTGCCGCGCCTGCGCGCGCCGCCGTGCAGTCGGTCGTCACACCCGCGAAGGATTTCGGCGCGGTGGGCCAGGGCCAGCAGCCGCCCGCCAAGAGCCGGGAGGAGACCGAAGCAGAAATGGCGCGCCTGCTCGGCGAGATCGCGGCCAACCGTAAATCCTGAACGAAGACGCCCAAAGAAAAAGCCGCTGGAAACGGACGTTTCCGGCGGCTTTCAATGGATGATACAGCCCGAGAACGGCCTGCACCGGCCTCGCATCGCTCCTTTAGGCGGTTGCCTGCGAGACCCGTCGGCCCCGCGGGAAGCGCCTATTCGTCGCGATACACCTTCTCCCTGCGTTCATGGCGCTCCTGCGCCTCGATCGAGAGCGTGGCGATCGGGCGGGCGTCGAGACGCTTGAGGCCGATCGGTTCGCCCGTTTCCTCGCAATAGCCGTAGGTGCCTTCGTCGAGACGCTGCAGCGCCGCATCGATCTTGGAGATCAGCTTGCGCTGGCGATCGCGTGCCCGAAGTTCGATGGCGCGGTCGGTTTCGGAGGATGCCCGGTCCGCGAGGTCCGGATGATTGGCGCTTTCTTCCGCCAGATGATCGAGGGTTTCGCGCGCTTCGCGCAGAATATCGTTTTTCCAGGCGTTCAGCTTCGCTCGAAAGTAAGCCCGCTGGTTTGCGTTCATGAATTCTTCGTCCTCGTCGAGGACGAAATTGCTAAGATCGATCTTCTCACTCAACGCGATTCTCCTGAAGAACATCTCAAGGCGCGCTGTATATCCCTACGGGTTTCCTGATTCAAGCCTGCCGGGAGTTACCCACGGATTTCGCGCCTGCCTTGATCTGCAAACCTTGCCGGACGAATATTTCGTCAAGATTACAACGGGATGGCAAAACCCGCCGATGGAAGGGCGAAATCATTTCGCCTTTTTCGCAAGGCAAGGGCCGCGGCCGGAGCGTCCCTCCGCCCCCTTCTCGCCGCCAAAAGCGGTTGATCTTTCCGGCGCGGGAAGACATGAAATCGGGAAGCGCCGCCGATCACCGGCCGCAGGCGGATGGAGGACACGACTTGGCATCTCTCGGAACGCCGGCCTTCCGGCTCTACATCCTCCGCCACGCCCGCGCCGCCTGGACGCAGCCCGGCCAGTCCGATTTCGACCGGGCGCTCGACGACGAGGGCTTTGCCGAGGCGGAGGTGATCGCCGAGGAGGCGGCGGACCAGGGCTACCGCCCGGAGGTCATCTTCTCCTCCACCGCCGTGCGCTGCCACCAGACGGCCGAGCCTTTCCATCGCACGATGAGCGAGGAGCTTCCCATCGCCTATGTGGACTCGCTCTATTCCGGCACGGTCGATACCTATGCCGAGCTTGCCTTCGCCGAGCGGCAGGAAAAGGCCGTGATGATCGTCGGGCACAATCCGATGATCGAGGAGTTCTTCTTCCGTCTCGTCGGCAAGGCGATCGCCGAGACCGCCGCGCCCTTCGGCTATCCGACCGCGGGCCTCGCCATCCTCGATTTCGACAAGCGCCCCACGGAGGCGGACTACGCCGGCGCCTGCCTTGCCGGCTTCATGACGCCGAACCGGGTCGCCTGAACGAAACGGCGGCGCCTCTTTTTTCACCGGACCGCCCTTCCTATATCGCCCTCGATGCTGGAAAGAGACCGTGCCGCCTAGCCTGACCACCTTCACCGACGAAGCCCTGCTGGCGCTCGACACGCTCGCCGGGCGCGCCGCCGGCCTCGTCAATCCATCGATCCGCCTCGGCGTGACAGGCCTTTCGCGGGCCGGCAAGACGGTCTTCATCTCCTCCCTCGTGCACAATCTTCTCAATGGCGGGCGCCTGCCGCTGTTCGAGGCCGTGCGCTCGGGCCGCGTCTCGAAGATCAGGCTGGAGCCGCAGCCGGACGACGCCGTGCCGCGCTTCCAGTACGAGGACCACATCCGCGCCCTCGTCGCCGACCGGCTCTGGCCGGATTCGACCCGCGCCATCTCGCAGCTTCGCATCACGCTCGATTATGAAAGTGCCTCAGGCTGGAACCGGATGTTCTCGCCGGGGCGCCTTTCCATCGATATCGTCGACTACCCCGGCGAATGGCTGCTCGACCTGCCGCTGCTCGGGCAGGATTTCCGCACCTTCAGCGAAAACACCGTGGCGCTCGCCGGGTCCGGCATCCGCGCCGAGCTTGCGCGTGACTGGCTCGCCCTTTCCGCCACGGTCGATCCGGCCGCCACGGCCGAGGAGGCGACGGCGCGTTCCCTTGCGGAAAGCTTCACCGCCTATCTGAAGGCCTGCAAGTCCGACGAACGCTCGCTCTCGACCCTCCCGCCCGGCCGCTTCCTGATGCCTGGCGACCTCGAAGGCTCGCCCGCCCTCACCTTCGCGCCGCTGCCAGACGTGCCGGAAGGAAAGCCGGCCCGGGGCTCGCTGCATGCGATGATGGAACGCCGCTACGAGGCCTACAAGACCCACGTCGTGCGCCCCTTCTTCCGCGAGCATTTCGCCCGTCTCGACCGGCAGATCGTGCTGATCGACGCGCTCCAGGCGATCAATCGCGGCGCGGAGGCCGTGCACGACCTCGAACGCGCGCTCGGCGACGTGCTCGACTGTTTCCGCGCCGGCACCAACGGCTTTCTCTCCTCGCTCGTCACGAGGCGCATCGACCGCATCGTGATTGCCGCCACCAAGGCCGACCACCTGCACCACGAAAGCCATCCGCGGCTGGAGGCCGTCACGCGCCGGCTCGTCGAGCGGGCCATCGAGCGCATCGGCATGAGCGGGGCGGGCATCGAGGTGATGGCGCTCGCTTCCGTGCGCGCCACCCGCGAGGCGACGGTCAAACACGATGGCGAGGACCTGCCGGTCATCGTCGGAACACCGATGGCGGGCGAGACGATCAACGGCGAGACTTTCGACGGCGAAAGGAAAACCGCCATATTTCCCGGGGACTTGCCGAAGAATCCGGATTCGCTTTTTCAAGAACTTGAATCCTCTTCCGAAGGCGATCCGCCGCTCCTCAACTTCGTGCGCTTCCGCCCGCCGCATATCGAGGAGACCGGCGGCGGCCTGAAGCTGTCGGTGCCGCACATCCGGCTCGACCGCGCTCTGCAATATCTCATCGGAGACCGGCTCGCATGACCGACCGTCCGCGCAGGCCCGCCGCATTTTCGCTCGCTCCCGACGCGCCGGAGAAAGAGCCCCGCCGCCCCGCCGCCTTCGAGGATGCAGTGACGCTGACGCCGGATGCGGAGGACCCGTTCATCGAGACGACCGCCGGCCTGCCGGACCTCGTGCCGCCGGTGGCGACGCCCCGCCCGCGCCGCCTGACGCTCGGGCGAATCGCGACAGGCGCGCTCGGCCTTCTCGTCTCGCTCGCCGTCGGCCTGTGGGTGGATGCGCTGATCCGCGACCTCTTCAGCCGCAACGACTGGCTCGGCTATCTGGCGCTGGCGGCCGCGGCCGTCGCGGTGCTGGCGCTCCTCGGCCTCGTCGTGCGCGAACTCTCCGGCCTTCGCGGCCTTGCCGCCGTGCAGGACCTCAAGCGCGATATCGCGGACGCGGCGGCCTCGCCCTCGCCGGCCGTCGGCCGCGCCATCGTCGCCCGCCTCGTCCACCTCCTCGCCGCCCGCCCGCAGACGGCGCGCGGCCGGGCGCGGCTCGCCGAGACGGAGGGCGAGATCATCGACGCCGCCCAGCTCGTCGACCTTGCCGAACGCGAGCTCATGGCCCCGCTCGACCGCGAGGCCCGCGCCCTCATCCTCGGCGCGGCCAAGCGCGTCTCCATCGTCACCGCCGTCAGCCCGCGCGCGCTCGTCGACCTCGGCTACGTGATCTTCGAGAGCAGCCGGCTGGTGCGCGCCATGGCCGAGCTTTACGGCGGGCATCCCGGCAAGATCGGCATGCTGCGGCTGATGCGCGACGTCATCGCCCATCTCGCCGTCACCGGGTCGATCGCCATGGGAGACAGCCTCGTCCAGCAGGTGCTCGGCCACGGGCTTGCCTCAAAGCTCTCCGCGCGGCTCGGCGAAGGCGTCATCAACGGGCTGATGACGGCGCGGATCGGCATCGCCGCCATGGACCTCTGCCGCCCGATGCCCTTCCGCGCGCTGAAACGGCCCGGCATCGGCGATTTCATCGGCGACCTTGCGCCGGGTTCGGCGGCCGGCCGGCGCGACGAAGCGTGACTTGACGGCAACACCCCGGTTTTCCGGGCGTAAGGCGACGTCAAATCTGCGGACCGGCCACGGCGGGAAACCGTCCATTAACCATTTTCGCGCAAACCTCTTCGCCAGAAAAGCAGGCCAGACAGCCATCGCCCGTCAAGGATCGTTCATGTATTCGCGCACTTCTTTGATCGCCCGCGCTTCCGCAGCGGCCATCCTCGCA
>CBIMFD010000087.1:0-11957 GCA_966243085.1 uncultured Shinella sp.
AGGTCGATTTCGGCCGGAATGCCGGCCTCTCGGGCGGCGCGCTCGAAGGCCTTGGTGGCCGAGCGCAGGTTGCCCGAGCCGTAGTCGATGATCGCAACGCGCATCTAGCGTCCTTCCTTGAAACCGACGAGGCCGAGCATGGGATCGTGCCGGCGCGGGGAGGTTTCGGATGCCGGCAGAAGGGCGCGTTCGCGCGTCTCCGCCTCGCCGGCCGGGGTTTCCATGTCGTAAATCTCTTCGGCGGTCGCGCGGTCCCCGGCGGCGATCACCGCATCCACCGCCCAGCCGCGGCGGGTGAGGCCGGCCACCACTATCGAGGGGCCTTCGAGGGCGACGAGCAGGCGCACGGCGAAGCAAAGGGCGGCACCCGCAAGGCCGAGGGTGGGATGACCGGTAACGGCAAGGCCGAACGCCTGGACGGCGAAGGCGAGCGCAGCGGCGAGCCATGCCCGGTGCCAGAGCAGCCAGAGGACCGGCAGGAGAAAGGCGATCCAGGAAAAACGGTCGCGGACGAAGCGGGCTCTTTCGTCTCTGGGCTTGCTGCCCGGCGGTATCAGAACGAGGAACGTGGCCATGACGGCCTCCAACTGTGCCCTCAGGCCAACGAACCCTTCGTCGAGGGAACGCGGCCCGCCTGGCGGGGATCGATCTCGGTCGCGGTGCGCAGCACGCGTGCGACGGCCTTGAAGCAGGTCTCCGAGATATGATGGTTGTTCGCGCCGTAGATGTTCTGGATATGCAGCGTGATGCCGGCATGCTGGGCGAGCGCGTTGAAGAATTCGCGCACCAGCTCGGTGTCGAAGGTGCCGATCTTCGGCGCCGAGAAGGTGACGTTCCAGACGAGGAACGGCCGGCCGGAGACGTCCACGGCGGCGCGCGTCATCGTCTCGTCCATGGCAAGGTCGAGCGAGGCGTAGCGGGTGATGCCGCGCCGGTCGCCGAGCGCCTTCGCGATGGCCTGACCGATGGCGATGCCGGTGTCCTCGACGGTGTGGTGATCGTCGACGTGAAGGTCGCCCTCGGTCCTGATCTCCATGTCGATGAGCGAATGGCGCGAGAGCTGGTCGAGCATATGATCGAAGAAGCCGACGCCCGTCGAAATCGTCGACGTGCCGGTGCCGTCGATGTCGATGGTGACCGAAACGGAGGTCTCGTTCGTCTTGCGCGAAACGCTGGCTGTGCGGCTCATCGGTTTCCCTTGGGGTTTCTCCGGTAATTCTGCCGCCGCTCCTTAACAGGGCCGCTGCGAAAAGGCCAGCGTCTCCACCCGTTTGCAATTGCGCAAGCTCTGCTTACATAGGAACCGACGACGCCGCCGCGCCGGCGGCAACCGGCCCGATCGAGCCCCAGAGGTCTATCGAATGAGTGAACACAACCCCTATGCTTCCATGCACGCCACGACGATCATCACCGTCCGCAAGGACGGCAAGGTGGTGATGGCGGGCGACGGCCAGGTGAGCCTTGGCCAGACGGTGATGAAGGGCAATGCGCGCAAGGTCCGCCGCCTTGCCAAGGGCGACGTGATCGCCGGCTTTGCCGGCGCCACCGCCGATGCCTTCACGCTGCTCGAACGGCTCGAAGCCAAGCTCGAGCAATATCCCGACCAGTTGATGCGCGCCGCCGTGGAGCTAGCCAAGGACTGGCGGACCGACCGGTACCTGCGCCGCCTCGAAGCCATGATGCTGGTCGCCGACAAGTCGGTCACGCTGGCGCTCACCGGCAACGGCGACGTGCTGGAGCCGGAACACGGCACCATGGCGATTGGTTCGGGCGGCAACTATGCCTATGCCGCCGCCCGCGCGCTGATGGACACCGACAAATCGGCCGAGGAGATTGCGCGCAGGGCCATGCAGATCGCCGGCGACATCTGCGTCTACACCAACCAGAATGTCGTGGTGGAGACGCTGGACGCCGACCGCTGAGCCCGTCCGGTCCATGCCTTCGGGCGGACCGGCGGACAGGACGAACAATCAGAACGGGACGGCCCGGCGCTGACCATGGCCCGGGACCGTTGCCAGAAACGGAAAATCCATGTCGAACTTTTCCCCCCGCGAGATCGTCTCCGAACTCGACCGCTTCATCATCGGCCAGCACGATGCCAAGCGCGCCGTCGCCATCGCGCTGCGCAACCGCTGGCGCCGTCACCAGCTCGAGCCGGACCTGCGCGACGAGGTGATGCCGAAGAACATCCTGATGATCGGCCCGACCGGCGTCGGCAAGACGGAGATTTCCCGCCGCCTCGCGAAACTCGCCGGTGCGCCCTTCGTCAAGGTCGAGGCCACCAAGTTCACCGAGGTCGGTTATGTCGGCCGCGACGTCGAGCAGATCGTGCGCGACCTCGTCGAGGTCGGCATCGGCCTCGTGCGCGAGAAGAAGCGCACCGAGGTGACGGCCAAGGCCCACATGAACGCCGAGGAACGGGTGCTCGACGCCCTCGTCGGCGCCACCGCCTCCCCGGCGACGCGCGATAGTTTCCGCAAGAAGCTGCGGGGCAACGAACTCGACGACAAGGAGATTGAGATCGACGTCGCCGATACCGGCGGCATGCCGGGCGGCTTCGAGATTCCTGGCATGCCGGGCGCGAATATCGGCGTGCTCAACCTTTCCGAAATGTTCGGCAAGGCGATGGGCGGGCGCACGAAGAAGGTGAAGACCACCGTCAAGGATTCATACAAGATCCTGATCGACGACGAGTCCGACAAGCTGCTCGACAACGAGCAGATCCAGCGCGAGGCGATCCGCTCGGCCGAGAACGACGGCATCGTCTTCATCGACGAGATCGACAAGATCGCCGCCCGCGACGGCGGCATGGGCGCGGGCGTCTCCCGCGAGGGCGTGCAGCGCGACCTCCTGCCGCTCGTCGAGGGCACGACGGTGGCGACGAAATACGGGCCGGTGAAGACGGACCACATCCTCTTCATCGCCTCGGGCGCCTTCCATGTGTCGAAGCCCTCGGACCTGCTGCCTGAGCTTCAGGGCCGCCTGCCGATCCGCGTCGAGCTGCGCGCGCTGACGAAGGAGGACTTCCGCCGCATCCTGACGGAGACGGAGGCGAGCCTCATCCGCCAGTACAAGGCGCTGATGGCAACGGAGAATGTCGATCTGGACTTCACCGAGGACGGCATCGACGCGCTTGCCGACGTCGCCGTGCAGCTCAATGCGAGCGTGGAGAATATCGGCGCGCGGCGTCTCCAGACGGTGATGGAGCGGGTCCTCGACGAGATTTCCTTCGAGGCGCCGGACAAGGGTGGCAACACGCTCGTCGTCGATGCCGAATACGTGCGCAAGCATGTCGGCACGCTCGCGGCGAACACCGACCTTTCGCGCTATATCCTGTGACCTTTCCGCACCGGCGGCCCGCTTTGCGGCCGCCGGTGCGGGATTTTTGATTGTGGGGCCTCTCGACAGGAAAGGCCGCGCGGCCTAGGCCTTTGCCGCGCCCGGCATCATTCCGACACGATTGTCCGGCATCGCCACCGCCGACCTTTTGACCAGACGGAACCGGAACCGTGCGACAGCTCCTTTCTGCGCTTGCCCTTGCAGCCGCCCTCCTGATCCAGAGCCAGACCGCGGCGCTGGCGATCGACGTGGTGCCTGCCGGCAACCGCAATGCCGAGCAGCCGGCCATCCCCGGCGCTTCCGTGCGCCGCACCAAGGCGGGCAGGACCTCCTTCGACGCAAAATACGACAAGGTGCGCGACCTTCTTGCCAATGACCGGGAGCTCACCGGCAAGATCAGGGCGATCGCCGCAAAATACGGCATCGATCCGATCCACATGGTCGGCGCCATCGTCGGTGAACACACCTACAATGTCGATGCCTACGACCGGCTGCAGAGTTATTATGTGAAGGCGGCGTCCTATACCGGCAGCTTCCGCTTCGGCTATGACGGGGAGACGATCGGCGATTTCCTCGCCAGGCCCGAATTTGCCGCCTGCGCCGGCAGGAAGGGAGCATACGCGCTGTGGACCTGCCGCGAAGGCGTGTGGAACCGCACGTTCCGCGGCCACACCGTCGGCGGCTCGTCCTTCCCCGACAACCGTTTCAGCGCGGTGTTCTTCCAGCCCTTCTATGCCGGCCAGACCTTCGGCCTCGGCCAGATCAACCCGCTGACGGCGCTGACGCTTACCGACGACGTCGCCCGCATCTCCGGCTATGACCGGCTCGATGAGAACGACGCGGCGGGCGTCTACCAGGCGATCATGGATCCCGACACGTCGCTCGCCTACATGGCCGCCGCGATCCGCCGTTCGATCGATGCCTACCGGAAGATCGCCGGCGTCGACATCTCGAAGAATCCCGGCCTGACGGCGACGCTCTACAATATCGGCAATCCCGATGCGCGTGCGGCCGCCTTCGCCGCGCGCCGCGCGGCCGGCGAGGCGACTTGGCCGGAAGAGAACTATTACGGCTGGCTGATCAACGACAAGCTGGAAGAGCTTCGCGCGCTCCTCTAACTTCCGCCTTCCTGCCGGTGCACGCTTGCGCGTGTCGGGCGAAAGGAGGAAGACGATGGATGTGCGCCCCGAGCCCTTCGAGCCGCCGGCCCCGGTCCCGCGCACGGTGCCGCCGTCGAAACTCGAGATCATCCGCACCGTGTTCCGCAATCCGCTGGAACTCTGGGGCGAACCCTCCTATACGCTGCCGTGGATCAAGACGAGCTTCTTCACGGAGAAGACGCTGATCGTCAACGATCCCGGCCTCATCCGGCATGTGCTCGTCGACAATGCCCAGAATTACAAGATGGCCGTGGTGCGTCAGCTCGTGCTGCGGCCGATCCTGCGCGACGGTCTTCTGACGGCGGAAGGCGCGGTCTGGCGCCGCTCGCGCAAGGCCGTCGCGCCGATCTTCACGCCGCGCCACGCGAGGGGCTTCGCCCACCAGATGCTGGCCCAGGCAGAGCTCTACGCCGGAAGATACGAGGGCGCAGAGGGAAGGGCCTTCGATATCGGCAACGACATGACGGAGCTTGCCTTCGCCATCCTCTCCGAGACGCTGTTCTCCGGCGAGATCGCCACCGAATCGAACAATTTCGCCGACGACGTGGACGATCTCCTGCACACGATGGGCCGCGTCGATCCGATGGATCTTCTGCGCGCGCCGGGCTGGGTGCCGCGCATCACGCGTATCGGCGGCGCGCGGGTGCTCGCGAAATTCCGCCGCATCGTGCGCAACACGATGGACATGCGCCGCGCACGTCTCGATGCGGACGGCGGGAATGTGCCGGCCGATTTCCTGACCCTTCTGCTGAAAGCCGCAGGCCCCGGCGGCCTCACCGTCGAAGAGGTGGAGGACAATATCCTCACCTTCATCGGCGCCGGCCACGAGACGACGGCCCGTGCACTCGCCTGGACGCTCTTTTGCGTCGCCAACAGCCCGCATGTGCGCGATGCGATGGAAGAGGAGATCGACGGGGTGCTCGAAAGCGGCGCCGATCCGGTGGACTGGCTCGACCGGATGCCCTGGACGCGCGCCGCCTTCGAGGAGGCACTCCGGCTCTATCCGCCGGCCCCCTCGATCAACCGCGCGGCGATCGCCGACGATGTCTGGACCAGCCCCTCCGGCGAGACGGTGGAGATCCCGAAGGACGTCACCATCCTCGTCATGCCCTGGACGCTGCACCGGCATCAGGCGCTGTGGCACAAGCCCCGCGCCTTCATGCCGGAACGCTTCCTGCCGGAAAACCGCGATGCCATCCATCGCTTCCAGTATCTGCCCTTCGGCGCGGGCCCGCGCATCTGCATCGGCGCCACCTTCGCCATGCAGGAGGCGATCATCGCGCTCGGCGTGCTGATGCACCGCTTCCGCTTCGACATGACGGAGGAGACGCGCCCCTGGCCGGTGCAGCGCCTGACCACGCAGCCGGCCAACGGGCTGGTATTGAGGGTGACGGCTCGTCGGCCTGCTTCTTCGGCTTCTTGATGGTCCTGATCGCCGCGCGGGCGCCTTGCAATGCATGGTCTGCAGCGTGGTGAAGTAGATGAGCTGCTGGCCGGCGAAGGCGCGGAACTGCACCCGGCCCGTCTGCTTGTTGGCGTCCAGCATCGCCTTGTCGATGGAGGCGACCGGGATGTGCGCCTTGTATTGCTCTTCGTCCTCTTTCTGAGCGCCGGCAGGCAGGGCGCAGGCAAGAATTGCGATACCCGGAAGGAGCAGAGCTGCGCAGGCTTTCAGCCGCGCAGATTGTTCACGGAATGTTCCTTGCTCTTCACCGCGGATGTCGCCGTTGGGATGGTGGCAATCGGCCTGGAGATGCAATAACACAATTGCAGACCCGCCTTCAGAAGAGACGGCGGGACCTCCGGAAGAATTCTCGTGGCAGACCATCTATTACTCGGCATCGATACCGGCGGCACCTATACGGACGCCGTGCTCTACAGCGAAACGGCGGGCGTCGTCGCCCGCGCCAAGGCCCTCACCACCCGTCACGATCTTGCCGTTGGCATTTCCGGCGCGGTCGAGGCGGTGCTTTCGCAGGCGGCGGTTCCCGTCTCCGCCATCGGCCTCGTCTCCCTTTCGACGACGCTCGCCACCAATGCGCTGGTGGAAGGGCAGGGCGGCCGGGCTGGGCTTGTGATGATCGGCTTCGGTCCGCACGATCTCAGGCGCGACGGGCTCGCCGAGGCGCTCGGCAACGACCCGGTGCTGTTCCTTCCCGGCGGCCATGACGTGCACGGCACCGAAACGCCGCTCGACATGGCGGCGCTCGAGGAGGCCCTGCCGGCCCTGTCGCAGACCGTCTCTTCCTTCGCCGTCGCCGGCTATTTCGCCGTGCGCAACCCGGCGCACGAGGAAGCGGTGCGCGACCGTATCCGCGCGGTCTCCGGGCTTCCCGTCACCTGCAGCCATGAGCTTTCCTCGCGGCTCGGCGGCCCGCGCCGCGCGCTGACGACGCTGCTCAATGCCCGCCTCGTTTCGATGATCGACCGGCTGATCGGCGCCTGCGAGGACTTCCTCGACCGCCGCGGCATCCATGTGCCGATGATGGTGGTGCGCGGCGACGGCGCGCTGATCTCCGCTGCCGAAGCGCGGCGCCGGCCCATCGAGACGATCCTGTCCGGTCCGGCGGCGAGCCTCGTCGGCGCCCGGCACCTCACGGGGCTCGACAATGCCGTCGTCTCCGATATCGGCGGCACGACCACCGACGTGGCGGTGCTCGACGGCGGGCGGCCGAAGCTCGATGCGGACGGCGCCGTCGTCGGCGGCTACCGCACCATGGTGGAAGCCGTCGCCATGCGCACCTTCGGCCTCGGCGGCGATTCGGAAGTGCGCATCGACGACCGCGGCCTTGCGGCGAGGATCGATCTCGGCCCGCGCCGCTTCATGCCGCTCAGCCTTGCCTCGGCGCTGCATCCCGATGCCATCGTGCCCGTCTTGGAGCGCCAGTTGCGCGCGCCGCATCTCGGCCGCTACGACGGGCGTTTCGCCGTGCGCACCGGCGTGCCGGAGCGCCTGGCAAGCGGCCTCCAGCCCCATGAGCAGGCGCTCTATGAGAAGATCGGCGGCGCTCCGCTGCCGCTGGACCGGCTGCTGGTCAGCACGCTGCAGCGCGTCACGCTCGACCGTCTCGTCGCGCGCGGCCTCGTCCATATCTGCGCCGTCACGCCGTCCGACGCCATGCATGTGCTCGGCGGGCAGGGGCAGTGGGATGCGGTCGCGGCCCGTCTCGGTATCGAGATCGCCGCCCGCTCCAAGGACGGCTCCGGTCATCTGATCGCCGACACGCCGGAGACGATGGCCCGCCTCATCGTCGACCGGCTCACCCGCCAGTCGGCCGATGCGGTCCTTTCCGCCTGTCTTGCCGATGACGGGGTGGCGGCGATCGATCCCACCAATTCCGTTTCCGTCGACCATGCGCTGCATCGGGTGGAGGGCATCGTGCGCTTCTCCATCGCGCTCGACCGGCCGCTCGTCGGCCTCGGCGCGTCGGCGCCGGTCTATTATCCGGCGATCGCCGCAATGCTGGGCGCCGAGCCGGCCATTCCGGCCGATGCCGGCGTCGCCAATGCCGTCGGCGCGGTGGTCGGCCAGGTGCGCTCCGTCGTCACGACCTTCGTGACCATGCCGGAGGAGGACGTCTTCGTCGTTGCCGGCGGGGGAGAGAGCGTGCGGTTTCCAGAGGAGGCCGAGGCCTTCTCCGTCGCAAGGGAACGGGCGATGGCCGCGGCGCTCGCCTCGGCCCGCGCGAGCGGCGCGGACGAGCCGGTCGTCACCCTGTCGGAGGAAATCGACGCGCCGGAGATCAAAGGTCATCGCAAGCTCATCGAGGCCCGTTTTCGGGCAACGGCAAGCGGCCGGCCGCGTATTGCGGAAGAGGCATAAGTACGATTTTATCCCGGTCGGAATAAATTCTTTATGCTTATGCCGAATTGACTATGCGTGAAAGCTCCGGAAAGTGGGACCATTCGGGATACTCCCCCTTTGTCCCGTCATTCGGAGCCTTTTCAAATGACCTATACCGAAAAAGCCGGTCTTTCGATCGACAGCGCCCTTTACGATTTTCTCGTCAATGAGGCCCTTCCCGGCACCGGCGTGGAAGCCGAGCGCTATTTCGCCGATTTCTCCGCCATCGTGCACGACCTCGCGCCGGAAAACCGCGCGCTGCTGGCAAAGCGCGACGCGCTCCAGGAAAAGATCGACGCCTGGTATCGCAAGAACGGCGCGCCGTCCGACATGGCCGCCTACGAGGCGTTCCTGCGCGAGATCGGCTATCTCCTGCCGGAGGGCGGCGAGGTCAAGGTGACGACACAGAACGTCGACCCGGAAATCGCCGTCGTCGCCGGCCCGCAGCTCGTCGTTCCGGTCATGAACGCGCGTTATGCGCTGAACGCGGCCAATGCGCGCTGGGGCTCGCTCTACGATGCGCTCTACGGCACGGACGCGATCGCGGAAACGGACGGCGCGGAAAAGGGCAAGGGCTATAATCCGAAGCGCGGCGCCAGGGTCATCGCCTGGGCACGCGCTTTCCTCGATGAAAGCGCGCCTCTGGCCGGCGCCTCCTGGCGCGATGCCGCGGGTCTTTCCGCAGAGGGCGGCAAGCTCGTCGTCGCGCTCACGGGCGGCGGCAAGACCGGCCTTGCTGAGGAGGCGAAGTTCGCCGGCTATCTCGGCGATGCCGCCGCGCCGACGTATGTCCTCCTGCGCAACAACGGCCTGCATATCGAGATCCGCATCGACGCCTCGACGCCGACCGGCAAGGACGACGCGGCGCACATCTCCGACGTCGTGATCGAATCGGCCCTGACGACGATCATGGACTGCGAGGATTCCGTCGCCGCCGTCGATGCCGACGACAAGATCGTTGTCTACCGCAACTGGCTGGGCCTGATGAAGGGCGACCTTTCCGAGGAGGTCGCAAAGGGCGGCAAGACCTTCACGCGCAAGCTCAATCCGGACCGCGACTATACCGCGCCCGACGGCTCGACCTTCACGCTGCGCTGCCGCTCGCTGATGCTGGTGCGCAATGTCGGCCACCTGATGACCAATCCGGCCATCCGCGATCGCGACGGCAACGAGGTGCCGGAAGGCATCATGGATGCGATGGTCACCGCGCTGATCGCCCTTTACGACGTCGGCCCGAACGGCCGTCGCAAGAATTCGCCCGCCGGTTCCATGTATGTCGTCAAGCCCAAGATGCACGGGCCGGAGGAAGTCGCCTTCGCCTCGAAGCTCTTCGGCCGCGTCGAGGCCGCCGTCGGCATGGCGCCGAACACGATGAAGATGGGCATCATGGACGAGGAGCGCCGCACGACGGTCAACCTCAAGGAGGCGATCCGCGCAGCCAAGGACCGCGTCGTCTTCATCAATACCGGCTTCCTCGACCGCACGGGCGACGAGATCCACACCTCGATGGAAGCTGGCCCGATGATCCGCAAGGGCGACATGAAGCAAGCCGCCTGGATTTCCGCCTACGAGAACTGGAACGTCGATATCGGCCTCGAATGCGGCCTTTCCGGCCATGCGCAGATCGGCAAGGGCATGTGGGCGATGCCCGACCTGATGGCCGCGATGCTGGAGCAGAAGATCGCCCATCCGAAGGCCGGTGCCAACACCGCCTGGGTGCCGTCCCCGACGGCGGCGACGCTTCATGCGACGCACTACCACAAGGTCAACGTCGCGGAGGTCCAGGCGTCGCTTCGCTCGCGTCCGCGCGCGAAACTTTCGGACATCCTGTCGGTGCCGGTCGCCGTCCGACCGAACTGGACGCCCGAAGAGATCCAGCGCGAGCTCGATAACAACGCGCAGGGCATCCTCGGCTATGTCGTGCGCTGGATCGACCAGGGCGTCGGCTGCTCCAAGGTGCCGGACATTAACGATGTCGGCCTGATGGAAGACCGCGCGACGCTGCGCATCTCCGCCCAGCACATGGCGAACTGGTTGCATCACGGCGTCGTCACGGAAGCTCAGATCGTCGAGACGATGAAGCGCATGGCCGCGGTCGTCGACGGGCAGAATGCCGGCGATCCGCTCTACCGCCCGATGGCCGGTCATTTCGACACGTCGATCGCCTTCAAGGCGGCTCTCGACCTTGTGCTCAAGGGCCGCGAGCAGCCGAACGGCTATACCGAGCCGGTCCTCCACCGCCGCCGGCTGGAGCTGAAGGCAGCCGAGGGCTGACGCCACTCACCTCTCCGTCGTCACCCTCAAGTCGAGCCTGAGGACGACGGAGGAGAGGGGCCCGGGCTGTCCCACATCATCAAACGAAAGAAGCCGCCGGATCGCTCCGGCGGCTTCTTCTTGTATGTGTGTCGCCGCTTATTGCTGGACGATGACGCGGGCGTTGCGGCCGGGGCGGACGCGCTTGTAGAGGTCGATGATGTCCTGGTTCATCAGGCGGATGCAGCCCGAGGACGCGGCCGTGCCGATGGAGGCCCATTCCGGCGTTCCGTGCAGGCGGAAGAGCGTGTCCTGGCCCTTATCGTTGAAGAGATAGAGGGCGCGCGCGCCGAGCGGGTTTCTCAGGCCCGGGCCCATGCCGTCCTTGACGTAGCGGGCGACTTCCGGCTTGCGGGCGGCCATCTCTTCCGGCGGGTGCCAGGTCGGCCATTCCTGCTTCCAGGCGATATAGGCCTCGCCCTGCCATGCAAAGCCCGACTTGCCGACGCCGATGCCATAGCGCACGGCCTTGCTCCCGGGCAGCACGTAGTAAAGGAAGCGGTTCGGCGTGTTGACGATGATCGTGCCGGGCTTTTCCTTGGTCGCGTAATCGACGATCTGGCGGTGGAACTTCGTGTTCACCTTGCTGATCGGGATGGCGGGCAGGGCATAGCCGTTGTCCTCGACAGCGCCATATTCGGATGTGAAGATGGCGTTCGTCGCTACCTTTTCGCCCGGAAGGGAGGTCGAAGAGGAAGAGCAACCGGTGAGCGTGACGGCCGCAGCGAGGCCGCACAGAAGGAGGGCATTGCGGAAGCGCATGAGATTCTCTTGATAAGGAATTAAGAAGTTCCGTGACGCAGAACTTTCATCGATCATGGTTTATTTTCGATTAAACCTGTCAATGCAAGCGCGTGCGCTGCGGCATGGGCTTGCGTTGAAGCAAAAAGCCGGGGAAGTGTTTTTTTGCAACAACATTGCCCGGCTGCCTGCCGCTCCTCGCCGCGCCCGATCCATGCCAAGCACGCCGCCGCCGACCGTTCAATGGCCTTGCTGCCGGCCGGGTCCGAAGCCGCACAGAAACCTTGCCGTGCGGTTAACCGAGTCTTGAAGACGGGATTTGGCGCCGCCTGTCCTTAACTTTGCCCGGCCGCAGGCCCGTTTCGCGATAGAATGCGATTCGCTGAGGAACCCATGACGATCGTTTCGCTCCACAACGACAATCCGCTGATCGACGGCCGCCAGTCCGACCGTGCCATGATGGTGCGCCGCGGCGTGCAGCGCATGCTGATGGAGATGCGCCATGCCGTCTTGCCGGAACTGACGCTGGCGAGCGGCCGGCGCGCCGACCTCATCAGCCT
>CBIMFD010000088.1:0-11769 GCA_966243085.1 uncultured Shinella sp.
TGGAGCGGGTGAAGCGATTCGAACGCTCGACCCCAACCTTGGCAAGGTTGTGCTCTACCCCTGAGCTACACCCGCTCATCGTCGACGGCCTAGGGTAGGTGTTGGCCGAAGGTCGCTGCGTTGCGGCGACGGGCGCTATATGGCCCAAGGCATTTTCAAATGCAACAGGGAAATGCCGGATTTGGAAGAAAAAAATGCGGCGGCATTGCAGGCCGCGGATTTCCGGGCGGTTGCGCGCCGGCGGGGGACGTCCTATCAGCGGGCAGGAGCAATCTGCCGGGAACCACGACATGAGCGAGACGCAACCGAAGACCGACAAGGACCTTTTCCAGTTTCTCGACGGGCTGGGCATCGCCCATGCCACGAAGGAGCATGCGCCGGTCTTCACCGTCGCCGAATCGGTGGCGCTGCGCGACGAGATTCCCGGCGGCCACACGAAGAACCTCTTCGTGAAGGACAAGAAGGACAACTATTTCCTGATGACCGTCGAGGAGCACGCGGCGGTGGACCTGAAGACCATTCACACCGTCATCGGCGCGGCAAGCCGCGTTTCCTTCGGCCGGCCGGAAAAGCTGATGGAATATCTCGGCGTCATCCCCGGCGCGGTCACCGCCTTCGGGGTCATCAACGACACGGACGGCAAGGTGAAGATCATCATCGATGCCGATCTCATGGAATGTGATACGATCAACTGCCATCCGCTGCGCAACGACGCGACGACCTCGATCGGCTCGAAGGATCTCCTGCGCTTCATCGCGGCGACGGGGCACGAGCCGCTTGTCTTGAAAGTCACGGCCTGACATACGATCTGAAAGCGCAAGCGGAGAAGGCGTTTCCGCGCCACAGGAGAGACCCATGAGTGCAGGCGACAACCCCTACGCATCGTCCTACGGCGGGCAGATGAACGTTTCGGCGAGCTATGGCGGCGCGGCACCGGCGGACGACCTGATCGCCGACACGACGACGGCGAATTTCTCGCGCGACGTGCTGGAAGCTTCGCGCCAGCAGCCCGTCCTCGTCGATTTCTGGGCGCCCTGGTGCGGTCCCTGCAAGCAGCTCCAGCCGATCATCGAGAAGGTCGTGCGCGAGAGCGCGGGCCGCGTGAAGCTCGTCAAGCTCAACATCGACGACCATCCCTCCATTCCCGGCCAGCTCGGCATCCAGTCCATTCCCGCCGTCGTCGCCTTCGTGGCCGGCCGGCCGGTGGACGGTTTCATGGGCGCCGTGCCGGAAAGCCAGATCCGCCAGTTCATCGACAAGATCGCGGGCCCGGCCGGTGCGGACGAGAAGGCCGAGATCGAGGCGCTGCTTGCCGAGGCGAAAACCCTCTTCGATGCCGGCGATCTCGGCGGGGCGGCCGACCTCTACGGCGCGCTGCTGCAGGCCGATCCGGAAAACGCGGCCGCGCTTGCCGGCATCGCCGAATGCATGATCGCCGCCGGCCAGCCGGAAAACGCCCGCCAGATGCTGACGAACGTGTCGGAGGCGGTCGCGGCCGACCCGACCGTCGCGGCGGTCGTCAAGAAACTCGACCAGATCGAGGAAGCGCGCAAGCTCGGCGATCCGTCCGCGCTCGAACAGGCGCTGGCGCAGGACCCGGACGACCACGCCGCGCGGCTGAAGCTCGCGAAGATCCGCAACGTGGAGGGCGACCGCCAGGCGGCGGCCGATCATCTGCTCCACATCATGAAGCGCGACCGCGCCTTCGAGGACGACGGTGCGCGCCGCGAGCTGCTGCAGTTCTTCGACGTCTGGGGGCCGAAGGATCCGGCGACGATCGCCGCCCGCCGCAAGCTGTCGTCGATCCTGTTTTCGTAAGGTTTTTACGGAAGGTGGTGGGCGGCGTCTCTTGAGAAATGCCGCGTCCACCCCACATTCCGAAAGGGCGCGATGACGAGGGGCGGGGAAACGCCGCGCCGCGGAACGGGAAGGCAATGCCATGCATGTGGGAAACGCGCGTTACCTGAAACCGGAGGACCTGCCCGAGGCCATTCCGGTATTTCCGCTGACGGGTGCACTGCTTCTGCCCGGCGGGCAATTGCCGCTGAACATCTTCGAGCCGCGCTATCTTTCCATGATCGACGACGCACTTTCTACGCACCGGCTGATCGGCATGGTGCAGCCGGTCTTCGGCGGCGAGCGCATGCAGGAGGCCGAGACCGAGGTGCCGGCGCTCTGCCAGGTCGGCTGCATCGGCCGCATCACCTCCTTCGCCGAGACGGGCGACGGGCGCTACATCGTCTCGCTGACGGGCGTCTGCCGCTACCGGCTGCTGGACGAGCTGCGTGGCGACAGGTCCTATCGCAGCTTCCATATCGCGCCCTTCATCGCCGATCTTTCGGCCGGCGACGAGGAGAAGAGCGTCGACCGGGAGGCGCTGCTCGCCGCCTTCAAGGCCTATCTCGACGCCAACAAGCTGGAGGCCGACTGGGAGAGCGTGGAACGGGCCAGCAACGCCACGCTCGTCAATTCCATGGCGATGATGTCACCCTACGGGCCGGCGGAAAAGCAGGCCCTCCTCGAAGCGCCGGACCTCAAGACCCGTGCCGAGACCCTGATCGCCATCACCGAGATCGTGCTGGCGCGCGGCTACGGCGACGTCGACACGCGGCTGCAATAGGTGGGGCTTATGGATAGCAGCGCCAGCCGGGTCGACCCGAAACTGCTCGAACTCCTCGTCTGCCCGCTGACCAAGGGCCGGCTGACCTATGATGCCGAGGCGCGCGAGCTGATCTCGGAAAAGGCCAGGCTCGCCTATCCGATCCGCGACGGGATTCCCATCATGCTCATTTCGGAAGCGCGGGAAATCAAGGACTGAGCTCGCGGTTCGCGGGGCCAGTGCGCGATGGGTGCCGCGCTCTCCTTCGTCATGCTCCGGGCATCCACAGCCGCAGGTGCCGCGTGGATCCTCGAGTCAAGCCCGAGGATGACGAACGAAAAGGCGGGGGGAAGTGAGGCTCAGATGCGCTGTCCTACCAGCAGGCGGGGGTGGCCGCCGCCGGCGGTGCCTTCGGCCTGGCGGATGAAGAAGGATTTGAGGCCCGGCAGGCGGTCGACCATGCCGAGGCCGACGTCGCGCAGCACCCGCAGGGGCGTCGCGTCGTTGGAGAAGAGGCGGTTCAGGACGTCGGTGGTGATGCCCATGCGCACGGTGTCGAAGCGGCGCCAGGTCTCGTAGCGCTCCAGCGCGGACAGGGCGCCGATATCGAGGCCGAGGCGGTCGGCCTCGACGATGGTCTCGGCAAGCGCCGCCACGTCCTTGAAGCCGAGATTGAGGCCCTGGCCGGAAATCGGGTGGATGCCGTGGGCGGCGTCGCCCGCGAGCGCGAAGCGCGGGGCGACGAAGGCCCGGGCGAGCGTCAGGCCGAGCGGGAAGGCGCGCCGGCCGCCGACGACCTTCAGCGCGCCCAGCTTGTGGCCGAAGCGGCGCTCCAGCTCCTCCTCGAAGACGAGGTCGTCGCTCTCGACGAGGCGGCGGGCGTCCTCCGTGCGCTCGGTCCATACGAGCGAGGAGCGGTTGCCGGTGAGCGGCAGCGTGGCGAAGGGGCCGGCGGGCAGGAAATGCTCTTCCGCCGTGCCGTCATGCGGGCGCTCGTGCTCGACAGTGGTGACGATGCCGGACTGGCCGTAGTCGAAGCGCACGGTCTTGATGCCCGCCATGTCGCGCAGCTTCGAGCGCACGCCGTCGCAGGCGACGAGCAGGCGCGTGACGCGTTCCGTGCCGTCGGAGAGGCGGACGGTCGTCTCGTGCTGGCCCGTCGAGAAGCCGTCCGCCGAGGTCGACCAGCGCACCGGGATGCCGAGAGTTTCGGCCTGGCGCAGCAGGCTGCCGGTCATCGCGCGGTTCGGCACCATATGGGCGAAGGGCTGGCCGTCGTCGGTCGAGCCGGAGCCCTCGAAGGTGAGGAAGACGGGGCGCACGGGATCGGCCGTGCGCGAATCGGTGATGACCATGCGGCGGATCGGCTCGGCCTCGGGGGCGATCTCGTTCCACACGCCGAGGACATCGAGGAGGTTGCGCGCGGCCGCGACGATGGCCGAGGCGCGCTCGTCCTTCCGCCAGACATGTTCCGGCGCGCCGTCCACCACCTCGACGGCAAGGTGCGGCGCGGCCTTCTTGACGGCGACCGCCAGCGACAGGCCGACATAGCCGCCGCCGGCGACAAGGACGTCGAGCATCGGGGCATCGGTCATGGCAATCTCCTGGCCGCTTGAGGTCTCGTTTCCGTCTATATAGAGGAGGAGGACGCAGTTTCCTACCGTGGAGGCCATGCTCAAATGTCGCGTCGATCCGCCGAGAATCCCGCCATGGATACGCTTCTGAAGACGCTCGACCTGGAGCGGCTGGAGGTGCGCCTCTTCCGCGGCAAGAGCCCGCAGGTCGGCTGGCAGCGGGTGTTCGGCGGGCAGGTGATCGGTCAGGCGCTCGTCGCGGCGACGCGGACGGTGGAGGAGGAGAACCGCTTCGCCCATTCGCTGCACGCCTATTTCGTGCGGCCGGGCGATCCTTCCGTGCCGATCATCTACGACGTCGAGAACGTACGGGACGGCGGCTCCTTTGCCACGCGCCGGGTGATCGCCGTCCAGCACGGCGAGCCGATCTTCTTCATGACGGCCTCCTTCCAGGACGACGAGGCCGGTTTCGAGCACCAGACGGCGATGCCCGACGTGCCGCCGCCGGAAAAGCTCATCGGCGAGGCGGAGCTGAAGGCGCAGTTCACGGCCGGCGCGCCGGCGCATATCCGCGCCTATTGGGAACGTCCACGGCCGATCGAGCTGCGCCCGGTCTCTCTCGCCCATTATCTCTCTTCGGAAAAGCTCGATCCGCATCAGAATATCTGGGTGCGCACGACGGGGCCGGTGCCGCACGACCGCCGCCTGCAGATGGCGGTGCTCGCCTATCTCTCCGACATGACGCTGCTCGATACGTCCCTCTTCGCGCACGGCACCTCCGTGCTCGACCGCTCGCTGCAGGTCGCCAGCCTCGACCATGCCATGTGGTTCCATCGCCCGCCGGTGCTCGACGACTGGCTGCTCTACAGCCAGGACAGCCCGTCCGCTTCCGGCGCGCGCGGCATGACGCGCGGCGCGATCTTCACCCGCGACGGCACGCTCATCGCCTCGGTCGCCCAGGAGGGGCTGATTCGGAAAAGGGCAACTGATTAAATTCTGCTCACTATTCCAATAGCGCCCATTTTTTGACCATTCGCGGTGGCGATTTTTTACGCCGTCGCCTAGGCTGCATTTTTATGCCTTTAGTTTCAGGTATTTAGAAGCGCCGTTCGAATCTGGCACGCCCCTTGAATGTGTAGCTTCGGTCGCCGCGGACAGCCTGTCCCGGCAACTCGGAGAGATGGCCCCGGCTGGGGACAAGCACGAAGGATGGGAAACCAGATGAAAATCGTAATGGCCATTATCAAGCCGTTCAAACTCGACGAGGTGCGTGAGGCCCTCACCGCTGTCGGCATCCAGGGCCTGACCGTGACCGAAGTGAAGGGTTACGGGCGCCAGAAGGGGCATACGGAAATCTACCGCGGCACCGAATATGCCGTCAGCTTCCTGCCGAAACTGAAGATCGAGATCGCCGTCGCCAGCGACCTTGCCGACACGGCGGTCGAAGCGATCGCGGCCGCCGCCAAGACCGGCCAGATCGGTGACGGAAAGATCTTCGTCTACGCCATCGACCATGCCGTGCGCATCCGCACGGGCGAAACCGATTCCGAAGCGCTCTAAGCAAACGGCCTATCAGGGAGCCTGTTCAACATGTCGTTCAAACTTTTCCATACCCTCTCCCGCGTGGCCGCCGCCACGGCAGGCGTGCTTGCGCCGGTTGCCGCCTTCGCGCAGGAGGCCGCCCCCGCCGCGCCCGTCCCGGACAAGGCTGATACCGTCTTCATGTTCGTCGCGACGCTGCTCGTCTTCTTCATGCTGATCCCCGGCCTTGCCCTCTTCTACGGCGGCCTGGTCCGCACGAAGAACATGCTGTCCGTCCTCATGCAGTGCACCGTCATCGGCGCCATGATGATGATGGTGTGGGTCGTCTACGGCTATTCCTTCGCCTTCGGCGGCTCGACGAGCCCCTATTTCGGCGGCTTTGCCAAGCTGTTCCTGGCGGGCGTCACCGTCGACAGCACGGCCGCGACCTTCTCCGACGGCGTCGTCATCCCGGAATATATCTTCATGCTGTTCCAGATGACCTTCGCTGCCCTGACGCCGGCCCTCATCGTCGGTGCCTTCGCCGAGCGCATCAAGTTCTCGGCGGTCCTGCTCTTCACCATCCTCTGGGCCACCTTCGTCTATTTCCCGATCGCCCACATGGTCTGGGACGGTAACGGCCTCATCTTCAACATGGGCGCGCTCGACTTCGCCGGCGGCACCGTCGTGCACATCAATGCGGGCGTCGCCGGCCTCATCGGCGCGATCATGGTCGGCAAGCGTACCGGCTTCGGCAAGGACATGATGGCTCCCCACTCCATGACGCTTACCCTCGTCGGTGCCGCCATGCTGTGGTTCGGCTGGTTCGGCTTCAATGCCGGCTCCAACCTCGAGGCCTCGGGCGGTGCCGTTCTCGCCACCGTCAACACTTTCGTCGCCACGGCCGCCGCTATCCTCGCCTGGTCGCTGATCGAGACCTTCACCCGCGGCAAGGCTTCGCTGCTCGGCGCCGCATCCGGCATGATCGCCGGCCTCGTCGCCGTCACGCCGGCTGCCGGCTCGGTCGGTCCGTTCGGTGCGATCGTCCTCGGCCTCATCGTCTCGCCGGTCTGCTACTTCTTTGTCGCCGTCGTGAAGAACAAGTTCGGCTACGACGACACGGCGGACGTCTTCGGCGTTCATGGCGTCGGCGGCTTCATCGGCGCGCTCGGCACCGGCATCTTCACTGCACCCTCGCTCGGCGGCACGGGCGGGGCAGACTTCTCCATCGCCTCGCAGTTCATGACGCAGCTCACCGCCGTCGTCATCACCATCGTCTGGTGCGCTGTCGTCTCGGCGATCCTCTACAAGATCGTCGACATGGTAGTCGGCCTGCGGGTAAGTGTCGAAGCCGAGCGCGAGGGTCTCGACCTCTCGTCCCACGGCGAAGCGGCCTACCACTCGTAAGAGGCCTGTCGCCTGCTTCCGGCCCGGACCCCTGGTCCGGGCCTTTGCCGTTTATGGGGTGTAAACCATGTCGGGGCGGGCATGGTTAACACGCCATTAAGCCTTCCTTCGTAGGGTTCGCAGTCAGGCACGCCCGCGAATCACGCCGGGTTGCCGCGATTTTTTGTAGGCACAGGCTGTAACCATGAGCAGAAGCATTTCGGCAGGACTGGACAACCGTCACGACCGCTTCGTTCTGTCGGCATTCGTCTGGCGGCAGGTACAGGCGCTCCTCGGGCTCACCATCTTCCTCGGCCTTGCGCTCGCCATTGCCGCGCTCTCCACCTGGAACGTCTCGGACCCCAGCCTTTCCTATGCCTCCAGCGGCGAGCCCAAGAACATCCTCGGCTATCCGGGTGCGGTCTTCGCCGATCTCTTCATGCAGTTCTTCGGCCTTGCCAGCGTCATCGCGCTGCTGCCGGTCGTCGCCTGGGGGCTCGCCATGGTCAGCGGCCGCCGCTTCAGCCGCGTGCCGCAGCGCGCCGCCGCCTGGCTCGGCGGGGCGATCCTCGCCTCGGCGGCGCTCGCCTGCATTCCCGGTCCCGTCACCTGGCCGCTGCCGACGGGGCTCGGCGGCGTCTTCGGCGACATGATCCTGCGCTTTCCTGCTCTGTTCACCGGCGCCTATCCGACGGGCGTCTTCGCCACCGTCCTCGGCTGCATCATCGCGGTGCCGGCCGCCTGGCTGATGGTGTTCAGCGCCGGCCTCCTCGGCGCCGCCGCCGTCGACGACGAGGAGGATTTCGCGCCGGTGCCGGTGCAGAGCCGCGCCCGCGCCGTCCCGGAAGACGACGACGAGGACGAGGAGCGGGAAGGCCCGCTCACCCTGCTGGCCGGCGCCATGACCCACGCCTGGTTCACCGGCCAGGCGCGCGCCCGCCGCCTCTTCGGCCTTTCCGGCCGGCGCCGCAGGGCGCGCGGCATCGAGCAGCCCTACGATTTCAACGAGGACGAGTTCGGCACCCTCAACGAGCCGGTGCGCGCCCGCGCCTCCGCGCGGTCCTCCGAGCGCGTCGAGCCCTCCATGGAGGGCCGCCGGACCGTCTCCGCCCCCTCCATCGAGCTCGACGACGACCTGCCCTTCGACATGGACGAGCCGATCGCCCGCCCGAGCGGTATCCTGCCGGACGACGACGAGGACGATGTTGCCGCCGACTGGGCGCCACGCCGTGCCCCCGCCCGCCCGCCCGCGCCGGCCGCCGGTGCCCGGGTCGTTGCGCCCGCTGCCCGGCCGAAGCCCGGCCAGCGCGTCGACCGCGAGGCGCAGACGTCCTTCGTCGGTCCGGACGGGTTCCAGCTTCCCTCGCTGCATCTCCTCGCCGAGCCGAAGGGTCAGGTGCGCGATGCGACCCTTTCGTCCGACGCGCTGGAGCAGAACGCCCGCATGCTGGAAGGCGTGCTCGAGGATTTCGGCGTCAAGGGCGAGATCATCCATGTGCGCCCCGGCCCGGTCGTCACGCTCTACGAACTGGAGCCCGCCCCCGGCATCAAGTCCTCCCGCGTCATCGGCCTTGCCGACGACATCGCCCGCTCGATGAGCGCGATCGCCGCCCGCGTCGCCGTCGTGCCGGGCCGCAACGCCATCGGCATCGAGCTGCCGAACGCGACGCGCGAGACCGTTTACCTGCGCGAGCTTCTTGCATCCCGCGATTTCGAGACCTCCAAGGCGCGCCTTGCCATGGCGCTCGGCAAGACGATCGGCGGCGAGCCCGTCATTTCAGACATCGCCAAGATGCCGCACCTGCTCGTCGCCGGCACAACCGGCTCGGGCAAGTCCGTCGCCATCAACACCATGATCCTGTCGCTGCTCTACCGCCTCAAGCCGGAACAGTGCCGCCTGATCATGATCGACCCGAAGATGTTGGAGCTCTCCGTCTATGACGGCATCCCGCATCTCCTCTCCCCCGTCGTCACCGATCCCAAGAAGGCCGTCGTCGCCCTCAAGTGGACGGTGCGCGAGATGGAGGAGCGCTACAAGAAGATGTCGAAGATCGGCGTGCGCAACATCGACGGCTTCAATAGCCGCGTCGAGCAGGCGCTCGCCAAGGGCGAGCAGATCACCCGCACCGTGCAGACCGGCTTCGACCGCCAGACCGGCGAGGCGATCTACGAGACGGAGGAGTTCGACCTCCAGCCCATGCCCTATATCGTCGTCATCATCGACGAGATGGCGGACCTGATGATGGTCGCCGGCAAGGACATCGAGGGCGCCGTGCAGCGGCTCGCCCAGATGGCGCGCGCCGCGGGCATCCACGTCATCATGGCGACGCAGCGTCCCTCGGTCGACGTCATCACCGGCACGATCAAGGCGAATTTCCCCACGCGCATCTCCTTCCAGGTGACGTCGAAGATCGACAGCCGCACAATTCTCGGTGAGCAGGGCGCCGAACAGCTCCTCGGCATGGGCGACATGCTCTACATGGCCGGCGGCGGGCGCATCCAGCGCGTCCATGGTCCCTTCGTTTCCGACAACGAGGTCGAGGCCGTCGTCGCGCACCTCAAGACGCAGGGCGCGCCGCAATATCTCGACGCGATCACCGAGGACGACGGCGAGGACGGCGATATGGGCGGCGGCCCGGCGGGCACCGCCAATCTCGACGATTCGGACGATCCCTACGACCAGGCGGTCGCCGTGGTGCTGCGCGACGGCAAGGCCTCCACCTCCTACATCCAGCGCCGCCTCGGCATCGGCTACAACCGCGCCGCCTCGCTGATCGAGCGTATGGAGAAGGAGGGGCTAATCGGCCCCGCCAACCACGCCGGAAAGCGCGAGATCCTCGTGCCGACGGAAGAAGACATCGTCGGGCGATGACCGGGAACGCAGCGCCTTCCCATGGCGTTTCGACCGTCAAGCGTCGCGCCGGGCCGGATGCCATCATGGCGCCGCCTTTGGCCCGCATGAAACGCATATGAAGGAGACTGACATGAACCGATCCGAAAAGGGCCGCGCGACCGCCTCGTTCACCCGCCGCGGCTTTTCCTGCCTTCTGGCGTTCACGCTCGCGGCCGGCGTGTCCGTCCTCTCGCCGATCGAGGCTTCTGCCCAGGCGAGCGGCACGGCGCAGAAGATCGCCGACCATTTCGCCTCCGTGAAGACCATGATGGGCGAATTCGTTCAGTTCGGCCCGCGCGGCGAGCAAACCGGCGGCAAGTTCTACATCGACCGGCCGGGCCGCATCCGCTTCAACTACGAGGATCCCTCTCCGATGCGCGTGATCGCCGACGGCAAGTCCGTCGTCATCGGCAACCGCAAGCTCAAGACCTGGGATATCTACCCGCTCTCCAAGACGCCGCTCAATCTGCTGCTCGGCAACAAGATCGACCTTTCCGGCAAGATGGTGCGCAACGTGAAGGAAGAGGCGGACCTGACGACCATCGTGCTCGGCGACAGGGGCATGTTCGGCGATTCGACCATTACCATGATGTTCGATCCGAAGACCTATGACCTGCGCCAGTGGACGATCACCGACGCGCAGGGCAAGGACACCTCGGTGATGATCTTCAACGTCAAGACGGGCGTCGCCCTCGACGACAGGGTCTTCGCCATCCCCTATGACGAGATCCGCAATCGCGGTGCCAACTGACGGCAACCAAACGGTTTCCGTTTCGTCCCGCATGCGCTAAGACGCCCCGGAACGCGTTTCCGGGGATAGACATGGCATTTTCGATTGCGACGTGGAACATCAACTCCGTGCGGCTGCGCATGCCGCTCGTCGAGCATTTCCTGAAGACCTTCGCGCCCGACATCCTGTGCCTGCAGGAAACCAAGTGCCAGAACGACCAGTTTCCTTCCAAGCCCCTGAAGGCGCTCGGTTACGAGCACATCGTCATGCATGGTCAGAAGGGTTATCACGGCGTCGCCACCGTCTCACGCCTGCCACTGACCGAACTCGTCGAGCGGCGCGACTATTGCGGCGTCGGCGATGCGCGCCATGTCTCGGTCGTCTTCCATCACCGCGGCAAGTCGATCCGCCTGCACAATTTCTATGTGCCGGCCGGCGGCGACGAGCCGGACCGCTCGATAAACCCGAAATTCGGCCACAAGCTCGATTTCATCGAGGAGATGAAGCTGCTGCATGCCGAGGCCGAGGCCGGCATCTCCTCCATCCTCGTCGGCGATCTGAACGTCGCGCCGCTGGAGCACGACGTCTGGTCGCACAAGCAGCTCCTGAAGATCGTCAGCCATACGCCCATCGAGACGGAAGGCCTGATCGAGGTGATGACGAAGGGCGCCTGGGTCGATCTCATGCGCCGCAAGGTGCCGGTGCATGAAAAGCTCTATACGTGGTGGAGCTATCGCTCGGCCGACTGGCAGGCCGCCAACAAGGGTCGCCGCCTCGACCATATCTGGTCCTCCGCCGACCTCGAGCCGCACCTTGCCAACATTTCCGTCATCCGCGAGGCGCGCGGCTGGGAACGGCCGTCCGACCATGTGCCGGTGATCGCGGAATTCGATTTCTGAGGGTGCGGTCTTGCCGGCGAATTCAGGGGGGTGATTGCCTGCAAAGGCTGCCCCTCATCCGGCCTGCCGGCCACCTTCTCCCCGCAAGCGGGTAGAAGGAAATATGCCGCACCGGTTTCCTGAATTTCGAACATTGCGTGGGGCAAGTCCCCTCTCCCCGCTTGCGG
>CBIMFD010000089.1:0-11751 GCA_966243085.1 uncultured Shinella sp.
TCGGTCGTCACCGATCCCGCCTTCGAGCGCGCCTTCTACAAGCTCGCCGGCTTCCGCTTCCTCGGCAAGCGCGCCGTGCGCATCGACATCCTTGAGCGCCTCGCCGATCTCATTCGCCCGCTCCTTCAGTGGAAGCCGGGCACGCCGCGTCCTGAAGGCGCCTATGACGGCCGCCGCTTCATGGCGACGACCGCCATGCTCTCCATCCTGGGCGCGACGCCCGACGACATGGAGGAGATCCTGAAGGGCCTCGGCTACCGCGCCGATGCCGTGAAGGCAGAGGAGGTCGCAGCCTTCCTCGCAGCACAGGCACCGGCCGAGGCGGCCGCCGAAACGCCGGCGGAAGCCGGCACGGAAGCCTCCGACGCGCATGAAGCAGATGCATCCGAGGGCGAGAGCGAAGCCCCGGCCGCAGCGGTCGAAGCCCCTGTAACCGAAACCGTTGAAGCGCCGGCCGCCGAGGCGCCGGCAGAGACGGAGGCAGCCGCCACCGCCGAAGGAGAACCGGTCGAAGTCAAGCCTGTCCTGCTGTGGCGTCCCGGCTCACGGCACGACAACCAGCGCCAGGGCGGCCAGCGGCATGGCGACCGCCAGGGCCAGGGCGAACGGCGCGGCGGCGAACGTCATCGCGGCCAGCCGGCCGGCGAACGGGGCGAGCGCCGTGAAGGCGGCCGCCCGGAAAACAAGGGCCGCAACGGCAAGCCGCAGGGCGGCAACCGCCCGGAGCGCGGCGAACGCAACGAGCGCGGCGGAAAGCCGCAGCAGGCGAAGTTCGAGGCCCGGCCGCCCCGCAAGGAAAAGCCGATCGATCCGGATTCGCCCTTCGCCAAGCTCGCAGCGCTCAAGGAGCAGATGAAGAAGTAAGCGATGTCGCGCAACGAGGAACAGCCGACAGGTCAGGCGCGGCAGCGCATCGACAAATGGCTGTTCTTCGCGCGGCTGCGCAAGTCCCGCTCGCTGGCGGCGAAATCCGTCGAGGCGGGCGATGTCAGCGTCAACGGCGCGACTATCCGCCAGCCTTCGCACATGGTGCGCCCCGGCGACGTGATCGTGCTCGCACTCGACCGCCACGACATGGTGGTGAAGGTGCTCCTGCCCGGCGAGCGCCGCGGCCCCTATGAGGAAGCCAGGCTCCTCTACAACGACATGACGCCGCCTGCACCGCCGCGGGAGGAGCGCAACCTCTTCGCCCAGGCGACGCGCGAGAGGGGCGCCGGCCGGCCGACGAAGCGGGAACGCCGGGAAACCGACCGGCTACAAGGTTTTTCCGGTGAGGACGAGGATTAGAATTCTATACCTCGCCCGGCTCCCGCAGCGCATCTATTACGCTTGCAATGCGCCCGCAAAGCCTTTACCTCAGCCTCCGAACAGCCTTGCGCCTGTGTCCGCGCGGCCTCCTTCGGCCGGCCGGTGGCGCGCGGGTCCAGCGGCGACGGCGGCCTTGCTGGCGCCCGGTTTAAGACGTTTCTGGAGTGAATCATGACGTATGTCGTGACCGACAACTGCATTCGCTGCAAATATACGGACTGCGTGGAAGTCTGCCCTGTCGATTGCTTTTATGAGGGCGAGAACTTCCTCGCCATCCACCCCGACGAATGCATCGACTGCGGCGTCTGCGAGCCGGAATGTCCCGCCGAGGCGATCAAGCCGGATACCGAACCGGGTCTCGACAAGTGGCTGAAGATCAATGCGGAATTTGCCGCGATCTGGCCGAACATCACCGTCAAGCGGGATGCGATGCCGGAAGCCAAGGAAATGGACGGGGTGGAAGGCAAGTACGAACAGTACTTCTCGCCCGAGCCCGGCAAGGGCGACTGAACCCGTCCGAAGCGGCGGCCGAACCTGGGGAAAAACGTCTGCTCCCGTCGAAAGGCGATGGGACAGGCTTGATGACCCATGCGAAGCAAATTATTGATTTCGGCACTTTTTTGTGGTAGGGTCGCAATACTGATCCACATCGCGGCATTTTTGCGTGCCCGAACACCACCACGAAAGCAAACGATCCCTCAACGTCGCTCACCTCCCATAGGCAACTTCGGTTGCTCAACGTGATCGCGTCGCAGAGGGCCTTTTTGCGTATGGCGGACGGACCAGCGCGGTGACACCTCAAGGTGCCCCCCGTCTTTCCCGGGTCCCCGGACCCACCCGGCCGTCGCCGGGAGCGTAACAGGGAGTATTTGAACAGAATGACGACCCAGCAGAAGAAATCCTCCACGCGCCAGGGCTTCAAGACCGGCGAGTCGATCGTCTATCCCGCCCACGGCGTAGGCCAGATCGTCGCCATCGAGGAGCAGGAAGTCGCCGGCATGAAGCTCGAGCTTTTTGTCATCGACTTCGAAAAGGACAAGATGCGTCTCAAGGTGCCGGTCGCCAAAGCCGTTTCCATCGGCATGCGCAAACTGTCGGAGACCGATTTCGTCGAGCGTGCGCTGAAGGTTGTCCAGGGCAAGGCCCGCGTAAAGCGCACCATGTGGTCGCGCCGCGCGCAGGAATACGATGCCAAGATCAATTCCGGCGACCTCATCTCGATCGCCGAAGTGGTCCGCGACCTTTACCGTGCCGAGAACCAGCCGGAGCAGTCCTATTCCGAGCGTCAGCTTTATGAAGCCGCTCTCGACCGCATGGCCCGCGAAATCGCCGCCGTCAACAAGATGTCGGAAACCGAAGCCGTCCGTCTCGTCGAGACGAACCTCGCCAAGGGTCCAAAGCGCGGCAAGGCCATCGAAGAGGACGACTCCCAGGACGAAGCGGCCTGATCTAGGGCGCTTCGCCAGAATTTAAAGCCCGGCCGGCAACGGCCGGGTTTTTTTATGGAACTTTTTTCAGGCCCGGACGTTTGTGGCCCGAGGACGACCCGCTACGGGCGGCCGCGGGCGGGGCAACCCCTCAATGTCTCGAAGTCTCGAAAGCGATTTCGAGCAATCCGCCGGTCCTTCCGAAATGTCGTTCGTCAGCAGGCGCAGGGTACTTCCTTGCGCCGGTTCGGGTTCACATGGAGAAACCTGCCATGGCTACGACGACCGCAGACCGCCGCATGATCAAGCTTGCAATGTCCGCGCCCTACCTCGAACGGGAAGAGGAACAGGCTCTCGCGCAGGCCTGGAAGGACAACAAGGATCAGGAGGCGCGAAACCGCATCGCCATGGCCCATATGCGCCTCGTCGTGTCGATGGCGGGCAAGTTCCGCAACTTCGGCCTGCCCCTCGGCGACCTGGTGCAGGAAGGCTATATCGGCCTTCTGGAAGCCGCAGCCCGTTTCGAGCCGGAACGGCAGGTACGCTTTTCCACCTATGCAAGCTGGTGGATCCGCGCTTCCATCCAGGACTATGTCCTGCGCAACTGGTCGATCGTGCGCGGCGGCACCAGTTCCGCCCAGAAGGCTCTCTTCTTCAATCTCCGGCGCCTGCGGGCGCGGCTCGCCCGCGGCGACGAGCACCTGACAAGCGAGGCGATGCATCAGGAGATCGCCGCCGCGCTCGGCGTCAGCACCGCCGACGTGCGCACCATGGATGCCCGCCTCTCCTCCTCCGATATCTCGCTTCAGGCGCCGATCTCCTCGGCGGAGGGCGAAAGCGGGGGAAGCCGTCTCGAATTCCTCACCAGCGACGCACCCCTCCCCGATGAGCAGGCTGTGGACAGCATCGACGGCGAACGGCGCCGTCACTGGCTGCACTCGGCCCTCGGCCAGCTCAACGAGCGCGAGATGAAGATCATCCGCGCCCGCCGGCTCGCCGAAAACGGCGCCACGCTCGAAGAGCTCGGCATCATCCTCGGCATATCCAAGGAGCGCGTGCGCCAGATCGAAAACCGCGCGCTGGAAAAGCTGAAGGCCGCGCTTGTCAGCAAGACGACGGATTTCGCCTATGCCTGACGTCAGGCTTACGGCGCCGTGCCCTCTTCCGCCGGCTCGATCGAATAGCGCATGACGAGCGGCATCTGCGCGAGCGTGAAGAGGATGGTGATGGGCATGGTGCCCCAGACCTTGAAGGCCACCCAGAAGTCCGTCGAGAAATTGCGCCAGACCACTTCGTTCATCACGGCGAGCACGATGAAGAACAGGCCCCAGCGCAGCGTCAGCTTGCGCCAGCCTTCCTCGGTGAGCTTGAAGGCGGCGTGGAAGACATAGCCCAGCAGGGACTTTCCGAAGAAAAGGCCGCCGAGCAAGATCGCGCCGAACAGCGTGTTGACGATGGTCGGCTTCATCTTGATGAAGGTGTCGTTCTGCAGCCAGAGCGTCAGCGCGCCGAAGACGAAGACGACGATGCCGGAAATCAGCGGCATCATCGGCAGCGTGCGCGTCATTACCCAGGAAACGACGAGCGCAAGCGCCGTCGCGGCCATGAAGAGGCCGGTCGCGATGAAAATCGGCCCGCCCATCTCGGCAAGGACGGGAAAGTGCGAGGCCAGCCACTCGCCGCGTGAATTGGCGAAGAAGAAGACGACGAGCGGCCCGAGTTCCAGCACCAGCTTGAGGAGGGGACTGACCTTCTCCTCCGTCGTGGCGGGTTCCTCCAGCGTTGCCTTGCTCATGCTTCAACTCCTGCGATCGCTTCCGCGAAATCCTTGGCCTCGAAGGGTTCGAGATCGTCGATCCCTTCGCCGACACCGATGAAATAGACCGGCAACCTGTGCTTGGCCGCAATGCCGACAAGGATGCCGCCGCGGGCCGTACCGTCCAATTTTGTCATGATCAGGCCCGTGACCCCCGCGACGTTGCGGAAAATCTCCACTTGGTTCATCGCGTTCTGGCCGGTCGTCGCGTCCAGCGTCTGGAGCACCGTGTGCGGCGCATCCGGATCGAGCTTGCCGAGCACGCGCACGATCTTCTCCAGCTCCGCCATCAGCTCGGCCTTGTTCTGCAGGCGCCCGGCGGTGTCGACGATCAGGACGTCGCTCTTCTTCAGCTTCGCCTGTTCATAGGCCTCATAGGCAAGGCCCGCGGCATCCGCGCCGAGTTTCGAGGAGACGATCTCGGAGCCGGTGCGCTCCGCCCAGATCTTCAACTGCTCGATGGCCGCCGCGCGGAACGTGTCCCCCGCCGCCAGCATGACCTTGAGGCCCGCGCCGGAGAGTTTTGCGGCGAGCTTGCCGATGGTCGTCGTCTTGCCGGTGCCGTTGACGCCGACGACGAGGATGACATGCGGCTTGTGGCTGAGGTCGAGTTCCAGCGGCTTTGCGACCGGCGAGAGCACCTTGGTGATCTCGCTTGCCATGATGCGCGAGACATCGGCGCCCGTCACGTCCTTGCCGTAGCGCTCGGCGGCGAGCGTATCGGTGATGCGCAGCGCCGTCTCGACCCCGAGATCTGCCTGGATCAGCAGGTCTTCGAGGTCCTGCAGCGTGTCGTCGTCGAGCTTGCGCTTCGTGAAAAGGCTGGTGATCTGGCCGGAGAGCTGCGAGGAGGTGCGCGCCAATCCCTCGCGCAGGCGCTGGAACCAGCTCCGCTTCGGCTGGGCGATCTCCGGCACCGCCGCTTCCGCCGGCGCATCGGACGTGGCGGCAAAACCCTTGGGCAGAACGGGTTCGGCAGCCGGGGGTTCGGCACGGATTGCTTCTTCGAGAACCGAGTCCCCGGCTTCGGTCGACGGTTCCTCGCCGATGGCTTCCACCGCCTCTTCGGCAACCGCCTCCGGCTCCTCTGCAGCGATCTCCGCCGCCGGTTCATCAGCCTCGGGTTCCGGCTCCGCTTCGGCGACCGGCAGGTGGGGGTCGTGCGGCAGCGGATAGATCTCCGGCTCCACGTCCTCGGGAATGTGGTAATCGGCCTCCGGATTGGCAGCTTCCGCCTCGTCCAGCAGCGCGTCGCGATCGTCCGAAAGCGCAACCGCCGGCGTTTCGGCAGGTGCGGGCGCTACCGGCTCGACGACCGGCGCCTCGGGAGCCGATGCTTCCGCCTCCGGCTTCGGTTCGGCCGCCGTGTCTTTTCCGAATGTGAAAATCTTCTTGATGAAGCCGAGGGCCATGAAAGCTATCCGCTGGTTGCGAAGGAGGCGGTGGCGGCCGCGATAAGAGGCCGCATCGTCAGGTGTTTTCCATTGTGGCCGGTGATCGTCACCGGCACAAGATCGCGGGGCTTCAGGCCGGCGGCATCGACGAGCGTGAAGTTTTCCGTATGTGCAAGGCCGTTGTTCTCGACGAGGATCATCTCCTCCCTCCCGATCATGGAATCGAGATGGGACTCGGCGAGCCGTTTTCCAGTCTCGCGCAGGCGGCCCGCACGCTCTTTGACGAGCGCGCGGTCGAGCTGCGGCATGCGCGCAGCCGGCGTTCCGGGGCGCGGGCTGTAGGGAAAGACGTGGAGATGGGCGATGCCGCAATCCTCTGCGAGTCGCACGGCATTTGCGAACATCGTCTCCGTCTCCGTCGGAAAGCCGGCGATCATGTCCGCGCCGAAGCTGACTTCCGGCCTGAGGCCCCGCACCTGCGCGCAGAAGGCGCGGGCATCGGCGCTCGAATGCCGGCGCTTCATGCGCTTGAGGATCAGGTCGTCGCCGTGCTGGAGCGAAAGGTGCAGGTGCGGCATGAAGCGCGGCTCGTCGGCGATGAGATCCCAGAGATGGTCGTCGGCCTCGATGCTGTCGATGGAGGAAAGGCGAAGGCGCCGGATGTCGGGCACCTGCCGCAGCAGCACCTTGGCGAGGTATCCGAGGCTGGGACCACCCGGCAGGTCGGCGCCGTAGCTGGTGGCGTCCACCCCGGTCAGCACGATCTCCGAATAGCCGCTCTCGGCGAGCTTTCGCGCCTGGTCGACCACGGCGCCCATCGGCACGGAGCGCGAATTGCCGCGGCCGTAGGGGATGATGCAGAAGGTGCAGCGGTGGTCGCAGCCGTTCTGCACCTGCACGAAGGCGCGCACATGGCCGTCGATCAGCCGCACCATCTGCGGCGCGGTCTCGCGCACGCTCATGATGTCGTTGACGCGCAGCTTCTCCTCCGCCGAGACGCCGAAATCCGGCAGCGCGCGATAGGAGGCGCTCTTCAGCTTCTCCTCGTTGCCGAGCACGGCGTCGACCTCCGGCATGCCGGCAAAGGTCTCCTTCTCGGTCTGCGCGGCGCAGCCGGCGACGACGATGCGGGCATAGGGATTGTCGCGCCGGGCTCGGCGGATCGCCTGGCGGGCCTGGCGCACGGCCTCGCCCGTGACGGCGCAGGTATTGACCAGCACGGCATTGTTCAGCCCCGCCTTCTCGGCCTCGGTGCGCATCACTTCCGATTCGTAGGTGTTGAGCCGACAGCCGAAGGTTATGACGGTGACGCCGCTCAACGGGCGGCCGCCGCGGTCTCGTCCCGGCGGAAGGCGCCGGTCGATGGATCGAGCGTGCCGGACCACTCCCATTCGGCCGGCCCGGTCATGACGACGTGGTCGTCCCCGCGCCATTCGATGGTGAGCGTGCCCCGGTTCGGGCTACTGGCGACGGTGACGGCGACCGTGCGGCCCGTGCGGCCCGTGCGCGCGCCGCTTACGGCGGCCGCGCAGGCGGCCGAGCCGCAGGCGAGCGTCAGGCCTGCGCCGCGCTCCCAGGTGCGTGTCGTCATGGCGGAGGGGGATGTCACCTGCGCCAGCGTGATGTTCGCCTTTTCGGGGAACATCGGATGGTTTTCGAGGAGCGGGCCGAAACGGTCGAGGTCGAAGCTCATCGGGTCACGGTCGACCCAGAAGACCGCGTGCGGATTGCCCATGGACATCGCCGCCGGCGAATGCAGCACCGGCGCATCGATCGGCCCGATCTGGAGCTCGATGCGGCTGGTGTCGTAGAATTCCTCGGCCAGCGGAATGCGGTTCCAGTCGAAGACCGGCGCGCCCATGTCGACGGAGATCGTGCCGTCCTCGTGCTCGACGGCATTGAGGATGCCGGCGACCGTCTGGAAGGTGAAGACCTTCCTGCCCGTCTCGGCCGCGAGCGCCTGCACGACGCAGCGCGTGCCGTTGCCGCAGGCCTGCGCCTTCGTGCCGTCGCAGTTGAGGATGTCGATGAAGGCGTCGGTGCCGTCGACCTTGGGATCGTGGATCGCCATGATCTGGTCGAAGCGGGTGGCGGGGTCGGCATTGAGCGCGACGGCGGCAGCCGGTGTCACGGCATCGCCGCGCCCGCGCATGTCCACGACGAGGATCATGTTCCCGAGCCCGTTCATACGGGCGAATTGCGCTTCAGCTACCATGCCGGATCTTCCGTTCGGGACGCCTTCGCGAGCATCCTCTATCCTTGCGCGTATATGGCGCAAACGGGGTGGAATTACCAGACGCAGTCTGCACCGCAAGCGCCGGCGGATCGCGCGAAAACGTTTCCCTTGTCCGCGCTTCCCGCTATCCTCGCCGTACATGTTCGCCATTCTCCGAAAGATCCTCCGGCAAACGGCTCCTGATAACGCCCAACCGAGACGGACGCGCCTCGCCCTCGATCCGGCCCGCGCGCCGGTCTATGCGATCGGCGACATCCACGGCTGTCACGCGGCGCTTGTCGCGCTGGAAGACAGGATCCGGCAGGATATCGCCCGCACCGGCGCAGGCCGCCCCCTCATCGTCTATCTCGGCGACTATATCGACCGCGGCCCGGACTCCCGTCGTGTGCTGGAGCACCTTTCCGGCAGGAGCGGCGTTGACGGCATCGAGCGCATCACGCTCTGCGGCAACCACGACGACACCTTCCTGAAATTTCTCCACGATCCCGCCGGAAATGCCGCCTGGCTGGATTTCGGCGGCGATGCGACCCTCCGCTCCTACGGCCTCGGCCACCTTGCGCATCTGCGCCGGCCGAAGGAACTGGCCCGGGCGGCGGATACGATCCGGGCCGCGGTGCCGCGGGAACACGTCGCCTTCCTCGAAGGCCTGCCTGCAATGCTCGTCCAGGGCGGCCGCGTCTTCGTGCATGCCGGCATCCGCCCCGGCCTTCCGCTCGATGCCCAGTCCGACGCGGACCTCCTCTGGATCCGCGAGCCCTTCCTTGCCGAGGGCCCCCGCCTGCCGATCACCGTCATCCACGGCCATACGCCAGGTGAAGAGCCGGTCTTCGGCCCCGGCCGGATCGGCATCGATACGGGCTGCTTTGCCACCGGCCGCCTGACGGCACTCAAGCTCACGGAAGCGGGCGCCACCCTTCTTTAGCAGGCGATCCTTGACTTTCCGGGCATCTTCCTGTTTAAGCCCCGCATCTGCGACAAGTAAGAACGCTTGAAGCCACCGACCGGGACCCGTGAAGGTATAAAGAGATCCCGGAGGTCAACACCCGACAGCGCGATGCGCCCTCGGGTGCTTTTTGGCTTTGCGTCTTGTTTTCGGCGCCGATAGCACCGACGTTTCCGCCACCAGTGGAAACAAGAAGGAAGATGCGATGTTTGAAACACTCCAGGACCGCCTTGGCTCCATTCTGAATGGACTGACAGGCCGTGGCGCGCTTTCCGAGGCGGATGTCGCCGCGGCGCTGCGCGAGGTCCGCCGTGCGCTGCTCGAAGCGGACGTGGCGCTGGAAGTGGTGCGCTCTTTCACCGACGCGGTGCGCGAAAAGGCCGTCGGCGCGGAAATCCTTAAAAGCATCAAGCCCGGCCAGATGGTCGTCAAGCTCGTCCATGACGAGCTCATCGCCATGCTCGGCTCCGAGGGCGTATCGATCGACCTCAACGCCGCCGCTCCCGTCGTCATCATGATGGTGGGCCTGCAGGGCTCGGGCAAGACCACGACCTCCGGCAAGATCGCCAACCGGCTGAAGACGCGCGACAAGAAGAAGGTCCTGATGGCCTCGCTCGACACGCGCCGCCCGGCCGCGCAGGAGCAGCTTCGCCAGTTGGGCGTCCAGACCGGCATCGACACGCTGCCCGTCATTGCCGGCCAGTCGCCGACCGACATCGCCGCGCGCGCCGTGCAGGCCGCGAAGCTCGGCGGCCATGACGTCGTCATCCTCGACACCGCCGGCCGCACGCATATCGACGAGCCGCTGATGATCGAGATGGCGGAGATCAAGCGGAAGTCCAATCCGCACGAGATCCTCCTCGTCGCCGACGCGCTGACCGGCCAGGACGCCGTCAACCTCGCCCGCAACTTCGACGATCGCGTCGGCATCACCGGCCTCGTCTTGACCCGCATGGACGGCGACGGCCGCGGCGGCGCGGCCCTTTCCATGCGCGCCGTCACCGGCAAGCCGATCAAGCTGATCGGCGTCGGCGAGAAGATGAGCGAGCTGGAGGAGTTCCATCCCCGGCGCGTCGCCGACCGCATCCTCGGCATGGGCGACATCGTCTCGCTCGTCGAGAAGGCGGCCGAGAACATCGACGCGGAGAAGGCGGCTGCCATGGCCGCCAAGATGGCCAAGGGCAAGTTCGACCTCAACGACCTCGCCGACCAGCTCGGCCAGATGCAGAAGATGGGCGGCATGGGCGGCATCATGGGGCTGATGCCCGGCATGGCCGGCATGAAGGACAAGATGTCCGCCGCCGGCCTCGACGACAAGCTCTTCGGCCGCCAGATCGCCATCATCAACTCGATGACCAAGGCCGAGCGCGCCAATCCCGATATCCTCAAGCACTCGCGCAAGAAGCGCATCGCGGCCGGCTCCGGCACCGATGCCGCCGACATCAACAAGCTTCTGAAGATGCACCGCCAGATGGCGGACATGATGAAGATGATGGGCGGCAAGAAGGGCGGCGGCCTGATGAAGCAGATGATGGGCGGCCTCGCCGGCAAGATGGGCCTCGGCGGCGGCATGGGCGGCATGCCGGACCTGTCGAAGATGGACCCGAAGCAGCTCGAAGCCCTCGCCAAGCAGGCGGAAGCGGCGGGCATCAAGCCGGGCGGCATGCCGGGCCTTGGCGGCGGCGGTCTTCCGGGCCTCGGCGGCGGGCGCCTGCCCGGCCTCGGCGGCCTGCCGGGCCTTCCCGGCCTGCCGAAGAAGAAGTGAGGGGACGACTATGACGATCGATCCGAAGGTCAAGCATCAATTGGGGGAATACCGGCAGTCGATCGACAATATCGACGCCGCCCTCGTGCATATGCTCGCCGAACGCTTCCGCTGCACCAAGGCGGTCGGCGTTCTCAAGGCGACGCATGAACTGCCGCCGGCCGACCCGGCGCGCGAGGAATACCAGATCGAGCGCCTTCGCCGCCTGGCGAAGGAAGCCAATCTGGATCCGGATTTCGCGGAGAAGTTCCTGAACTTCATCATCCGCGAGGTGATCCGGCACCATGAAGCCATTGCCGCCGAACACAACGGCGCAAACCACACCGCTTGAGAAAAGCGGCCTACCATCCAAGGAGAAATGACATGGCACTGAAAATTCGTCTCGCCCGCGGCGGCTCCAAGAAGCGTCCGTACTACCAGATCGTCGTCGCCGACGCCCGCAGCCCTCGCGACGGCCGCTTCCTCGAAAAGCTCGGTTCCTGGAACCCGATGCTCGGCAAGGACGACGCGAACCGCGTTCAGATCGACGCCGACCGCGCCAAGGAATGGCTCGCCAAGGGCGCCCAGCCGACCGACCGCATCGCCCGCTTCCTCGACGAAGCCGGCGTCCTGAAGCGCGAGGCCCGCAGCAACCCGGAAAAGGCAAAGCCGGGCAAGAAGGCTCTCGAGCGCATCGCCGAGAAGAAGCAGAAGGAAGAAGACGCCGCTGCCGCCGCCGCCGGCGAATAAGCGATCTTCCCACCATTTCGAGACGGGCGGCGTGCTACATGCCGCCCGTTTTCGTTTGTCGCCCCGGCGGCAAACGTCGTAAAAGGCTTCGAGAAAACACACGGAACCGAACCATGGCGAAACTGGAAAATCC